>NZ_CP083663.1:2111909-2413611 GCF_020097815.1 Haloprofundus salinisoli
GATCGGCGGCGCAGCGACGCTCGTCGCCATGCACGCGCCGCCGGAACGCTTCGAGGAAGTCGCCGACCGGGTGAACGCCCACCGCGAAGTCGCGCACAACTACGAGCGCGAGCACCCGCACCTCAACATGTGGTTCGTCGTCAGCGTCGCCGACGAGGAACGAGTTGACGAAGTGCTCGCCGAAATCGAGGCCGAAACCGGGCAAGAAACGTACAACCTCCCCAAGATGAACGAGTTCCGCGTCGAGGCCAAGTTCATGCTCGACGGGCCGATCGCCGACGGCGACGTGGACCTCTCGAACCTCGGCCCCGACGTCGAACCCGCCGACAGAACGACGCTCACGCCCGACGAACGCGACCTGGTCGTCGAAATTCAGGGCGGTCTGCCGATTACGGAGACGCCCTACGCGGACGTGGCCGACGCGATCGGTGCGGAGACCGAGTGGGTCGTCGAGACCATAAAACGGTTCGACCTCGAAGGGAAGGTCCGTCGGGTCGGCGTCATCCCGAACCACTACGCGCTCGGGTACACCGAGAACGGGATGACCGTCTGGAACGTCCCCGATGAGGTGGTCGAGACGGTCGGCCCCGCCGTCGCCTCCCTCGACTTCGTCACCCACTGCTACCGCCGTCCGAGACACGAGGGCGTCTGGCCGTACAACTTCTTCGCGATGACCCACGGCCGAAACGAGGAGGAGAGCCAGCGCCGTATTCAGGAGGTCCGCGAGACGATGAGCGAGTACTGGGCGGTCGGCGACGACGACTGGGACTCGCTGTTCTCGACGCGTATCCTGAAGAAGACCGGCATCAGACTGGCCGAACGTGCGGAGGCGAACACCAGTGAGTGAGCAACTGACGAACGGATTCACTCGGTACGTGGTGTGCCGAGCGGATCGACGGGAGCACGGTTACGCGAGATGATTCCGCTGTTTCACGACTTCACCGACGAAACGGTTCTGGTCTTCGGCGGCGGGTCGGTAGGCGCGCGGAAGGCGCGGCGCTTCGCCGACGAGGCCCGCGTCGTCGTCGTCGGCCCGGAGTTCGGAGACCGCGAGTTCGGCGGCGCGGAACTGATTCGCGCCGCTCCCGCCCCCGACGAGATAGCCGAGTGGGTCAACCGGTTCCACCCGGCGCTCGTCGTCGCGGCGACGAACGACGGAGCGGTGAACGAAGCGGTCGAAACGGCGGCGCGCGAGGCCGGCACTCTCGTCAATCGAACCGACCTCGCGGGCGGCCGCGACGCCGGCAGCGTCGTCGTGCCCGCGACCGTCGACGACGACCCCGTCACCGTCGCCGTCTCGACGGGCGGGCGGAGTCCGGCGCTCTCGAAACACCTCCGCGAGCGAATCAAGACGGAACTGGAGGGGGCGGGCGCGATGGCCGAACTGACCGGCGAGATTCGCGCCGAGATGAAAGCCGAGGGCGTTCCCCCAAACGACCGACGCGAGGCGGTTCGGGCGGTTGTCGACTCGTCTCCTGTTTGGAAGGCTTTACGTACGGGCGAATCTAACGCCCGAGAAGAGGCCCAGCGCGTGATACGTAACAGAGGCGAGTCCCCGTGATGGAGGAAACCGGCGTCATCTCAGGCGTGAGCGTCTCGCACGTCAACGCGACCGTCGACGAGATCGAGGCGGCCAGTCACGACGACGTCCGGACGACCATCTCGACCTTTCTCGCACGCGACGGCGTCGAGGAGGCGTTCGTCATCCAGACGTGCAACCGCGCGGAGGCGTACGTCGTCACCGAGCGACCCGCGCTCGGCGCGGCGGCGCTGGCCGACTTCGCCCCCGACGTCCGCGACGGCGCGGTCGTCACGCTCGACCACGAGGAGAGCCTGCGCCACCTGATGCGCGTCGCCGCCGGACTGGAGTCGCTCGTCCTCGGCGAGGACCAGATTCTCGGCCAACTCCGCCGCGCCGAGGCCGAGGCCCGCGCCGTCGACGCCATCGGAACGATGCTCGAAGACGCGCTCCGGAAAGCGATTCACGTCGGCGAACGCGCACGCGCGGAGACGAAGATAAACGAGGGTGCGGTGTCGCTCGGCAGCGCCGCCGTCCGCCTCGTCGAGACCGAGACGGCCGTCGAGGGTTCGACGGCGCTCGTCGTCGGCGCGGGCGAGATGGGGACGCTCGCGGCGCGCGCGCTCGATTCGGCGAACGTCGGGCGGATGCTCGTCGCCAACCGGACGGTCCCGCACGCCGAGCACATCGCCGCCGAGGTCGACGCCGACGCGTCTGCCGTCGCCCTCGACGCCACCGCCGCCGCCGCGAGCGAAGCCGACGTGGTTATCACCGCGACCAGCAGCACCGACTACGTCCTCGACGTCGAGACGCTCGCCGACGCGGGCGAGACGGTGCTCATCGACATCGCTCAACCCCGCGACGTCGACCCGGCGGCCGACGGCCTCCCCGAGGTGGTCGTCCGCGACATCGACGCGCTCGAAACCGTCACCGCCGAGACGCGCGAACGCCGTCGCTCCGAGACCGACGTGGTCGAGGCGATGATAGACGACGAACTCGCGCGCCTGCTCGACGCCTACAAGCGCAAGCGCGCCGACGACGCCATCAGCGCCATGTACGAGAGCGCCGAGGCCGTCAAGCGCCGCGAGGTGCAGACGGCGCTGTCGAAACTCGACGCGCAGGGGGGGCTGACCGACGAACAGCGAGAGACGGTCGAAGCGCTCGCGGACGCCCTCGTCGGACAACTGCTCGCCGCGCCGACGAAGTCGCTGCGCGACGCCGCGGCCGACGACGACTGGACGACCATCCAGACGGCGATGCACCTGTTCAATCCGTCGTTCGGCGACGGCGCGACCCCCGACGCGTCGGCGTTCGAGACGGGCGAGGTGTCCGACGAGGAGGACGCGCCGCACGTCTTCGAGCAGTGCTCCGACGACTGACCCCCATCCGGAGTCCAATGGCTGCAAACGCGAGTAAACGTTAACCAGCCACCGTACGATTTTCAGCGCATGGCCGAACGACTGGACGATGACGAGATAGAACGCCAACTGCCCGACGGCTGGGAGCGCGACGACGACGAGATCGTGCGCGCCTACGAGTTCGAGGATTATCTCTCGGGCGTGCAGTTCGCCACGCAGGTCGCTGAGGTCGCCGACGAGGAGTTCCACCACCCCGAGATGGTCATCCGCTACGACGAGGTGGAGGTCCGTCTGACCAGCCACGAGGCGGGCGGTATCACCGACCAGGATACGCGCCTCGCTTCGCTGTTCAACGACGAGTACTGATGGACGCGGCGTACGTGTTCCGGGTTCGGTTCCGCCTCGATCCGGCGCCGGTCACAGCGACCCCCGACGAGTTCGAGACGGTCGTTCGCAACCCCGCCGCCGCGCCCGGCGACGACGGCTGGCTGTTCTTCCTGCACAACCTGTGGCGCGGCGACGTCAACGACGACAGTCACGCCCAGTCGCTGGCCGAGTCGTGGCTCTCGGTGCCCGTCGTCGACGTCAGTTTCAGCGAACTCGACACCGACGAGGCGTACCTCGACGCGCTGAAGAGCGAAATCGCCGCCGACCTCGGCCGGTTCAACGCCGACAACGTGAGCGAAGTTCTGAACAAGTACTTCGGCAGTTCGATTCGCGTTCGGTGAGCCGCCGCGAACGACGGGACGTGTCGCCGCCGGCCGTCGTTTGAGGCCCGTTGAGGGCCGAACGTTCGGAACTGCTGACGCTCGCCGGAACCGTTTTATCCGCGAATCGAGTAGATATCCGTCCGATATGGTCTCCGATGGCTACGACTTCTGGTTGTTCGACCTCGACGGGACGCTCATCGACGCCGACTGGTCGTACACGCGACGGACGTTCGACTTGGTCGGCGAGCGTCTCGGGCGGAGGTTCTCCGACCGGGAGGCGGAGATCCTGTGGCACGGTCTCGGCGGCGCGCGCAACGTCCAACTCCGCGAGTGGGGCATCGACCCGGCGGAGTTCTGGCCCGCCTTCCACGCCGTCGAAGACCCTCTCGACCGCGCGGAGGCGACGTACCTCCACCCCGACGCGGCGTTCGTCGCCGACCTCGACGCGCCGGTCGGACTGGTGACGCACTGCCAGCAGTTTCTCGCCGACCCGGTGTTGGACCACCTCGACATCCGCGACTGGTTCGACGCCGTCGTCTGCTGTACCGACGACACGGGGTGGAAACCCGACCCCGGTCCGGTGACGCACGCGATGGCTGAACTCGGCGTCGGCGACTCCGACCGCGGCGTCCTCGCCGGCGACGGTGCCAACGACGTGGGCGCGGCCTGGAACGCCGGCCTCGACGGTATCCACGTCGAACGACACGACCCCGAACGTCGCGGACAGTGCGTGCTCGCCGATTATCGCATTCGCTCGTTCGAGGAGCTATCAGGTCGGTAGCGCTGCGTCCAGATTACTGGGGACGGACGAGCACGCGTCCGTCGCCGAACAGCGCTAAAACGAGGTCTCGGTACACGAATCTGACCGACACCGATTCGCGGTGGGTGCCGTCGGCGGCGGGACCGAGGAGGCCACCGAGCGCGTCGGGGTCGACGGCATCGAACAGCGGCACGCCCTCCGTTGCGACCACGCCGCTGTACGTCTCCAGCGCGGAGGCGATGGTCGTCACCAACTCCTGCGGTCCCGCCCAGTCGTGGTGCGCGAGCGGCTCCCAGCCGTCGTCGGCCAGCAGTATCGATTCGTCGACGACGCGTTCGAGACGCTCGAAGCTCTCCGTGCCGGACTTCCGGACGTAGCCGTTCGCGTCGGTCCGTCGCGCTTCGTCGAGAATCTCAGCGTTCGACTTCCCCGAGAACAGCACCAACGGCAACGACGCGTCTTTCTCGCGGACGACGGAAGCGAACAGTCGCCCGTCCGGCAGCGTCACCGAGTCGCTGATGACGCAGTCGAACCCTCCATTTTCGAGCAGCTCCAACCCTTCCTCGCCGTTCTCGGTGTTCGTCAGCTCGAACCGGTCTCCTGCCGGGTCGAGCAACTGGTTCGTGAGATCTATGATATCCGGGTCGTCGTCGACGTGAAGCACCCTCGCCCCGCTTGACATAGCCGCCTTTTCGGGAGTGAGGCAAAATACGTTCCTACTATTCTCACAGTTTGAACTATCGACCTATCATGAAATGGAGAGATTCGGTGGGAAAATCTACCGAACGACGGCCTCGCGGCTACGAGGCGTCGTAGCCGGAGAGGCCCCCGAGACGGTCGCTCACTTCGTCGAGCACCGTCCGGAAGGCGTCGACGCTCGGCTTCTCCGTTCGGTCGGGGTTGGCGCGGACGCGGACGTCCTGCCACCCCAGTGAGACGAATCCGAGGCCGAGGCGGTCGGCGGTCGCCCGGAGGCCGACGCCTACGTCCGCGTCGCCGGCGAGCACGCGTCGGGCCGGACTCTCCGAGGCCTTCACCGACCGGTCGAAGCCGTCGATCGCGGAGACGAGGTCGTGACGCGAGACGCCGCGGTCGTCGGCGAGGTCGTCGACGAGGCCGCTCAAGCTCGTCCGCAGCCCTGAGTTCGTGTCACGGTTGACGAAGCGGAGGTCGTCGTCGACGAGGCTCGAAACGCCCTCGACGCCCGACGGGTTGCCGTCGGGGACGACGAGGCCCCACTCGCGCCGCCACCCGCCGAGGTCCACGGAGTCGACGTCTCGCTCGACCCGACCGGCGACGACGGCGACGTCGGGGACGCCGTCGCGGAGGCGTCGAACTCCCTCTCTGCTGCCGACCGGGAGATACCGCGGCGTCCCGAGGCGGTCGAGCAGGCGGTTCAAAAGCGGGTCGTCCTCGCCGACGCCGAGTAGCGACGGCGGGCGGACGTCCGGCGAGAACAGTATCACGTCCACCGCCTCGCCCTCGGCGAGATACTCGGTGTCGGGGTGAACCTCGACGATGCCGTCGGCCTCGACGAGACTCGTCGTCGCGCCGCTTCCCTTGTCGACGGGGTAGACGAGCGTCTCACCGGACTCGTCTTCCAGCAACCCGACCGGCATCAGTCGCATCCGCCCCTCGCCGTAACGCTCGCGGACGGCCATCCTCCCGCTCACCGTCGCCGTCTGCGGTTCCGGGACGCCCGCCGCGCGGCGAACCGCGGGCGCGACGAACGTCCGGAAGATGGTGAGCGCCGAGACGGGGTACCCGGGGAGACCGACGTAGGCGCTGTTGTCGAGTCGCCCGACGAGCATCGGTTTCCCGGGTTTGACCGCGACGCCGTGGAGCAACAACTCGCCTCTGTCCTCGATGACGCGGTAGATGACGTCGACCGCAGACGCGGAGGTCGAACCAGACGAGAGCACGAGGTCACACTCCTCGGAGGCCCGCAAGAGCAACCGCTCCATCTCGTCGTAGTCGTCGCCGGCGTGCGGGTAGAGCACGGCTTCGCCGCCGGCCTCCTCGACGCCCGTAGCGATGGTGTAGCTGTTCACGTCGTAAATCTGGCCGCGGGCGCTGTGCAACGTCTCACCCGGGCGGACGAGTTCGTCTCCGGTCGAGACGATGCCCACTCGGGGACGACCCCGTACCGGCACCTCGTCTCGGCCGAGCGCCGACAGCAAGCCGATCTCACGCGGCGTCAGGAGGGTCCCCGGACCCAGCGCCCGCGCGCCGGCGGCGATGTCCGCCCCGGCGAACATCACGCTGTCGCCGGGGGCGACGGCCGTCCGAACTTCGATTTCGTTCTCTCCGCGCTCGTCCGTTCGCTCGACGATGACGACGGCGTCCGCACCCGGCGGCATCACCGCGCCCGTCGAGATCTCGGCGCACGTGCCGGGTTCGACGGTCACGTCGGGCTCCGCGCCGGCGTGGACTTCGCCGATTAGGTCGAGCGTCTCGGGGTCGGCCTCGTCCGCGCCGAAGGTGTCCTTCGCCCGGACCGCGTAGCCGTCCATCGATGCCCGGTCGAACCCCGGGACGTCGAGTTCGGCGTCGACGCGCTCGGCGAGCACCCGTCCGCGCGCCTCCGCCAGCGGCACCGATTCGGCTTCGGGTTCGAGGTCCAGCGACGCGATGGCGGCGTGTGCTTCCTCGGGGTCGGCGAGGTCGCGGAACTCCTTTCTCTCTCTCATGCGGACCACTCCCAGTTCTCGACGGCGACGGTCGCGCCCTCTTCTATTCCTTCGCGCTCCTCGGGGACGACGACCCAGCCGTCGGCGAGCGCGACGCTCGACAGGATGCCGGAACCGCTGGCGCGCGTCGGCGTCGCTTCGAGTCCCTCTCCGTCCTCACCCGGTTCCGTGCGAACGCGGGCGAACGTCCGAACGCCGGGTTCGCTCGGAATCTTTCTGGTCAGCGTCGCCTCCCGGGTCGGGAAGGGTTCAGACGGGAGGTGGCCCGCGCGCTTGAGCGCCGGGCGGAGGAACTGCACGGCGTTGATGACGCAGGCGACGGGGTAGCCGGGGAGCATCACGACCGCCGTGCCGTCGACGTCGCCGAGCGCGACGGGGTGGCCGGGTTTCAGCGCGACGCCGTGGACGAACACCTCGCCGAGGTCGTCGACGACCTCGTACGTCAGGTCCCGTTCGCCGACCGACGAGCCGCCCGTGGTCACCACCACGTCGTGGTCGAGGTTCGACTCGACGGCCTCGCGGAGCGCGTCTTCGTCGTCGGTCACGACGTCCCGATAGCTGGCGTCGCCGCCCCATCGTTCGACGAGTTTCGAGACTGTGAGGCCGTTCGTTTCGACGACTTCACCGGGTTCGGGGTCGCGCTGGACGAGCTCCTCGCCGGTCGGAATCACGGCCACTCGGGGTCGTTCGTACGCCTCGACTTCGCGGACGCCGACCGATTTCAACAGCCCGAGGTCCGACGGCCGGAGGCGGTGACCGGGGTCGTACAGCGACTGGCCGTCTCGCACGTCTTCGTCGGCGTCGCCGACGTTCTCGCCCTCGGCGAGGGCGTCGAACACCTCGACTTCGTCGCCGAACTGCTCGGTGTGTTCGACCATCACGACGGCGTCGGCACCGTCGGGCAGTTCGCTCCCGGTGTGGACGCGAGCGGCCTCGCCGGGGTTCACGGCCGCCTCGTCGCTTTCGCCGTCCCCGTCGTCGTCCGCCGCGGCGAGTCGGAGGACGGCGGGAGAGCGTCCGGACGCGCCGAAGGTGTCCTCGGCGCGGACCGCGTAGCCGTCCATCGCCGCCCGGTCGTAGCCGGGAACGTCGCGGGCGGCGGCGACCGTCTCGGCGAGCGCTCGGCCGTCGGCGTCGACCAGCGGGAGGCGTCCCGTTCGGTCGTGGGGCGTGACCGCCGCGAGCAGTCGCTCGCGGGCGTCGGCGACGCGGGTCCGGTCTTTGAATCCGGCGCGTCGCAGGTCGTCGTGGCTCATACGTCTCGTTGTAACCGGGGGGACAAAAGCCTCCACCTACGGGCGGTCAGCGGTCAACACCTCCCGGTGACCCGACCGAGCGCCCGCGACGCCGTTCTGTCGTCTGCACGCTGTCTCGCCGTCTCCGCGCCGTCCTGTGGTCTCCGCGCCGCCCTGTCGTCTGTCGCGCCCGTCGACTGTCGCACCCGTCGTCTGTCGTGCCCCGGGGTTTCGACCGCCGGGTTTTTCGACCCCCAACCCGTAGCTACGTCCATGTCAGCGCTGCGCGACGCGTTGCGGGAACTGCCGAAAGCGGTGTTCGCCGACCTGTTGGAGAGCGACGACGCGTACCTGCTCGTCGTAGACTTACCCGGCGTGACCGCCGAGACGGCTGACGTGCGTTTCGAGGAGGGTCGCCTCGTCATCGAAGCCCGACGCGAGAAGAGTCTTCCACAGGAGTTCCGCTACCTCCGCGAAGACCGCTCGCTGTTCCTCGACGCGGAACTCCCCCTGCCGCCGGACGCCTCCGGCGACGGTGCCGAGGCGTCGATGGACCGCGGCGTCCTCGAACTTCACCTCCCCAAGCGGACAGCCACCCCCGAGCGGTCGATCCCGATAACGGACGACTCCGCGGAGTAGGTGGTCACACTGGTCAATCTGCGGGCGTACTGGCGATTCCTCGTCGTCTTTCGCCGATTCCTCCCGCTCATCGTCGCCTACACGAGAGACCGAAATCGGTTTCTCCTGTTCGGTCGGTCACGACGGGTCACCACCGAGAAGCAGATCGAGCGGGCGGAGCTACTGCTCGACACGCTGTTGACGCTCGGGCCGACGTTCATCAAACTCGGGCAACTGCTGTCGACGCGACCCGACATCCTCCCGCCCGCCTACATCGACGTGCTGTCGAGTCTGCAAGACGACGTGCCGCCCGCCCCCTGGGAGAAGTCCCGAGTCGTCATCGAGGACGAACTCGGTCCCGTCGACGAGGCGTTCGACGCCTTCGACCGCGACTCCATCAGCGGCGCGAGTCTCGGACAGGTGTACCTCGCCGAGTACGAGGGCGAACGCGTCGCCGTCAAGATTCGCCGCCCCGGCATCGAGGACCTGGTCAACGCCGACCTTCGGGTCATCAAGTGGTCGATTCCGTTCGCCTCGCGGTTCGTCGGCGAGGGCCAGGCGTTCTCGCTCGACAGCCTCGCCGACGAGTTCGCCAAGACCATCCGCGAGGAGATGGACTACGGCCGGGAACGCGACATGCTCGTCCGGATTCGCTCGAACTTCGAGGACAACCGCGACATCGTCATCCCGCGGCCGATAGACGACGTGTCGGGGCGGCGCGTACTCACGATGGAGTACGAACCGGGCGTGAAAATCAGCAACGTAGAGACGCTCGACGAGATGGGTATCGACCGCCACGACCTGGCGGTGACGCTCCAGGAGGTGTACCTCCAGATGATAATCGAGGACGGCGTCTTCCACGCCGACCCCCACCCGGGGAATCTCGCGGTCGACGAGAACGGCTCGATTATCTTCTACGACTTCGGGATGAGCGGCACCGTCGACCCGTTCGTCCAGGACAAGATCGTCGAGTTCTACATCGCCGTCGCCAACCAGAACATCGACGGCATCCTCGACTCGCTCGTCGAGATGGGGACGCTCTCGCCGGAGGCCGACCGCGAGGTGATGGCGAGCGTGATGGAGTTAGCCATCGCCGACGTCCGCGGCGAAGACATCGAACAGTACCGCGTCCAGCAGGTCATCCAGCAGGTCGAGGACACCATCTACGAGTTCCCGCTTCGTCTTCCCCAGAACATGGCACTCGTCCTCCGGGTCGCCACCGTCGTCGAGGGCGTCTGCGTGACGCTCGACCCCGACTTCGACTTCATCGAGGTCGCTACGAACTACCTCTCGGAGACCGGATATCGAGAAGAGACGGCCAAACAGTTCGTCCAGGACGCCGGACGGCAACTCCAGCGGACGTCGGAGGCGCTCGTCACCGTCCCGCCGAAGCTCGACCGGACGCTCGACAAACTCGAACGCGAGAACGTCACGGTCAACATTCGCATCGAGGACAAAAACGACGTGTTCGACCAGCTATCGCGGCGTATCGCCTACAGCATGCTGTTCTCCGTCGGATTGCTGTCGGCGTCTATCCTCTACTCGTTCGGCAACGACTGGCGCTTCGCCGCCGCCGCCATCGGTGTCACGATTCCGATGGGGTTGCTGCTTTATCGGTCGCTTCGAAAGCGGCGAAAGGGTATCCGCGCCCGTCCGCAGTTCACCCGACAGAGCATGCGCGAACGCCGCGGTGACTGACGTCGTCGGGTCACTACTACGCCGCGAGTACCGTTTCGCCGAACCACTTATATCGGCGGGGAGACGCGCCCTCACGACTCGTTTCCAAACCGTTTATACCGCCGCCTCGGTAAGTCGCTGGTATGGCGAAACAGCAGAAGCAGGTTCGCGAACTGCAGGAAGGCAGCTACGTCATGATGGACGACGCCCCGTGTAAGATCAATCATTACAGCACCGCCAAACCCGGCAAACACGGCAGCGCGAAGGCCCGCGTCGAGGGACGCGGCGTCTTCGACGGGAAGAAGCGCAGCCTCAGCCAGCCTGTCGACGCCAAAGTGTGGGTCCCGATCATCGATCGAAAGCAGGGCCAGGTCGTCTCGGTCACCGGCGACGACGCGCAGGTGATGGACCTCGACACCTACGAGACGTTCACGATGCGTATCCCCGACGGCGAGGACTTCTCCCCCGAGAGCGAAATCGAGTACCTCGAGTACGAGGGCAACCGAAAGGTCGTGTAATGTTCCCCGGGGCGACTGCCGAACGCTGTGACGCGAACTTCGTCATCCTCGGTGCGCCCCTGGACATCTCCACGAGTTTTCAACCGGGGGCCCGTTTCGGCCCCGACCGCATCAGACGGTTCGCCGAAACGTTCGACGACTACGACCGTCGAACCGACCAGTTCTTTTCCGATCTCTCAGTGCACGACGCGGGCGACCTCCACGCCTGGAGCGACGCCGCCGAGTACGTCGAGTTCCTGAGCGGCGAACTCGGCGACGCCGTCCGCGACGACGCCGTTCCCATCACCCTCGGCGGCGAACACACCGTCACCGCCGCCGGCGTCCGCGCCGTCGACCCGGACGTCTTCGTCTGCCTCGACGCCCACCTCGACCTCAGACGCGAGTACGCCGGCGACGAGTGGAGCCACGCCTGCGTCACCAGACGCGTCCTCGACACCGCAGACGAGGCGATTATCCTCGGCGCACGCACCGGATCACCCGACGAGTGGGAACGCGCAGAAAGCGACGACGTGACCGTCGTCGCGCCCAAAGACGTCGCCGACTGGGAACCCGCGTTCGACGCCGACGATTCGGTCTACCTGAGCGTCGACATCGACGGGGCGGACCCCGGCTTCGCGCCCGGGACGGGGACGATGGAGCCGTTCGGACTGACGCCGCGGGAGATGCGCGACGTCGTTCGGGCCGTCGCTCCGACCGCCGACGGCTTCGACGTCGTCGAGGTGAACGACCGAGACGATGGCCAAGCCGCGTCGCTCGCCGGGAAACTTCTCAAGGAGTTCGTCTACGAGCGCGCGGCGACGGACGAGTAGCCGTCGCTCACTCCCTCCGTCGGAGTCGTTTTTCGTCGACTTCGTAGAAACGCGAGCGACGCCGCCTGCTCAGCGGCGAAGCACGCGTCGCATCTTGCGCGTGATACTGCGTTTGGTTCGACGCGGTAATCGACGCCAGACGCGAAGCGCACTGCGGAACTTACCCATAGTAAGTCACCTCGTTTTCGCTCGCGTCACACTGTTCGTGAGACAGACGTATAATCGCGGTGGCTGCATTCGCAAGTCGAACTGTGTCTGTCGCCGTCGAGTTACGAGCGCCGACACTCGGTCGCCGATAGAGTATACGAACCGCCGCAGGCGACGGTTCGGCGAGCGGTCACAAACGCGACCCGTCGAACGACGAGCGCGACTGGTGGGCGCCGTCGGAGCGGTTCACCGACGGCAGCAGTGCGTGCGCCGAACGCGCCGAACGGGACGGATATGAGGAACGTGACGGACATGACAAACGCGACGAGTACAACGAACCCCACGGCCCTCGGTGACCGCGCATCGCCCGAGACTCTTGCTCAGAACCGGACGGGGAACGGTTCGAGTAGCGCGGCCCTACTCGGACGAACACAGTCGCGTTGGTCGGGTCTTTTCGCCGCTACGCGCGCTGCGCTCGTCGCCGTCGGAGCGAGTATCTACGGCCTCGGGATGCTAGCGCAAAGCGACGTCAGAGCGCGACTGCAGGCGGCGCTCCCGTAGCGAGGGTTACAAGCGACCGGCCGTTCTCGGTTCGGATATGCGCCTCTCGAAGCTGACCGACCGACTCGACGAGACCCTTCGAACCGACGCCTACGCGGATATCGACGCGAGCGCGAACGGCCTACAGGTCGGCCCCGACGACGCCGAGATAACTCGGGTCGCCGTCGCCGTAGACGCCGCCGTCGCCACCGTCGACGCCGCGGCGGCGGCAGATGCCGACCTCCTCGTCACCCACCACGGACTCTCGTGGGGCGGCATCGAGCGCGTGACCGGCAAGCAGTACCGACGAATCGCGCCGCTCGTCGAGAACGACCTGGCGCTGTACGTCTCGCACCTCCCGCTCGACGGTCACCAGGAACTCGGCAACGCCGCCGGAATCGGCGACCTCCTCGACCTCTCCGAGCGCGAACCGTTCGGAAGCCTCGGGCCCGAGTACATCGGCCAGCGCGGGCGCGCGAGCGAGCCTTTCGACGCGACGGAACTGGCGACGACGCTCGACGCCGAACTGGACACGGGCGGCCGCGGCGTCCAGGTGCTCGAGTTCGGCCCCGACGAAATCGAAGACGTCGCCGTCGTCACCGGCAGCGGCGTCGACTGGCTGGACGAAGCCGTCGACGCCGGTGTCGACGCGCTGGTGACCGGCGAAGGAAAGCAGAAGGCGTACCACGAGGCGCGGGAGGCCGGAATCCACGTCTTCTTGGCCGGTCACTACGCGACGGAGACGTTCGGCGTGCGGGCTCTCTCGTCGCGACTCGCCGACTGGGGCGTCGAGACGACGTTCGTCGACCACCCGACGGGGCTGTGAGGGTAGAACTGGAGGAGCGGAACCGTAGATTCGGCGTGAATGGCGAACAGACGACGCGCTGCGAGGCGCGGCCGGGTCGTCGTACACCCGCGCTGCCCTGACCGCGTCGATGGCTCAGGTCACGCGGCGAAGTGGCCGCGTTCCGGGTGATAAACGTTCGTCTCCCCGTTCGGTGCCCGCTCGCACGACGTTCACTCGTACGTCGTCGTGAGATACGTCAGTAGTTCGTCGACGAGTTCCTCGTCGTAGGTCCAGAAGCCCCGAAACCGTCCCGCTTCGACTTCCTCGGCGATGAGCGCGCAGGCGGCCATCGTGTACGTACTGCCGTCGTAGACGACGAGCCACGTCCGTCCGATTTCGTCACTCGACTCGACGTGGGCGGTGACGCCGTCGACCGGCCACTCCCCTTGCTCGTCGGCGAGGTAGACGTGAACGTCGAGATCGGTCTCTTCGACCAACCGCGAGTAAACCGACCGCTGTTTCCGGAGCGCCTCCAACGACTGAAATCCGCATCTGAGCGTTCCGTGACCGACGCGCCACGCTCGTTCCTCGATCTCCCGCGACATCGCAACCATCTGTTTCTTCTCGAACGACGTGAAAACCGTATTGTCGAGAATCTCGAACAGGGCCCGGTAGCTCGTCTCGCCCCCGTCGGACCAAGGACGGCGAATCGGCGGCGTCACCAGGTGACGGAGTTCGTCGAGACTCAGCGAGCCTGCGAACCCGTCGTCGTCGCGGATGACGACGAACCCCGGCGGTCCATCGCGGGGGAGTTTACGCCGTTTGACGGTCACGTTGCGCGTTTCGAACTGTTCGACCGGCACCGGCTCGTCGTCGGCCGCGTACGCGATAATCTGCTTTCGCTTCACCGCCACCGCAGAGATGAACTGTCTGAGTGTCATCGAAATCTCCGTTTCGGGGCGGAGCGTCGGCCACAGTCGGTCCACCGTGGTTACGTTTCGCCGTTGCCGTTGTCGCCGTTACCGTCGTCACGTTCGTCGCCTACGACATCGCTGACATCGTCCGCCTCGGAACCGTCGCCGTTGTTCTCCGTCGAATCGCGTCGCTCCCGCTCCCCGTCGTTTTTGCGTTCGTGTCGCCGAGCGTACGTCACGAGGTCGTACAACGACGCCGGGAGCGCGGCGAGCGACAGTTCCTTAGTGTCGGTATCGTACTCGACGTAGCCCGCGTCTTCGAGCATCGGGACGTGGTTGTGATAGAGCATCGAGAGGACGGTGTCCCGCTCGTCGGACGTGACGCCCCGCCAACCGTCGGCGTTCGTCCACCCGGTGACGATATCCGTCAACTCCTCGATCGTCAACCGCTGGAACTGCAGGAGCGCGTAGAGCGCGAACCGTCGGTGCTCGTCCGAGAGGACGGCGAACATCTCGTCGTCGACAGTCGTTGCTTCCGAGATGAGCGTAACGTCCGACTCTCCGTGACTATTTTCGACTCTACCCACAAGCGATGGTAGCCGGAGTACAGTTAAGTCTCTTTAGTGTCGAATAACAGACATTCAACGGCGGTGACTAACCGCGTCGTCGCCCGTCGACGGACCGCGTTATTGAAACGACTTCCCGACGCATCGAGAGATATGAGCGACGACGGACGCGACCACGGAAGCGACGACGGAGATGGCGACGGCCACGCCGAGTACCACCCACCGCACCGCGAGGAGTTCGACCACGACCCCGTGGGTCACACCGACGTCCGCGCCGGGATGACCGTCTCGGAACTCGTCGACGAGTACGGGAAGGCGGGTATCGGCGCGGCGGCGGTCCACGAGGCCGTCGACGTGTACGCCGAGATGTTGGCCGACGACGACTGCACCGTCTTTCTCTCGCTCGCGGGGGCGATGGTGCCGACCGGGATGCGGAAGGTCGTCTCCGACCTCATCCGCGACGGCCACGTCGACGCGCTGGTGACGACGGGCGCGAACCTCACTCACGACTCCATCGAGGCCATCGGCGGCAAACACCACCACGGAACCGAACACGCCGAGGGGAAGACGCCCCGCGAGCACGACGAGACGCTGCGCGACGAGGAGGTCGACCGTATCTACAACGTCTACCTCCCCCAAGAACACTTCGCGCTGTTCGAGTCGCACCTCCGCGCGGAGGTGTTCCCGCCGCTGGAGGAGGAAGGCTCGGTCGGTATCGAACGCCTCTGCCGGGAACTCGGCCGCGCGAACAGCGAGGTGAACGAGCGCGAGGGTA
Organism: Haloprofundus salinisoli; assembly: GCF_020097815.1. Taxonomy (NCBI): domain Archaea; kingdom Methanobacteriati; phylum Methanobacteriota; class Halobacteria; order Halobacteriales; family Haloferacaceae; genus Haloprofundus; species Haloprofundus salinisoli. The sequence continues at coordinate 2,127,533 of NZ_CP083663.1, forward strand.
TCGAGGAGGACGCGGGCGTCGCCGCCGCCGCCTACGAGTCGGACGTGCCGATCTACTGCCCGGCCGTCCAGGACTCGGTGTTCGGCCTGCAGGCGTGGATGTACTCGCAAACGTCGGCGTTCACGCTCGACGCGCTGAAGGACATGACGCCGCTGACGGACCTCGCCTACCACGCCGACAGAGCGGGCTGTCTGCTCGTCGGCGGCGGCGTCCCGAAGAACTTCACGCTCCAGACGATGCTCGTCACCCCCGGCGCGTACGACTACGCGGTCCAGATTACGATGGACCCCGCTTCGACGGGCGGACTCTCGGGCGCGACGCTCGACGAGGCGCGCTCGTGGGGGAAGTTGACGAAGGAAGCGCAGAACGTCACCGTGCAGGGCGACGCGACAGTGTACCTGCCGCTGCTCGTCGCGGCGGCGAGAGAGCGAATCGGGAACTGAGTTCGGTGACACCCGCCGGTCGCGCCGCTTTACGGCAGGAACGACGAGGTGACGGTCAGGCAGTCGTGGTAGCCCTGCTGGTCGTAGCGTTTGACGTGACCTCCCGCAACGTACAGCCGACCGTCGATGACGCCGTCGACGCAGCCGACTCGCGGCGTGTCTTCGTCGGGTAACGACGTATCGAACTCGTCGGCCTCGGGATCGTAGCGGTGACAGAACGACCGGAACGAGTCGACCGAGAGCGACTCTCCCTCCTCGCGGAACAGGCCGTGCGAGAGATAAACCTGATTGTCGATGACGGGGTCGTCGGTGGTCGCATAGTGACCCGGGATGGGCGTCGGCGTCGCCGCTTCCCACTCGTCGTCGACGGGGTCGTAGCGGAAGTTCGTGTCCGTCGACCCCGCCGTGCTGCGGACGCCGCCTATCGCGTGAATCTTCGTCCGGCCGTCGACGACGACGCGTGCGACGGCGGGCCAGCGCTTGGCCTCGGGTATCAGCGCGAGGTTCGCGTCGACGACCTCCTCGGCGTCGGGGTCGAACGACCACAGTCGGCGCTCGTCGAACGCCCAGTGGGTCGTGCCACCGGTGCCGTGGTTTGTCGCCGTCTCCGAATCCGTGTCGCCAGTGCCGCCGGCGACGCAGTAGACGAGTCTGCTCTCGGGGTCGTAGACACCGCCCATCCCCCAGTTCGTGTACGGGCAGCTGACGCCCGTCTCGGCGGTGAGGTTGCGCCAGCCCTCGTCGGCTTCGTAGACGAAGATGTCGTCGGTGGGCACGTTGTCGCCGCCCTCGGAAGTGAGCACCCCGCCGAAACTGTACACCCGGTCGTCGACGGCGACGCCGCACGGTCCCCACACCGCCTTCGGCATGTCTTCGGCGCGGGTCCACGTTCCCTCGCCCTCCTCGGCGGGTTCGTACGTGAAGGTCTGGGCGACCGCGCTCGTGTCGACGCCGGAGTCGAAGCCGCCGAAGTACAGTAGTTTACCGTCGACGACGCCACCGCCGGCATCGCTGTGCGCCAGCGGGAGGGAGGTCTCGCTGCGCCACTGTGACTCCGGCCCTGTCGGGGTCTCGGTGTCGGTCACCGTCGGCGTGTCGGTCCCTCTCGGTGTGCTGGTCTCAGGCGGTGCGTCGGTCGTTGTCGTCGTCTCCGGCGACGTTACGCTCTCCGTGCCAGTCTCCGTCTCGGTTTCGGTGCCGGTGGCCGTTCCGGTTCCCGACGACGTGTCGGTCTCCGTCGACGTTCCCGATTCCGTCGCGTCGCCGGTCTGCGCCGGCGTGTCGGTCGTCTCGGTCTCGGTGAGGCCGGACGTCGTGGCCGTGGTCGCCGACGGTTCGTCCGTTCCGGTCGTCTCCGGCGATTCGTCCGTTTCGGACGCGGAGGTTCCTTCGGAGCGCTCGTCGGTTCCCGTTCCCGGCGGTGACATCGGGATCTCCATCTCGCCGTCGGACCGTTCGTTGAGGATGGCTACACCGAGTCCGGTCCCGACAGTTCCGGCCGCGAGCAACGCCAACACGCCCCGGCGAGAGCGACCCCCGGAGGACTGCCCGTCTTCCGTCGCCCCCTCACCGTGTTCGTCGACCTGGTCGTCGTTTTCTCTCACAGGGAACAGTAGCGTTTCTGAATCACTATGAGCTTGTCCGTATTTCGATTGTCAACTTCGAAATAAACTTCCAAAACGGTGAATTTCTGCGCAGAAAACACGATTCGACGCTTTCCGCCGAGTCGGTCAGGTCGGTCGGGACGGTCGCTTTCGTCACGCCGGCGGTTCGGTCGCTCGGTGGGTGTGCATCGTCGCCACCGTACTCGGAATGCCTATACGTGCCTGGGCACTCGAACGTGTATGAACTACGAGTCATCTCTGGACCGGGCGATGGACGCCACCGACTCACGGACGACCGAAGACAAGCGACTTCGATTCCCCGACCCCGTCGGCGAGACCGACGGCGCGTTCACGCGCCTGACGAACCTCGGCGACATCGCCGACGCGCTCTCGCGGGACCCCGAACATCTCCACAGCGCGATTCAACGCCAGTTCGCGACGAACGGGCAGTTCGACGGCCAGCGCGCCCGCTACAACGGGTCGTTCAGCGTCGCCGACTTCGACACGGCCATCCGCGAGTACGCCGACGAGTTCGTCATCTGCTCGGAGTGCGGCCTGCCGGACACCGTCCTCCGCACCGAGGACGGCGTCGAGATGCTGCGATGTGAAGCCTGCGGTGCGTTCCGCCCCGTCCAGAAGCGTACCTCCTCGCGCTCGCGCAACGCGCCGACGCTCGAAAAGGGGAAGACGTACGAGTTCGAGATCACCGGCACCGGCCGCAAGGGCGACGGCGTCGCCGAACGCGGCAAATACACCGTCTTCGTCTCCGGCGCACAGGAGGGCCAGACCGTGGAAGCCTCCGTCTACAACATCAGCGGCTCGCTCGCGTTCGCCCGTCCCGTCTGAGTCGCGTTCCGGTTCGACGTTTTCCACCGTTTTCTGCCGTTTTCACCGGTTCGCCGACTACAGCGACCGCTCCGGATTCCCGTGTAAGAGCATATCTGAGAACATCCGCTTGAACCCCGCTTCGTCGATGGTTTCGACGACTCGCGTCCGCGGTTCGCCGTCGGTGATGCCGAGTTCGTCGACGAGGCTGTAGCCGCGGGTCATCCCCTCCCGCTCGTCGACGTCGACGAAGTGCGTCTCCGCCTCGGTCACGAGGTCCGGATTCAGAAAGCAGGCGAGCGCCAGCGAGTCCGGTTGGGTCGTCGCGTCGACGCCGAGACGTTCCTTCGAGAACTCGCGGGCGTGGCGCGTGATCGTCGTGAAGAAATCGGCGTAGGGGGTGTCGGCCGCCTCGAACGCTTCCAGTTCGTCGGCCTCGAACGACCCCTGTCGAATCGTCAGTCCCCAGTCGACGAGATTCACGTCGAGTTCGTGCATCACGATCTTCGCCGCGTCGGGGTCGACCCAGAAGTTGAACTCCGCGGAGGGCGTGTCGTTGCCGAGCGTGTTCACCGCGCCGCCCATCACCCACACCTCGTCGAGCAGGTCGTTCAACTCGGGTTCGCGGCGGACCGCCAGCGCGACGTTCGTCAGCGGGCCGATACAGGCGAGGCTCACCTCGCCGGGCGACTCGCGCGCCGTCTCGACGATCTTGTCGACGGCGTGGCCGTCGGCGGAGGGAATTCCGGTGTCCGGGTAGAGCTCGCCGCCCAGTCCCCCATCACCGTGGACGTGGTCGACGTGTTCGAACTCCTTGACGAGCGGCCGGCGCGACCCCTCGTACACCGGCACCTCGTCGGCGGCGTCCGCAAGGTCGAGGGTGTGTTTGGCGTTCTCGACTTCGTAGTCGAACTCGACGTTTCCGGCGACGATAGTGAGCGCCTCCAGTTCGATAGAGTCGGCCAGCGCGGCCATGAGGATGGCCTGCGTGTCGTCACCTGCGGTGTCCGTGTCGACGATGAGTCTGCGTGCCATGGCTCCCACGTCACGCGGTACGTGCTTAACAGTCTTGCCCGCTGAGACCCCGATGAATCCTGCCGTCTTTATGATAGACTTTATTACTGATATGTGTATCGTGTCTTGTATGCCGTCGTGGAGCGTCTACAATTTCGAGTGCGAATCCGTTGCCGACCGTGAGGCGCTGATGGAGTGGTTCGAGACGAATCATCCCGTCGCGTTTCCCCAGAACCGTTACTCCGTCTTCGCTGAAATCGAAACCGACTCCGGGACCGCTGGCGCGGATTACGCGTGGGTCGACCGGTACCTGTACATCACGGTGATGGGTGAGCCGGAGAACCTCGTCCATGAGACGGCGGACCGGTTCGAACGTGTCGCCGTCGCAGAGTTCGATAGCCGAACCGAGACGGCGACAGACGTGACCTTCGTCGTCGACAGCGACGCGGGTGGCGAGGGTGAAGTCGCGGGAGTCCGGTTCGAGGGTATCGAAGGATTCGGTGGGAACGACGTGATGTACGTGCTGGCGATGGTTCATCGGTTCCGCTTCCGGTCGTACTCGGCACAGTCACCGACGAATCAGATTACGCCACACCCGCACGCATTCACCGTCGTAGGCGACATCGACGCCTTCATCGACGACTTAGAAGGTCCTACCGGCGTCGCCCCTACTGAGGAAGGGCTCGCGCTCCTTCGGGACGACCCCGCGGACGACGACAAGTACGTTTACGGCGAGACGTACGGACCTGTCGACTCCGACGAAGACGATGCCATCGACGGCGTGACCGTCGTGGACGCCGAGACGGGCGAAACGCAGTCGTTCAACGACCCGAGCGAAGTGGAAGACGACGGCGGTCTGATGACACGGATTCGCGGACTCTTCGGGGGGTAAGCGACTGCAGAGGGGTGAGAGCAATGCGCCGAGAGGCGGTCACACACCGGTTCTCGATTCCAGTGCCGAAGATGCCCGCGATGCCACCGTTTAAGCGGACTCGCAAGGAGTCAACTGTGAGAGATGCTCGGAGACCACTCCGCACGCGTCGCCGCTGCCCTCAACGTCGACACCAGCGCCATCACCGAGGTGACCGAACTCGACGGCGGGATGATCGGCTCGGTGTACCGTGTCGGGATCGACGACGGCCGAACGGTAGTTGCGAAAGTTGGCGACACGCCACTGGAGGTAGAGGCGTTCATGCTCCGCTATCTCGCCGACGAGAGCGACCTCCCGGTTCCCGCCGTCTTGTACGCCGACCCCGAACTGCTCGTTCTCTCGCACGTCGACGGCGAGTCGACGTTTTCGGCGACGGCCGAACGCGACGCCGCCGAGCACCTCTGCCGCCTCCACGACGTGAACGCCGACGCATTCGGCTTTCCGCGCGACACGCTCACCGGCCCGGTTCGCCAACCGAACCCGTGGACCGACTCGTGGCCCGAGTTCTTCGGCGAACATCGGCTTCGGTACGTCGCCGATCTCGCCGTCGAAGGCGAGACGCTCTCGGCGGCGTTGCACCGGCGCGTCGACGCCGTCGCCACCGACCTCGACTCGTTGCTGACGGAACCGGACGCACCCTCGCTGATCCACGGCGACGTGTGGGCGACGAACCTCCTCGCCCGCGACGACGAGATTCGAGCGTTCCTCGACCCGGCGTGCTACTACGCGCACCCGGAGGTCGAGTTGGCCTACGTCGATTGGACCGACACCTTCGACGAGCCGTTTTTCACTCGGTATCGGGAGTCTCGCGGCATCGAATCGGGATTCTTCGAGCGCCGACGGTTCGTCTACCGGCTGTATCCGCTGTTGGTCCACGTCCACCTGTTCGGCGGGGAGTATCCGGCGGAGTTGGACGAAACGCTTGAGCGAGTGGGATACTGAGTGGATGGAAGGGAACTGACTTCTATCGCCGTTGGGTAGTCTCGGACGGCCGATGACGACGGCACCGTTCCGAGTCGGGGTGGCACCCGACGGTGACGAACCCTATGAGTGCCGAGGCCTTCGATTCGTGTGTCTGTTCTCCTTCGTCTCCCCTCCCCACGCCTAGGGGCACGCAACGGTTTTATCTCGTCAACAACATTTTTCGATGTGGCCTCCCTCTAGTTTACAAGCATACATGAAACGCCCAACGCTCAGAAGTTCATCCGGCTCTTCGGAGACCAGCATGGACGAGGAGATTCAGCAAGCAGTGGTAGATGTCATCAAAGACTCAAATAACAAGACAGTCGAAATCAGACCGGCGGACGAGTCGAAAGGTTTCGCGACGATCCCGAGGATGCTGCTCATCGGCGGCGCCCTCGCGGTCGGCTACTGGATGGCGAGGTCCAAGAACGCGACGAAGGATCTCAAGAGCATGATGAGTAAGACCGCCGATCGGACCGAGAAGATGTCCAAGCGGACCGCCGAGACCATCAAGAAAAGCGGCGAGACGGCGGCCGAACGCGTCGAGAAGGAGTCGCAGAGGACCGGCGAACAGGTCCAGAAGATGGGCGAGAAGGCCGCCGAAAAGACCCAGAAGGCTAGCGAACAAGCTGCCGATAAGACCGAAAAGGCAGGCGAGAAAGCCGCCGAAAAGACCCAGAAGGCTAGCGAACAAGCTGCCGATAAGACCGAAAAGGCAGGCGAGAAAGCCGCCGAAAAGACCGAAGAAGCTAGCGAACAAGCTGCCGATAAGACCGAAAAGGCAGGCGAGAAAGCCGCCGAAAAGACCGAAGAAGCTAGCGAAAAGGTGGACGGAGATAGCAGTTCGTTCGGTAGCTCGTCCGGCAGTTCGTCGGATAGCTAATCCGACGGCTCACCCCTGACGGCGTGACAGAGCGGCCATCTGCGCCTCGTCTCCGAACGGGGCTTCGCCGTGAATATGCCAGCATGAACCGCTCGTGTCGCCTGTCGATGGATTTCGAAGCGAGAATCGGGGATACGACGGAACCTGTCGCTCGTTGTGCCGAACCGGACACCATATCGGTCGCTATCCACATTTATAGCCGATTGATTACGAAAATATACCGGTGTTGGATATTCGTAATCCAAATTTGGATATTTAGATACGAATGACAACCCTTATCCCTACGCATCGGTTGGGTTTAGTTGCAATGGCAAACGGTAAGGTTGATTTCTTCAACGACACTGGCGGCTACGGTTTCATTTCGACGGACGACTCTGACGATGACGTGTTCTTCCACATGGAAGACGTCGGCGGCGAGGATCTGACGGAAGGTACCGAGATCGAATTCGACATCGAACAGGCCCCGAAGGGCCCGCGCGCGACGAACGTCGTCCGCAACTAACGAAGTTCTCACACCGTCGAGAGACGGTACGACGTGAGTTCATTTCTTCCGACGCTACTCTTCGAGAGCGACTGCTCCGCCGGAGTCGGCGTGCTTCGGCGCATCCCGACCCTCAGTACGGAGTCTTTTGGGCGAGCGACGCCAACGAAGACCATGAGTGACGCGAGCGACGAACCGGAGTTCGAGCGTGTGAAACAACGAGCCGCCGACGCCGTGAGCGGGACCGACGCCGTCTCGCTTTACGTCGGTCTCGTCGGCGACAGCGGTGACAACGAGTTCTACTTCGCCAACGACGTCGACGAGGAGCGACTACAGGAGATGGCCAGCCAGCAGCTCGGGATGCTGACGCGCGTCCTCGCCGAACAGTCGGACGCGAGCATCGACCAGATCACGGAACACGCCGCCGAGACGGCGAGACAGATGAACCTTCGCTGAGAAGTCGAAGCCACCGCTGCGTTTCGGCACCGACCTACCGCTCTCGAACCGGGGCGGCGACCGGTGGTGTCGGTGTGGTCTGAGCGCCGACCGCGTACGGTCCCGAGTCACCCGGCGCGACCAGAGACCCCGTCGCGTTCGAGGGTCCCGACCCGTTCGACTGCTGAATCACGTACCGCTGGCCGACCATCGGGTCCAGCAGGCTGTCGACGGGCGCGCGGTCGTCGCGCAACACGGGCACGTCGTCGGTCTCGGTCGTCCGCTGGTAGTTACGAATCTCGTGGTCGAGGTCGATACCGATGTCTCGGCGGTCGTTCCGCGCGAGCAGTTGTTCTTCGGTGACCACCGACTCGTTCTTCGTGGCGACGACCTCGATGTTCTGTACGACCCCGCCGCCTGCCGTCGGGAAACTGTACAGTTGCGGGAACACCTGTGACATCGTTTTGTACTCCGCGCGGTAGAACCTCGACGCCGGACCGGTGGGTGCGGAGATGACGTTGGCGAACAGGATACCGTCCTCCGAGAGCCGACTGTCGGCGAGTCGCATGAACTCCTCGGTGGTCAGCTCGAACGGCACCTTGTCCTTCTGGTAGGCGTCGAGGACGATGAGGTCGTACGTCTGGTTCGTCTCCTGGAGGAACTGTCGTCCACCGGTGTTGTAGATATTCAGGTTCTCGGACTCCTCGACTCGGAAGTACTGCTCGGCCGTATCGATGACCACGGGGTCGATCTCGGCGACGTCGACGGTGACGTCGTAGTCTTCGGCGAACCGCTTCGGCCCCGTGAAGCCGCCGCCGCCGATGAACAGCACGCGGTCGACGTCGTCGGTCATCAGGAGCGGGAGGTGGAAGTAGCGGGTGTAGTCGAAGACGTGGCGGTCGGGGTCGCTCTTATCCATCGCGCTGTGTCGCTGGCCGTCGAGGTACAGCGTCCGCGTGTCGCCGAGGTCGACGACCTGCAGTTCCTGATACGGCGTCTGCGTCTCGTAGACGACACGACCTTCGACGGAGAGCCCGGCCGCCCCGCTTCCGACCGCGGCGACGAGGACCGCGACGACGAGCACGCTGGCTACCGTCTGGTCACGGGCGATACCAGGGCGAGCGAGAACGAACGCGGTCACCACCGACAGGAGGCCGAAGACGAACGCAATCTGTTCGACGCCGAGCGAGGGGATGAGAAGGTACGTCGTCGCAAACGCGCCGACGATGCTCCCGATGGTTCCGAGCGCGTAGACGTGGCCCGAGGCTTCGCCCAGACCCTCTTTCGTGGAGAGTTCGGCCGCATAGGGACTGATGTAGCCGAGGAAGTACGTCGGCGGGCCGAAAAGCAACGTGATAGCCGGCAGCGAGGCGAATCGGCTCGGTAGCGGAAAGCCGGATGTCGCCCGCAACAGCAGGTCACCGAGGAAGATGAGACCGGCGACGTACGCCGCCGTCAGGAGGAACACCCGCGCCATGCGGTCGTTCGTCGCCCGCCGGGCCGCGAGTTTGCCGCCGCGGTAGTAGCCGTAGCTGAGCGCGGCGAGAAAGACGCCGATAATGCCGCCCCACGTGTAGATACTGCTGCCGAACTGCGGCGCGATCATGCGTCCGGCGAGGATCTCCAGCCCCATACTGGCGACCCCGGAGACGAACACCGCCAGTTCCGGCTTCGAGAGTCGGAGGGCGTCGAAGGAGCGAGACGTGCTCATGACACAGCGAAAGGGGCGCGTCGCCATAACTGTTTGACGAGTCGGCTTTCGGGTGGTCAAGGGCCGAAGGCCGTAGGTCGTAGGCAGTCGAACGCGGTCGCCCGGGTTCGTGCGACCCTCGCGCTTACCTCCCGCGAGACTGTACACACCACGATGACCGACACCACGCCACTGGAGACGATTTCGACGCTGCTCGGCGGGCTCTCCGAAGACCGCCGCAAGGCGGTCGACGACGCGATAAAACAGTCGACCGACGTCGCCGACCTCCGGGGTCGGCTCGTCGAACTCTCCATCCAGCGAGGGGAGCGACCCGGCATCTCCGAACTCGGCGACGACGAGGAGGTCGTCCCGGTGACGACCGAGCTCGCCGACGGCGGCGCGGTCGACCGCCTCCAGTCGACCGTCGGCGGCCTTCGAGACCGGGTCGCGAGTGGACTCGGCACCATCGGGTCCTCGACGCCGTCGCTCGACCGAGACGACGCCGCGACCACGGAGACGACCGAGGAGACGGTCGACCCCGACGACGAGGTACCTCTCCCAGCGCGGCGCGCCGAACCGAACGGTCGACCGCTCGCTCGCGTCCGAGGGCGCGCCCGATCGGGGGTGGCAGAGCTGAAGTACACCGCTCGGAACGCCGACCCGAAACAGGCGGCGCTGTGGGGGTTGGCGACGGGCGTGACGCTCGCAAACCCCGCGATCGCCGCCGGCTACTCGACGGCCGTCCTGCTCTCGGGTGCGGTGTTGAGTGGTGGCGCGGTCGGCGCGTACGCGAGTAGTCACGAGAACACCGTCTTCGACGACGTCGACCCCTTGGAGATGGCTCGTCGCTCCCGCGGGATGGCGGCGGCGAACGCGCATCGGACGAATCTCAACGGTGCCGCGCTCGGAAGCCTCCTCGGCGCGTCGACGTATCTCGCCGAGACGGTGACGCCCGAGGAGTACGCCCACTGGCTCGCCGGCGTCGACGCGGACCTCGTCGCCCGCGGGGCCGAACTGGGGGCGGGTCGCGCGACAGACGAGGAACTCGGCCTCGGAAGTGCCCGGACCGGCGCGCTTCTGGGCGGCGGGCTCGGCCTCGCGTACGGGCTGACAGGAGGACCCGACGGAGCGGACGAGGGAGCGCTGCGGGAACTGCTCGACGACGACCTGTACGAGGAGTATCGCCGTGCGCTCGACGAGACGGAGAAGTGACTCGAAACGCCGTAATCGGATTCAGTCGCCGGCCTGTTCGACCGACGATTGCTCGGGAGTCGAGCCGAGCAACCCCGCAGCCGCACCGTACAGTTCGATATCCTCGCCGAGGGTAGTGAGTCTCACCGACGGAGGGTCGGCGGCGAGCACGTAGTCGTCGAGGTGTCGGCGGATCCCCGTGAGCATCCACTCGGCGTTTTCGAGCGCAACCGACCCGCCGAGCGTCACCACGCCCGGGTCGTACGCGTTGACGAGCGTGCCGATTCCCGCAGCGTTGTAGCGGGCGATTCGGTCGAGCAGCGTCCGGGCCACGTCGTCGTCGTCGTCGTCGGCGGCGAACACGTCGGGTGCGGTTATCTCGTCGAGTTCGCGCAACGGCGACGCCTGCTCGGTTTCGGCGAGCAGTTGCCGAGCGAAGTTCGGAATCCCGCGCCCCGAGCAGTACGCTTCCCACGCGCCGCGGACGCCCGTGCTCGACAACTCACCGTCGGCGAGAATGGAGAACAGCCCGACTTCGGCGGCGTAGCCGCGCTCGCCGCGGATCGGCTGACCGTCTTCGACGACGCCCGCGCCGATGCCGGTTCCGAAGGTGACGTGTGCGACGGAGTCGTAACCGCGGCCCTCGCCAAAGCGGTACTCGCCCAACGCGGCGGCGGTGCAGTCGTTCTGGATAGTCGTCGGCAGGCCGAACGCGTCCTCCACGGCCTCGGCCAGCGGAATATCGTACCGTCTCGTACCGTCGTCGGCGTCGAACTCGGCGATGACGCCGCGCTCGGCGTCGACCAGTCCCGTCGTCGAGACCGACACTCCCTGAATCGGTCCCGGCGACCGAGCGCGGACATCCTCGACGGCGTTTAGCAACTGCTCGGCCAGCGCGTCGGCGCGGGTCGGTTCCGCGCGAACCGCTACGGGACCTCTCTCGGTTCCCCTGCCGTATCGCAGACGGGTGCTCCCGATGTCGACGACGACGGCGTTGGTCGCTGAACTCACTGCTTCGACTGCAACCTACGCCCGTTTCAGTATGCGCAACTTATCGACGGGAAGGCAGTGGTTTCTCCGGTCGGAGATGGGTTCGCTCCGTCCTCGCCGAGTGTGTACGGTGCGGTCGGCTCTGGAAGGTCACAGCTGAATTTAGTATCGCAGAATGAAATATATGGGAAATGTCACCGCGTGTTACGTACACTTCATCGGGGGTCAGCACCGTTACGTCCGGACATCGGTTAATCGCACGCACGTTACCGCTCTGACGAGTGTTCTGCCCAGCATGAACTGTTATCACCCGTTGCCGGGTAGGAATCTCATGCGCGTTCACTTCTCGGACCCGACGTTCGACTACCAGACACTCCGCACGATGGCGTACGCGACGTACCGAGGGGCCGAGCCCGGCGAGTGTCTGGCGACCGTCGAGCGCATCGACGACGGCGACTTCGAGGCGTGGTACTCCGAGTGGCGACGGACCGCAGACCGGGTCGCCGTCGTCGGTGAGTACGCCGATGCGCAGGACCGCGACGAGACGGCCCGAGACGCGTTTTTGCGAGCGCACAACTACTATCGGACGGCCGAGTTCTTTCTGGACGGCGACGACGCCCGGCGCGTTCCGACGTACGAACGCAGCCGGAAGACGTTCCGACGCGCCCTCCGCTATCTCGACGCATCTGTCGAACAGGTCGAAGTGCCGTACGAAGAGACGACACTGCCGGGCTACCTCTTCACGCCGGCGGATTCGACGGACGAGGCCGAACGGCCGACCGTCGTCTGTCTCGGCGGGTTCGACTCGCTCGCCGAGGAACTGTACTCTCTCTGCGGCGTCCCGGCGGCGCTCGAACGCGGGTACGCCTGTTTCACCTTCGACGGACCGGGGCAGGGCGCGCCGCTCCGTCTCGAATCGCTGAAGGCACGACCCGACTGGGAGAACGTCCTCGGCCCGGTGCTCGACGCGCTCGTCGACGACCCGCGCGTCGCCGCCGACCGAATCGGCGTCGTCGGCGCGAGCATGGGTGGGTACTACGCGCCGCGGGCGGCGGCGTTCGACGACCGGATCGCCGCGGTAGTCGCGTTCGACCACTGTTTCGACCTCTGGGCGGCGGCGGCGGACGGCCAAGAACGGCTCGCCGCGCTCGTCGACCGGGCACCCGCCGTCGCCGTAAACGCCCTCGCCGCGCTCGGAGCGCGTTTCGACGCCGGGTCGCGCTGGCGGATGGAGAACTCCCGGTGGGTGTTCGGCACCGACGCCGCGAACCTCCGGCGGACACTCCGGGAGTACTCGCTACGCGATGTGGCCGACCGAATCACCTGTCCGACGCTCGCGCTCGCGGGTGAGGACGACCACCTGATACCGCTCTCGCTCGTCTGCGAGTTCGCCGACGCCGTCGCCGGACCGACGACGACTCGGGTGTTCACGACCGAGGAAGGCGCGGGCGAGCACTGTCAGGTCGGGAACCTCTCTTTGGCGCACGGCGAACTGTACGATTGGCTTGACGAGACGCTCGATACCGAGTGACTCTCGCGTGTTCGGGTCGCCGACGTCGTCTCACTCGTACGACTCGTACGTCGCCGTCCCGACGTCGACGCGGACGAGGCTGTTCTCGGGCCACGCGTCCGGTTCCGCGCCGTACTTCGGATTGACACGACGCGCGGCGGCGGCGGTCTCCTCGTCGTCGTCGACTACCGTCGCCGTTCCGAGCAGCGTGACGCGCCACTTCGCCTCGCCGGCGTCGTCTTCCTGTACCGAGACGGCGACGCGCGGATTTCGCCGGACGTTTTCGAGTTTCTTCCCCGTCGTCAGGAGTTCGAGCGTCCCGTCGTCGTAGTGGTACCAGACGGGTGCGACGTGCGGCCGTCCGTCGACGCAGGTCGCAAAGTGCGCCATCATCGGCTTCGCGGTGATTCGCTCCTCGACTGCCGGCGGAACCGTCTCGCTCATACCGGAGATAGGTGTGCCGACGGGAAAACAGTCCTCCATCGCGTGCCGGGCTCAGTTGGCCGCGACCGTGACGTTTCGACTTCCGCGTCGAACGGCGACTCCTCGTTCGTTGCCGGCCAGCGAGCTCTCCACAACGCGGCCGTCGTCGGACGACAGAAGCGTGACGGCGCGCCCGTTGTTCCGCAGGTCGTTGCGCGCGACGAGCGCGCCGTTGCTCTCGATGAGGAGGACGCCGTCGCGGTTGTCTCGGACGTCGTTGTCCAGAACCCGGTTACCGTCGCTGTCGCGGAGTCGAACGCCGACGGCGTTGCCGACGACGGTGTTACCGTCGAGCGTCGTCTCGGTGGTTCCGTCGGCCAACGCGACGCCGTACAGTCGGTTCGTCAGCGTCGTGTTCGTCACGCGCGTCCCGCGCGCGGCGGAACTCCAGACACCGGCGACGCGGTTCGAGACGGCGCGACTGTCCCGAACCGTGGTGTTTCGACTCCCGACGAGCGCAATACCGTGGTCGTTTCGGGCCGCCAGCACGCCCGTGAGCGTCGTGTTCGTCGCGTCGCCGACGAGGTGGACGCCGAACAGCGCGTTCTCGGTCGCGGTGACGTTTCGCAGGCGGTTCGAGCGACTTCGGTCCGACAGCGAGACGCCGTAGACGCTGTTTCGCGTCGCCGTCGCGGACGCGACGACGCTCTGATTGACCGCTCGGAGCGCGAGGCCGACCCGACTCTCCCGCGTCACGACTCCGTCGACGCGCAGGTTCGAGACCCGAGTCGCGCGCACCGAGTCGTCCCAGTTCGCAACGGTGAGATTACGTACGGTGACGTTTCTCGTCTGTCGCTCCCAGGATCCGACGACGACGCCCGCGGTACCGAACCGGCCCTCGCCGCGCACCGCGTGACCGCCGCCGTCGACGACGACGTCGTTCGCACTGACGACGAGACACTGTCCGGCGTCGGTCGTGAGGTCCTGTGTCAGTTCGTACCGTCCCGGTTCGTCGAGTTCGGTACAGTCGCCGACGGGCGTGGCTCCCGCGTCGACCTGCGTCGGGCCGACGCCGAGACACGCCTGTGAGAGGCAGACGGCGGCGACGACGAGAGCGAGTTTGATGCCCGTCATTTCAGCCGCGACCCCCGTTCATACGCTCTGGTCCACGAGGGGGAAAAAGAGCGTTTGCCCGCCGTCGGCGAGCCGTTCTGTCGTCGATACCGACCCCGTCACCGGTGGCCGAATCTGTCGTCAGTGGCCCGCACCGGTCGCCTGCAGGCCGACGACGCCGAGGACGATGAGCCCGACGAAGCCGACGCGCGCGGCGGTGAACGGTTCGTCGAACAGGTAGATGCCCGCGATGGCGGTGCCGGCCGCGCCGATGCCGGTCCAGACGGCGTACGCCGTGCCGACGGGGAGGTCCTCGACGGCCAGCGAGAGCAGGTAGACGCTCACCGCCATCGCCGCGAGGGTGCCGACGCTCGGCCAGAAGTTCGTGAACCCGTCGGTGTACTTCAGTCCGAGCGCCCACACCATCTCGAACGCGCCCGCGACGAGGAGGAGTAACCACGACATGGCTCTCTCTCGGACCGTGTGGCACAAGACGCTGGTGTTCGCGTCCCGGCGCTCGCGCTCGACGCTTCGGTCGTCGACCCGACCACTTCGACGGTAGTGGCTTGCCGCTCGCGGTGGACGCTCTCAGCGATGGCCCGACACGACGCACCCGACGCGAGAGGTCGAATCGACGCACTGAGCGACGGTCTGTTCGCCATTGTCCTCACGCTGCTCGTCCTCCAGTTCGAGGTACCGGCCGCCCCTCGCGGGCGGAGCGAGGCGGAGGTGTTGGCGACTCTGTGGGAGATGCGCTCGCTCGTCTTCAGCTACCTCCTGAGTTTCTTCAGCGTCAGCCTCTACTGGCTCGTCCACCACGACCTCTTTCGCCACGTCGTCGACTACGACCGACGCCTCCTCTACCTGAACTTCGTCTACCTGCTCTTCGTCTCGTTTCTCCCGTTTCCCACGGAACTGCTCGGCACCTACGGCGGGGTAGTTGCATGGACGCTCTACGCGCTCAACCTGGCCGTAATCGGCCTGCTCACGACGGTTCTGTGGTGGTACACGGCTTCGCGCGACCTGCTCGAACCCGAACTCCGCCCCCGCGCGGCCAGATTCGTCGTCCTCCGTACGCTTATCGCGCCGACCGTGTTCATACTCTCCATCGGCGTCGCCGCCGTCGACGTCACCTTCGCCTACGCCACGCCGTTTCTCATCGGCCCCCTCCAGTCGCTGTGGACGCGGTGGTTCGACCTCTCCGGCTACTGAGGCCTCGCTGATTCGCCGCACTCGGCCGCGTCGAGGACGTCTCCGACGCGCGGACTGTCTCCCCCGCGTTTGCGCTCGTCTCGTCAGTTCATCGCGGCCGGAATCCGTTCGATGATGTCGGTCGCGAGCAAGCCGTCTCCGTACTCCTCGTCGGCGAGCTCGCCCGCCTGGCCGACGAGCCAGGTTCCCAGTTTCGCCGCCTCGACGCGGTCGAACCCCCGTCCGAGAAGCGACCCGACGATACCGCAGAGCACGTCGCCGGTTCCGGCGACGGTCATCGCGGGCGTCCCCGTCTCGTTCGTCCAGTGGACGCCCTCGGCGAACACCTCGTCCGTCTCGCCGGTCAGTACGACCGTCGCGCTCGTCTCCGTCGCGAACTCGTCGAGCGAACCGTACTGGTCCTCGATGCGGTCGGTCTCGTCGGTGTCGGGGGTGAAAATCGTCCCGTCGAGGTCCGCATCGGTCGCCGGGCGGATGGCGTCGGCGTCGACGACGACGGGGACGTCCGCGTCGGAGACGAGTCGCTGTACCGTCTCGGGGTCCGGGTCGTACAATCCCGGTCCGATGACGAGCGCGTCGCTCCAGTCGGCCAGCGTCTGCGCGGCGTCCAGCGACATCTCCGAGAAACGGTCGCTGGCGTACCGACTGACGAGCAGGTTCTTCGAGTGCCCGGCGACGATGGGGAATATCTCTTCGGGGGTGAGCGCCCGGACGACGTCAGACCCGGTCCGCAGCGCCGCCTCGCCGACGAGTGCGGGCTGATTCGTGAAGTCGATACTCCCGGCGATGACGCCGACTCTCCCGTTTTCTCCCTTGTCGGCTCCCGAGCCCTCGGTCAGTCGCTGCAAGAGTTCGTCCATACCGACGGAACGACGAGACGCCGTAAAGGCAGTGGGCCTGCAGAGTCATGTTCGTGGGTGTTCGCTTCGACGGGTTCGCTTTGGGGTTCGATGCTACGGTCGCCGTTGCCGTCGCTCTCCTGCCGCTGTCGCTGCTACCGTCGTTGCCGTCGCCGCAGATGACGCCGATGCTGCGGATGAGTGATTCGGGATTCAGCTCTCGAGCGGATGTGAGACGTACACGTCCCGAGTGTCGACGATGGTGACTTCTCTGCCGTAGGCGCGGAACGAAAGCAGTCGGTCGTCGGCGACCTCCTCCCTCGGCAGTCTGAACACGGCGTCGAGCGCATCCAGATCTATCCAGTTGTACATCGGTTCGTCGAGTTCGTGCGGCGAACACCCCTCGGCTTGGGCGATGGCAAATACGACCGCTTCGCTCACTGGCTGGTCGTCGTTTACGCTATACCTGACGGCGGTCGTCGGCGGGTCGTCGTTCACGGCTGTGCTGTAGTCGGACTCGCCGAGGGGACCGTTCGACGGACCGTCGCTCCCGTCGTCTCCCCCGGAGGACCGCGTACGACTGAAATCGTCGTCGGTTGGCGTCATCGTCGTTCGGTAGTTAGTGACGAGTCCGGTTGTGTTCGGCCATTCACCGGTGAAGACGTTTATACGGAAGGCCGATAGAAGCCTCGAATCACCGATTACGCGCGTTTCGGCTGAATGATGTCGGCGAGTCCCGTAGCTTCGATGAGCTTGGCTTGGCCGCGTCGAAGGCGTCCGGCGACGGCGCGCGGCGAAATATCGAAATTCGAGGCGAGTTCGTCAAGTGTGGTTCGGCGGGGTTCGTCGAAGTAACCGGCGCGGTACGCGACGGCTATCGTTTCGCGCTGCTCGGGCGTCATGCCGCCGAGCGGATCGTTCCGCCGGTCGGCGGACGGAGAGACGCGCGTGAGCGAGATGGGGACGTCGTTCTCGCGGCAGAACTGCGTGAACGCCGTCGCCCTGTCGCCGCCGGCGAACCGGACCGAAAAGTGCCACTCGACGGGGGTGGCTCGTGCCTCGAGAAGCGTTCCGTCGTTCCGTACGATACCGCGGAGCGTCCCGGCGGCCCCGTGGTTCCACCGCGCGCTGAGGAGTGCCCCGTTGTCCACTCGGTCGATGATGCTGATGCGGTCGATGGCCGGTTCGCGCCGCGCCGCCGATACGAAGGCGTCCAACTCGCCGTCGAGCAGCCAGAAGAAGGGCATCACCGTGTCACCCGTGGGAACGATTCTGTCGATTTCGATACGTGTCTGCGGGTCGTCGCCGATCGATCGACCCAACGCGCAGGCCTGCGTCGGGACGGTGAACGTGACGTTGACACTCATACTCGTGGGGTGAACCCCCGAGTAGATACCACTATCTGTTCTCTCTGTTTTCTGACGCTCTCTGGCGGAGACTAAACCGGCGGTCAGGGCGACGTTTGACGGGTCTCGGCGCTGGCGTCCAACGTATGAAAGCGGTGACGAAGGACGGACGCGAAGTAGAGTGCGCCGAGGTACGCGAACACGACCACGGGGTGATGCTGTACGACGGCGACGACCGGCAGGTCGGGTACGTCCCGTACGAGAGCCTCGAACACGTCGTGCGGACCCGGTTGCCGGTCAGTTCCAGCAGTCTTCGGAGCGTCGGTTACGACGAAGACGAGGAAACGCTCGAACTCGAGTTCCACAGCGGCGGCGTCTACGAGTACGAGGGCGTCGCCGAGGAGACGTACGAAGAACTCCTCCACGCGTCCTCTCGCGGACGATACTTCCACGAAAACGTTCGCGGCGAGCACGACTACCGACGGATTCTGTAGGCGGTTCGGGGTCGGCGGCCGTCTCACCAACTCGGTCGGCGCTCGGCGGCAGGCGGTTCGCAGCGGACGGAACATTCGTGGCGGTGGCGGCCGTAGCTATCGGCGAATGCAGGTGTCGATTTCGGTCGACGACAGGGAGCCGTCGACGCTCGTCTCGGCAGTCCGTGCACACGAGGACGTCGCGGCAGTGAACGTCTCACGACTCGCCTCGGGCGACATCGTCGTCGGCGACGCCCGCGAGACGCCGGTCCGCGCCGACGGGTCGCTCGACTCCGACGCGGCGGTCCTCGTGGCGTTCGAGCGAAAGACGGTGCGCGACTACGCCAGCTCGGTGTTTCGGCGCTCCGGAACTACGCTGGGTGACCAAGTCGAGCACATGAACGCGGCCTACCCGCACTCGTACGTCCTGCTCGAGGGGAACCTCACCGACGTGGACGCGCTCGGCGACCGCGCCAGCGCGGTTCGCGGGTCGATGGCCTCCATCACCGCCCGCGACGCGACGCCCGTGATTCCGTGCGGGACGCAGCGACTCCTCGTCGACGTCGCGGTTCGAATCGGGCGCAAGCACCTCGAATCGCCGTCGACTCGGCCGCTCCGCGCCGGCGCGGTGGCGAATCTGAACGAACCGGTGACGAAGCGGATGTACGGCTGTATCGCCGGGGTCGGCACCGAGACGGCGGCGGCGCTGTACGACGCCTACCCAACGGTCGAATCGGTTCTCTCGGCGACCGTCTCGGACCTCCAGCGAATCGAGGGTGTCGGCGAGGTGCGGGCGCGAGCCATCCACGAGGCGTTTCGAAGCCGCGAGTAGCCGTACCCAGCGCGCCACTCGACTCCGGTGAACACCGCCGGCGAACCCTACCTATACGGGACTGACCGTCGGTCCCTCCCACGCCATGTCGACAGACCTGACCGACGACGACGAGGGGAAACCGCTTCTCGACGGATCGGGAGAGCACGTCGGCTTCGTGGCCGACGTGGAGGACGGAACCGCCCACGTCGACCCCGACCGCGACCTCGACGACGAGCTGAAGCAACGACTGGGGTGGGGACCCTCGGAGTCGGAGACGTACTCGCTCCGACACGACGCTATCGACCGAGTGACCGAAGAGGTGATACGCCTGCGCGCCGACTACGGCGGCGAGTAGAGACCGGTCACTAGGCCCTCGGAAACGGGTCTCGCGCTCGTCACACCCTTCGGGTCGGAAGACGACGCGCAAGCCCCGAAACGCGACTCGACGAACCGCCCGTTTGACCGCCGCTAGAGAGTTCACCCCTGATGCTCGTTCTCGGAGACGCCCACGCCGACGACGCGGCGAACCGCCGCGCGCTGTTAGCCGCGTACCGTGCGGCCCAGGAAAATCCCGACGTAGACGCCGGAACGGCGCTGCAACTCGGCGACTTGCACCACTACGACCTCCCGGTTCCGACCTGGTTCGTCGTCGGGAACAACGAGGCGTTCGACGTCGTCGAATCGATCCGTCGCGGCGACGCCTCGCTCACCGCGTCGCGGCCGCACCTACTGGCGAGTACCGCGGTCGAACTCGATGGCCTGCGCGTCGTCGGCCTCTCAGGGACGTACGCGCCGACGCAGTACGCGAAACCGCGGGCCGAACTGCGCGGCGAGCGCCGCCGCCACTTCGTCCGAGAGGACGTAGCGCGCGCGAAAGCGCTCGGCGACGCGGACGTCCTGCTCTGCCACCAAGCGCCGCACGGCCTCCTCAAAATCGGTGGCCGCGACGCCGGCTGCGACCCCGTCGACGAGGTGCTGCGAGCGCTCTCGCCGGAGCTCTGTCTCGTCGGCCACTACCACCGCCACGCCGAGGAGTCGCTCGGCGACACGCGGGTCGTCAGCCTCGCACCCGCGTGGCGACGGTACTATTCGCTCGACCCCGAGACGCTGGCGCTCACGGCGTACGAGACCCTCGGCTCGGACGCGTAGCGGACCGAGCGAGAGGACGAATTTCGCTCGTAGTGACTGTCCGTCGAACGCGACGTTCGCCGAGCGACTTTGCCGTCTCGGGTCGTCCGCCGACACGTGTTTCGACGGACACTGCTTCGGAAGGGCGCTGCGGCGCTCGCCGCCGCGCAGATAGCGGTTCCGGGTCGCCGCGCCGGGACCGACGGCGTCGACGCCGACGCCATCGTCGGCAGCGCTACCGCAGACACCGTCGACGGCGCGCAGCCGACGTACCGAAACCCCGTCCACGACCGCGTTTTCGCCGACCCGGCGGTCGTCCGCGGCGACGACGGCGGCTTCTACGCCTACGGGACGTACAACGACTGGGGAAGCGCTCGTCCGCGGCGACTGATTCCGATTCTTCGCTCCGAGAACCTCGTCCGCTGGACGTACGTCGGCGAGGCGCTCCGGCGCATTCCGGCGTGGCGAGGCTCCCGAGAGCTCGGACTCTGGGCGCCGGACGTGCGGCGAATCGGCGGACGGTACGTTCTCTACTACTCGCTCACGCGCTTCGGCGACGACAACCCCGCCATCGGTGCCGCCGTCGCAGAGACGCCCGGCGGTCCGTTCGAGGACCGCGGGAGAGTGCTGCAGAGCGACGGCGTCGGTCTCCCGAACACCATCGACCCGTGTCCGTACGTCGAGGACGGGACGCCGTACCTCCTCTTCGGGAGCCACCGGGGTATCTACGGCGTCCGCCTGACACCGAACGGACTGTCGGTCGCGGGCGATCCCTTCCAAATCACGGGCGACGGGGTCGAGGCGGCGTACGTCGTCCGGCGGAACGGCCGGTACTACCTGTTCGGCTCGCGCGGAACGTGTTGCGACGGGCTCGCGAGCACGTACCATCTCGTCGTCGGCCGCGCGGACTCACTACGGGGGCCGTATCGTAATCGGGCTGGAAATCGGCTGCTCGACGCGCCGGGAACGACGATTCTCCGCGGCGACGACACGTTCGCCGCACCCGGCCACAACGCCGTCGTCGTCGACGACAGCGGCGACTGGTGGCTCGTTTACCACGCCTACAAGCGGTCGAACCCGTGGGCGTGGTCGGGCGAAGTGCCGCGACGGGTGCTGATGCTCGACCAACTGGCGTGGAACGGCGGGTGGCCGACCGTCCCGACGGAGACGCCGAGTCGCGTCGCACCGGCACCGACTGTCGACCGGTGACCGCGGGCGGGTCAGTCGTCACCTGCCTTCACTTGTCGTCTCGCCACCGTCGAACCGCACTGGCGAGCGCGTCGACCGCTTCGTCGATGCCGAGTTCGTCGGTATCGAGCGCCAGGTCTGCGCGCGCTCCGGGGTCGTCGAACTCGCCGTGGACGACGTAGACCCCCCGTTCGTCGATGCCGTTCTCGCGGGCGCGGTTGCGCTCCAGACACGTCTCCAGCGATGCGGTCACGTGAACGAGATGGACGTCCGGAAGCCGCAGAAACCGCTCCTGCCACTCACGGCGGTAGAAGGTACCGTCGAGCAGCCAATCGTCGTCGGGCCGCTCGGCGACGCGGTCGTACAGTCGCTCGTACGTCCGCCGCGAGAAGTCGTCCGAGTGCAGCACCTCGAACGGCGTACCCACCGCAGCCAGTCGCTCGGCGGCCCGCGCCGAGACGGTCGTCTTACCCGCCCCCGGCGGTCCGCAGACGATGAGAATCACTCCGAACTCCGGTGCTCGACTCTCTCGCTCCGTCGCTACTTCATTCGTTTGCGGAGGCTATCGAGCGTCAGCGCTCCCTGTATCGCGTACGAGAGCTTCCGGCTCTTCCGCGCGATGGTGGCGGCACCCAGGAGCAACCCCGCGCGCTTTTTGTCGCCGCGCTTCCACGCCATTCCTGCCTGCGTGAGCAGCGACAGCAGGTTGAGTCGGTCGAGCGTGCTTCCGTCTTTCTTTCCGCCGCTCGTGTTCTCGTTCGTCATACGACAGGATACGGCTTCCAGCCACGTAAGCGACGGGGCTGAACGGCTCGAACTGGGTACTCGCGACC
The DNA here is from genome assembly GCF_020097815.1 of Haloprofundus salinisoli. NCBI lineage: Archaea > Methanobacteriati > Methanobacteriota > Halobacteria > Halobacteriales > Haloferacaceae > Haloprofundus > Haloprofundus salinisoli. The sequence goes on from NZ_CP083663.1 coordinate 2,149,862, forward strand.
CCTCAGACGGGTCCCTCTTCGGCGTGCGAACTGCGGTTGCGGGCCGCGATGCGGTCCGACACCCAGTCGACGGCCGGCGTCGCCGTCACGCCGTGGACGGCCACGGAGATGAGCACGATACAGCCGACGAGCGCCCACAGCCTCGGCTCGCCGGGGAACGTGGCGCTTTCCATCGCGTACGCGAGGTAGTAGAACGACCCGATGCCGCGGATGCCGAAGAACGCGATGACGGCACGCTCACGCCAGTCGCGGTCGAAGCCGAGGAGTCCGACGACGCCGGCCAGCGGGCGGACGAGGAAGACGATAGCCAGCGCGACGGCTACGTCGACGAGCGTGAGTGGGTCGAGCAGTCCCGTGACGAGCGCGCCGCCGAACAGCACCATCATGATCGTCATCAGCGACTGTTCGCCCTTCTCGGCGACGCTGTGGAGCGTCTCGTTGTAGTCGTGGCGGCGCTCGACTCCTCTGAGCACCAGCGCCGCAACGAAGACGGCGAGGAATCCGTATCCGCCGACCAACTCCGTCGCTCCGTAGGCGATGAACGTCCCGGCGAGCGCTTCGAGTCCCTCGACGCTCTGGGCGAGTCGCGTCTCGGCGGTGACGCGGAAGACGAGCGTCGCGAGCAGATAACCGATGACCACGCCGCAGACCAGCCCCACGACGATTCGGTAGGCGACGTCGACGGCGAACCAATCTGCGACCCAGTTCTCGGGTGCGAGACCCTTCGCGGCGAGGGCGATGGCGAGGTAGGTGAAGGGGAACGCGAGGCTGTCGTTGAGGCCCGCCTCGGAGGTGAGCGCGAACCGAACCTCGTCGGCTTTCCCCGGTTGTCCTTCCGCCATCTCGGCCTCGTCGCCCTCGCCGGGCGGTTCGACCTGTATCTCCGACGCGAGCACGGGGTCCGTCGGCGCGATGACCGCCCCGAGCAGCGCGGCCGTCGGGATAGCGAGGCCGACGACGCCCCACCCGAGCAACGCGGCGGCCGCGATGGACAGCGGCATCGTGACGGCGAGCAGTCGCCACGTCGATGACCAGCCGCCGAGCGTCGGGGCGCGGTCGAGTTTCAGGCCGGCGCTCATCAGCGCGATGATGACGCCGAGTTCGGCGAGTTTCTCCGCGACGCTGCCGTACTCCAGCGGGTCCGGCGTGGGCAACCCGACCGGAAGCGAGAACACGACCGCACCTAAGACGACGTAGAATATCGGCAACGAGATCGGTTGCTCGGAGATGATTCTGGGCAGAACGGCGACACCGAGCAGCGCAACACCGAGGACGGTGAGTGCGACGACGTAGGGTTCGACGGCCATACGGGGACGTACCGGAGCCAAGTCGAAATAGCTGGTCCGGCCTGACGAAATTCTAACACGACGCGACCGAGCCGCGAGTGTACCTGCGACTCCCCCGCCGACTACGGCCCGTCGATGTTCCGGCGGCGTTCGGACGGGCTGCGTCACCGGCGTTCTCGGCACGTATCTCCCGTGCTCGCTCTCGGCTCACGTCTCCCCGAGTCACTCTCCGCTCGCCTCCCCTCCGGTCTCCGGACTCGACCCGAGTGATTCCATCGTCGTCTCGGGAGACACCGACTCCCCGTGGAGCAGTTCGGCGAAGGCGATTCGAATCAACTGCAACGACAGCACCAGCACGAGCGGCCCGAGGAACAGTCCGTACCACCCGAACAGCAGCGTCCCCATGATGTACGAGAACATCACGAGACCGGTGTGAATCTTCCGTCCGGAGATGTACGGCCGCAGAACCGTCTGCGGGAGGATGTCGAGGAGCAGAAAGCAGACCACGAGGAGGCCGAGCGGGTAGACGACGAGACTGCCGGAGGCCTGAAACGCCCGGGCGAGAAGCATCAGTACGAGCGGGATGTAGACGAGTTTGCCGACGACGATGGGAACGAGCGTCGCCAGCCCGGTCAGGAGCGCGAGAAGCGCGGCGAGCGGAACCGTGACGGGATCCGGCGCGACGAGGTTGTAGGCGTGGTAGACGGCTGTCGCCAGCACCGCGACGACGAAGATGAGCAGGATGTTGCCGAAGTACAGCGTCTCCAAATCCTTGTCGACGGCGGTCACGTAGCCGTACGCCGCCGTTCCGGGTTCGGCGACGTCCGAGCGGAACCAGTCGGCGACCCGGTCGCCGTCGCGGAGCAGAAAGTAGCCGATGGCGAAGGAGAGCGAGAGATGCAACAACCCGTTCGCAATCGCGCCCAGTACGCCGACACCCGCGGTGAGCATCCCCTGCACCTGTCCGCCGCGGGCGGCGTCGACGACCTGGCTCGGCTGGTCGAGAATCGACTGCAACTGCTCCGGATTCTGACTCCCCGGCAACGCCCCCAGCAGCGCTTGCATCTGCCCGCCAGCGACCGAACTGAGTTCGTTGAGTCCGACGACGGCGACGACGACGACGACGAGAAACAGGGGCAGCAGCGTGAGCAGCAGCGTCGAGATGGCCGCGAGGCCGTCCGACGGCGTCACCGCCCGAACGCGCCGATACAGCGGACGCGTCCCGTAGTACGCGAACAGGCCGAGAACGAGCGTTCCGACGAACGAGTACGCGACGAACGCCAGCGTCGCCGCGAGTACGAGCGTGAGCAGCCACCACCCGGCGGTGGTCCGCGAGAGTGACGTGTCGGTGTCGGCGAACATACACCGAGTACGACGCCGAGCGTGAAACCGGTGGGGGTGAAATTTTACCCTCTCGCCCCCAACGACCTCCCGATGGTATCGTTGACGGCCGTCCGTGGCGCGATCTACTTTCCGACGCACTCGCACAACCATTACCAGTCGTGGGCCGCCTACGACCCACAGGCCGCCGCGAACGACCTCGACTACGCGAAACGGCTGAACCTCAACGCCGTTCGCGTCATCCTCAGCTACCACTGGTGGCGGGAGAACCGCCGCGCCTTCGCGGACGCGTTCGACGACTTCCTCCTCAAGGCGGAGAACCGCGGCATCCGAGTGCTTCCGGTCCTCTTCGAGAGCATCGGCGAGCAACCGACGAAAGCTCGGCGACGGCCGACCGGGGACGCGCCGGCGCTGAAATCCCCCTCGGGCGCGACGATTCGACGACCGTGGCGGTGGGACGGTCCCCGAAAGTTCACTCGCTGGGTCGCAAACCGCTGTATCGACCCCGACGTCGTGCTCGCGCTCGAAATCATGAACGAACCCGGCGAGTACGAACCGCGAGTGAACTTCGTCCGCGAGATGCTACAGGTCGCAAACCAAGCGGCCCCCGTCGTTCCGCTCACCGTCGGCTGTAAGGACATCCGACTCAACACGCAGTTTTCGGACCCGGAACTCGACGTCTACCAGTTCCACATGAACCTGCCGCCGACCGAGAAACAGGCGCGCAGAGAGATTCGAGACGCCGTGACGTTCGCCCGAGCGCACGGCAAGCCCGTCTGGCTCACCGAGTGGCAGCGACTCCGGCAGAGTCCGCGCTCGAACCTCCGCCCGAACTACGCCTCGCTCGCGCCGATAATCGGCGAGAGCGCGCTCGACGGAGACTTCTTCTGGCAGTTGATGCTCAAACCGGCGTACATGCGAAAGCAGCGGAAGAAGGGTCGTATCAACGGGCTGTTTCACGCCGACGGCGCGGTGTTCTCGGCCGCGGACGCGAACGCGCTCGCAGACTCCGCACGGACGGAGTCACGGGGGGAGACGGCCGACCGGTCGGTCGAGTGGACCGAGCGCCAGCGACCGCCGGAGGAATTCGACGTAGGCGGCGGAAACTAAACGGCCGAATCGCTCAGTCGCTCTCCTCGAAGTCGAGGGCGACGGAGTTGATGCAGAACCGCTTTCCAGTTGGCTGGGGGCCGTCCGAGAAGACGTGGCCGAGGTGGCCGTCGCAGTTCGCACACCGAACCTCGATGCGGCGCATCCCGTGGCTGTTGTCCTCCAACTTCGTGATCTTCTCCTCGTCCGCGGCGTAAAAACTCGGCCACCCGCAGGACGAGTCGTACTTCGTCTCCGAGTCGAACAGCACCTCGCCACAGCCGGCGCATTTGTACACGCCGTCGTCGTCGCGGTCGACGTGTTCGCCGCTGAATCGCGGTTCAGTGCCGCTCTCGCGGAGGATCTGGTACTCCTCGTCGGTGAGTCGCTCGCGCCACTCGGCGTCGGATTTCGGGAGGTCGGACTGTTGTTCGCTCATGGCTCGGAGTAAGGGACGACGCCGGTTAGGGGTTCTGTTCGCGGGCGTCAGCCTCGGTCTCGGCACCATTGCCGCCGGCGCGCTCCAGCACGGTTCCGTTCTCGAACCCATCGCGCGCCTCGCGTTTCTCGCGCCGCAGGCGTTCCAGTCCGTCGGCGTGGACGTACGTCACGAGACGTTCACCGCTCCCGCGGATTCTCTCGGGAACGTCGTCACGGACGAGTGTGTCGTACTCGCGTCTCCCGGAGCCGCTTCCCTCGTCTTCCGCGCGCTCGCCGCTCGTCGCTCACTCCGGGAACAGTTCCTCCTCGCGTTCGACGGACTCGATTTTCGCCACGTCCTCGTCGTCCAGTTCGAGATCGGCCGCCGCGAGGTTCGCCCGTATGTGGTCCTCGCCGCTCGCTTTCGGGATGGTGACGACGTTCTCCTTGCCCGCCAGCCACGCGATGCTGACGCTCGCCTCGTCGGTGTCGTGCTTCTCCGCTACTTCGGTCAGTTCCGGCAGGTCGAACACCTTCCCGGCGGCCAGCGGCGAGTAGGCGACGAGGTGGTAGCCGTGCTCTTGCGCGTGGGAGACGAGCTCCGGCTCGTAGAACAGCGGGTGCAACTCTGTCTGGTGGGCGAAAAGCGGCGCGCCCAGCAGGTCGCGCGCCTCGTCGAGTTCCGAGAGCGAAAAGTTGCTCACGCCGACGTGTCGAACCCGACCCGCGTCGACGAGTTCGTCGAACGCCGCGAGCGTCCGCTCGGGGTCGTACGCGTCGATGGGTCGGTGGACGTACAGCAGGTCTGCGTAGTCGATCTGTAGTCGTTCGAGGCTCTCGGTCGTACTCGACAGCACGTCGTCGTAGCCGAGTTTGTCGGCCCACACTTTCGTGGCGACGACGACGTCCTCGCGCGACACACCGCTCTCGGCGAGACCCCGGCCGACGACCTCCTCGTTGTCGTAAATCTGGGCGGTGTCGAGGTGGCGGTAGCCGACGTCGAGGGCGGTGTGGACGCTCTCGACGCCCGGTTCGCCGTCGAGGCCCATCGTGCCGAGGCCCACCGCCGGAAGCGTCGTCTCGCGGTCGCTCACGCGCCGGTACCTCTCTCGGGAGTCGAAGCCCCCGAGGTCGGCTCGCGGACCTCGACGCCGTCGATGTCGAGCAGTCCGGCGAGCGTCTCGATCTCGTACGTCGGTTCGACGTCGAGGGGGTACTCCGCGCGGTGTTCGCGGCAGATGAACGCCGAGTCGAGTCCGGCGTTGTGCGCCGCCAGTACGTCCGTGTCGCTGTCGCCGACGAACAGCGCGCGTTCGGCGTCGAGGTCGGCGAGTGCTCTGTCGACGTAGTAGGTGCTCGGCTTCTTCCGCGTCACGCTCTCGGGGATGGGTTCGCGGCCGTACGCCGTCTCGAACAGGTCGGTCACCCCGAAGTGCGAGAGGACGAAGTCGACCGTCTCCTGCTGGTTCGAGGAGACGATGCCGAGCGGGTGGTCGAGCGAGCGCACCGTGTCGAAGTCGTCGTACAGCGCCTTCCGACCGGCGCGAATCTCGGCCTGCTGGGCGCGGGAGGCGAATCGGTCGCGGGCGGCGAAGAACGTCTCGGCGTCGAAGCCGTACGCGTCGGTGACGCTCGTCAGGCTCTCCGGCGTCACGCCGAGGGTCATCGCGTCCACGTGGTCGTCGTGGGGGTCGTCGACGCCGCAGTCGACGAACGCCTCGCGGGCGGCGCGTTCGAGCACGGCGACCTCGACGAGGCTCACCAGCACGCCGTCGTTGTCGAAGATGATTGCGTCGTACACTGCCGTGAACTGACGAGCGAGATGTCAAAAAGCACTCGCCGTCCGGAGGGCGTAAAACGGCCCGCCGTCGAACTCACCGTCAAACGAATCTTTTAGCGCCTCGCGGCCAACCGTTTTGGCGATGGCGAAGTCCACAACGGTCGACACCGACTGGGAGGGACGATGACCCGAACCGTCGGCATCGTCGGCGCGGGTGCGGCGGGGGTCGGCGCTGCGTACGCGCTCCGAGACACCGACTTCGGCGTGACGATTCTGGAGAAGAGCCGCGGCGTCTGCGGCCGCGCGGCGACGCGTCGCCGCGGCGACTGTCTGTACGACCACGGCGCGAACTATCTGAAAGACGCCGACGACCGCACCGTCGAACTCGTCGAGGAGCTCGGTGACGACGGACTCGTCGCCTTCGACGACCCGGTGTGGACGTTCGACGCCGACGGCGAGATCGCCGAATCCGACCGCGACACGGAGACGAAGTACAGCTGGGAAGACGGCCTCACGCAACTCGCGAAACGCCTCCTCGCGCGAACCGACGCGGCAGTCTACCGGGAGACGTGCGTCGAACGCATCCAGCGCGGCAGCGGACGCGAACACGTCGACGAGGACGCCAGCGGCGACCGCTGGTACCTCGTCGACACCGACGGCGAGTCGTACGGTCCCTTCGATGCGGTCGTACTGACGCCGCCCGCGCCGCAGACCGCCGGGCTCCTCGCGGAGACGAAGTGGCACAGCGAACACCTCCCCGCGCTGCGCGAGGTCGTCGGCGCGGTTCGCTACCGGCCGATCCGCTCGGTGATACTGCACTACCCCTTCGAGGTGGACGTCCCCTACTACGCGCTCGTCAACACCGACAAGGAACACGACGTCGGGTGGGCGTCGCGCGAGGAGTGCAAGCGCGGGCACGTCCCCGACGACGAGAGTCTCTTCGTGGTCCAGATGGCCCCCGACTGGTCCGAGGAGCACTACGACGACCCCTTGGACGAAGCGGCCGGTGTCGTCGCCACGAAGGTGGCGAAACTGCTGGACGACGACCGACTCACCGAATTCGACTGGACCGACGACCAAGGATGGCGCTACGCACAACCGAACGGAGGCGCGAACGAGGAGATTTTGCGCCGCGGCGAGGACGACGGCCTCTACTTCGCGGGCGACTGGGTCGCCGGCGAGGGCCGTGTTCACTCGGCGCTGTGGAACGGCGTCGAGGCGGGCGAGCGGATTTCGGAGGCGTTCTAACGCCCGTCGGCTCCGTTTCGCCGCTTCGATGACTCGACAGCATGCACTGTCGGATATTCGGAGAACCCCCTCAATAGCGGTACAGGGGAGTATATTACTCACTTGCAGCAGACTTAACAAATCCGGCGGACACGCAACAATCGTAATGCGTCCTGTTCAGTTCGGCGGGTCGAGCCCCCTCGACTGACAGGACCATTCGTCACCCTACCAATGTCTCAGACAGACCGACCGACTCCGACGGACGAGGCGGACTCGATACGCGAAGAGTACATTCTGGGCGTTCGAATCGTCGAACGTTCGACTGCCGACGGCGACACCCGATATCGATTCGAGGCACCCCACCACGAAGGCGTCGAGTTCGAAGACCCGGAGATGGCGACACTGTACGCGGATATCTACTTCGACGTGAACGGCTTCGAGGAGGCGGGAACCGGCGAGCGCGGCGTGCCGCCCGAAATCATTCAAGCGGGACGGGACACGCTCGCGGCGTACTTCCTCACGCAACCCGGAACGGACGTCAACTGGGTGGCCTCGTTCTACGGCGTCAAGACGAGCAAAGTCGAACGCTACGTCAGCTGGGTCCGCGAACGCGCCGAGAAGATTCGCGAGGGCGCGGCGGAGCGAGGCGTGGAGTAGCAGTCCAGAACGCTGCTTTTCCTGCTACACTGGTCGTCGCATTTCGTTACAGGATGACGAAAGGGAAAGTCGCGTCTCAGCAGAACAGCTCCCTGTAATCGACGACGTCGAGTGCGGGTCGGTCTCGGATACTCCTTCTCGCTTGAGAGCGTTGTCTGATGCGAGTTCAGGGAGGTCTCTGCAGTGCAACCCAACCGTCTATGAGACACTGGCGTAGTCGGCGAAAGAGCTATCTCGAAATGAGACAAGTATCAATACACCCTCATATTTTAACCAATTATGCGCATAATACGTATATATCACACAGTACCACCACACACAGTATATTTGCTATCATCTCACTATTATAAAATTACATCTAATAACCGGGTAACGATACATCTGGATGGTAGAATTCACCAGACGGCAACTGATGGCAACGTCGCTGGCGGCATCGCTGGGCGCGAGCGTCACGGGCGTCGTGAGCGCGGCCGACGAGGACACAGACAGCCCGATGGCACCGATGGTCGACGGGCAAATAGAGCGGTTCGCGACGACGGCGCTCGGAGCGGAGGTCACCGGGCCGGAGGTCACGAAGAGCGGGACGCTGTTCTTCAGCCTCCAGCACCCGAGCAGAAAGAATCCGGAACCGTTCAACAGCGGCGGTATCGGCTACGTGAGCGGCTACAACATCGTCGAGGAGACGGAGTTCGACGAACTGGGTATCCCCTCGACCGACGAGCAGCAGGGGCGAGTGAGAGTCGCGAACGGCGAGTACGTGCTGCTCGCCCGCGAGGGCGACAACATCGGGGACAACGCCGACCTCGGCGTCCCGACCACACCCGACGGCCTGGGACTCGACGAGTATCCCGGTCCGCGCTACGGCAACCTGGGCTACAACCCCGACTGCAACCGCTTCATCCCGCTGAACGAGAAGGAGACCGAGGGCTACCTCTTTACGAACTTCGAGCAGAGCCCCGGCGAGATCAGTCGGATCCCGATCTGTCAGGACGACGACGGCGAGTGGGAGGCCGACCTCGACGGCGCGGCGAACCTCGCGAGCACCGAGGCGTTCCGCGAAATCGGCGGCACCCGAATCAACTGCTACGGCGATATCAGCCCGTGGAACACCTACCTATCGGCGGAAGAGGAGTACTCGCACACGCGGCTCTCGCTCACCGCGACGACGAGCGACATCGTCGAGGCCGGTAGCGGCGTCGGCCTCCGCGGGGCGTCGCAGTTCTACAACCGACCGAACCCCACCGAAGTCGGCAGCACCGAGTGGGCCGAGGAGTACAACGACGGCGCGTACCTGCAGGGAGCGTTCGCGCTCGCCGGTCTCGAACTGCAAGCGTACTATCTCGGAGCAGACGCGGTCGACCAGAACGACAGCCTCAGCGACGACGTCGACATCGAACTCGGGCGGACGCCCATCGACAGCCCCTACCCGAACCCGTACCGCTACGGCTACATCGTGGACATCTGCGGCTCCGACGGCGAGGAGCCGACGCCGATAAAGTACTACGTCGGCGGCCGCGCGTCCTGGGAGTGTCCGGACGTTCAGTCCGACGAGAAGACGATGTACCTCAGTTCCGACGGCGACAACAAGGGCTTCTACAAGTTCGTCGCCGACGAGCCGATTCCGAGCTACGACGACCCGATGGACGTTCGGGGGACGCTGTACGCGGTCGAGGTGACGAACGAGGAGGCGGCGAAGAGGAAGCCGCCGGCGGAGGTCGCCCTCGAACTCGACTGGATTCCGCTGGGCCACGCGAAAAACGGGGAAGTCGAGTCCTGGATCGCCGAGTACGACGACGTCAGCCAGGTCGACTACCTCGAATCCCACTCGGAGACCGACTGGGAGGAGGACCTCGAAGCCGCGCTCGCGGAGGCCGACCGCGAAGTCGTCGAGAACGGAAACAGCGACTACATCTCCGACGAGGAGATCGTCGCGTGGGCCGAGCAGTACGACGAACACGGTCCCGACGGCGTCGACGAGGAACTCAGGCGAGTCCCGTTCCTCGAAACCCGGGCGGCAGCGAAGGAGGTAGGCGCGACCGTCGAGTTCAGAAAGAGCGAAGGAATCGACAGCAAGGACGACGCCGGACCCGGCGACTACATCTACCTCGGCATCTCGGAGGTCAACGACGGCATGACCGACGACGAAGGGCACCTTCAACTCGACCGCGTCGACGGCGGGATGGTCTACCGCGCCGAAATCGAAGACGACTACGACATCTCGACGCTCGAACCGGTCATTGTCGGCGCCGACGCCACCGACCCGACGAACGTCGCAAACGACGCGCTCCTGAACATCGACAACGTGTTCGTCCTCAACGACGGCCGCGTGCTCTGCTGTGAGGACGCCGACCAGTTCAGTCGCTCCTACCCCAACGACTGTCTGTACGTCTACACGCCGGAGGGCTGGACGCCCGACGACGGAGACAGCGAGAACGGAGACGACCGAGGTCACGGGAACGACGCCGACGGCGACGACGAGGACAACCCCGGGAAAGGACGCGGCAAGGAGAAAGGTCGTGGTCGCGGACGCGGCGACGACGAAGACGGTGAAGACCACAAAGACGACGAAGACGACGAGTAGAACGAACGCGTCGCCTCCTGGCCGTTCCCCCGGCTGGCGGATTTCTCTCACCGCTCCATTTTTCCACTGACGCGCGATGCGCGTCGAAACGTCGACACATCGACGTTGGGAGTTCGAACTACTCGTTTCCGACCCCTTCGTGAATCTTCTCGCCGCGCTGTAACCGCGAGGCGATGGTGAACGTCTGCTCGCGTTCGCGGCGCGTCGGGAAGTGCGCCGCCAGATACCGGGCGACGGCGACGGCGAGCGTGCGAACCTCCTCGTCGTCGTCGCGCTCGTCCATCTGGGCGAACCCAGCCTCCAACGCCTGGTACGTGTGGAACCCCGAATCTTCGCGGAGCAGCGCCTCGCCCAGTCGCTCCCGGAGTGTCGCCAGTTCGCCGTCGGCGTCGAGATAGTGCGCCGCGGCGCGTCCGGCGTCGTTCACCCCGCCCTCCATCTCGAACGTCATCCGGAGGTTGCCGAGCAGTTCGTCGGGGTCGGCGCTCTCGCGTCCGCGCTCGGGAATCGGCGCGGCGGGCGTGTTGAGAAAGCGGTCGAGGTAGACGTTGACCGCCGCGTCGAACACTCCCCGATAGAGTTCCGGCGCGTCGGTCCGCTGACTCGCCTGGTGAACCGCGTTCGCGTAGGTGAACGTGTGGTGGACGGTGTTCCAGTCAGAGAACTCGTTGGCCGTCGAGAACTGCGCCACGCGCGTTCCGGCGGCGTAGGCAACTGACCGTGCCAGTTGTTCGACGGTCGCACCGCCGCGAATCGCGTCTTCGAGCGACGAGACGATGCGCTCGGGGTCGTCGCTGCGCAGCGTCTCGGTGAACTCGTCAGGTTCGGTCCACGCCCTCCCCTCGCCTTCGGCGCGCAGCTCGTCTAGACGGGCGAAGGAGTCGTCGAGCATCCCCGCGAGGTCGACCGGCTGTCGCCACGAGGAGCGTTCCTCGCTCCGCGCGGCGGTGGCGAGGCCGTCGACCAGACTCGGGAGCACGTGTTCGGCGTGCTCCCATCCGATGGCGTCGAGCGACTCGCAGGCCTTGTTGACGAAGTCCATCGTGTGCCCCGTGTCGAGGTAGCGGTGGTCCGTCGCCGCCGAGACGAGCATGTCGGTGAGCTCCGCTTGCGACGCCCCGGAGGCGATAGCCGTCCGGAGACAGCGCTCCGCGCCGTCGGCGTCGCGCACCTCGATGCAGTCGCGGAACCACGATTTCAGCCGCGAGTGCGAGAGATCCCGCGCCTCGAACGACTCCTGGTCGAACTTCGGCGGTTGGTCCGCGCAGTCGGCGGCGACGTGGACGAGGCCCTGATACAGCGCGCGCTTCTCGTCCTCGTCGCGGAGGCTCGGGAGCACGTTCGCCAACGCCGTCAGAATCGTGAGTCCGGAACTCCACCCGCCCTCGCGGTAGCGCGTGCCGAACAGGACCCCCGTCCGGACCTGCTCTGCGGGATCGACGTCCGCGTCGACGAGGCCGATAGCGGATTTTGCGAGCACGAGGCGGAGGTTCTGTTCGAGGCCGTCTTCGAGCCTGTTCGCCCAGCGCTCGGCCGGGGGTTCGTCGCGTCTTGGTCGGGGATCGACGTAAACGGTGCCGTCGCGCAGTTCGACGGGGTAGCTCTCGACATCGTCGGCCCACGGGTCGAACGTGTCGCCGCAGGAGAGTTCGAACCGCGCGTGGTGCCAGTGGCAGGTGAGGATGCCGTCGTCGACGCTGCCCTCGGTCAACGGGAAGCCCATGTGCGGACAGCGGTTGTCGACGGCGCGCACCTCGCCCTCGTGGTGAAACAGCGCGATGGCTCGGCCCCGCACGTTCACCAGTTTTCGACCCGCATCGACCAGTTCGCGTTCGCTTCCGACTTCGACGAGTTCGGACCCGGCATCCGGCGTGTCGGTGCTCATGTGAGACGGTGACGAGTAGCAGACACAAAACCGTTCGCTGGAGCGAATTTTTGCAACGAGTCTGTCACGAATGTGGTAGCGGCGAAGCGGACCGAGAGGCTGTTTAGCGCGCCGCAGACCGGTTCGGTGTCAAAGACAGTTCGGCGACGCGATGATTTATATGGCAGGACGCGTAGTTCCTATAACCGTGTCGCTAACCCTCCACATCGACCCGCACGTCCACTCCGAGGCGTCGTACGACGCGACCGATCCGGTCGAGCTCATCCTGGAGCAGGCGGCCGAGATCGGCCTCGACGCAGTGGTCATCACCGACCACGACACTATCGAGGAGTCGCTTCGCGCGGCCGAGCTCGCGCCGTTGTACGGCCTCGTCGGCATCCCCGGCGTCGAGGTTTCGACCGCCGAGGGCCACCTGTTGGCTATCGGCGTCGAGGAGATGCCGCCGAAACGTCGATCCTACGGCGAGACCATCGAGTGGGTCCACGACCGCGGCGGCGTCGCCATCGTCCCGCATCCGTTCCAGCGCAGTCGCCACGGCGTCAGAAAACGGGTTCTCGACACCCTCCTCGTCGACGACGACGAACCGGGGACGTCCATCGAGGCGGGCGACCCCGCCGACGCCGGTGCTGTCACCGCCGACGGTGGCGTCGACGAAGAGATGGCGGCAGCTCAGACGCCCGACGCCGTCGAGGTGTACAACTCGTGGCTGTTCACGGGGTACAAGAACCGACGCGCGCGCCGGTTCGCGGACGTCCACGGCTACCCCGGCGTCGCCGCCAGCGACGCGCACTCGCTGTCGCTCGTCGGCCGAGCGTACACCGAGCTCACGATTCCCGACGCGACGCGCGCGGACCTCGACGCGTCGTTGATTCTCGACGCCATTCGCGGTGGGTCGACGGAGGTTCAGGGGCGGCGGACGCCGATTTCCATCTCCGCGCGCCACTACGCCATCGGCGCGGCCAGACAGAGCGGCTACTACGCCAAGATCGGTGCGCTTCGCAGCGGCAAAGCGGCGAAGGCGGGCGCGATCATCAGTGGGAAGGCGGCGAAGACCGGTGCGCTGCTCGGCGGCCGAGCGGCCAAGACGAGCGCCTCCCTCGGGCGGCGCTACGCCGTGCTCGGAGCGATGCGGGGCGCGCGCCTGCTCTCGAACCTCTCGCCGCTGTCGCGTTCGCTGTGACTGTCCCGCCGAAGTTTCGTTGACTACGCCTCCGCTGTACGAAGTTCTCGACCCGGACGCGTTGGACGCTCTCGTCGCCGGTCGCGGACGCGGCGTGTCGCTCACGTTCGAGTACGCCGGCTACGAAATAACCGTCAGTAGAGACGCCATCGTCATCGTCGACTGACCGGGCGCGTCGACGCTTACGACTCTATCTTTTCGACGATTCGTTTCGCCTCGTCGCGCGCCGTCTCCTCGCCGGCCTGTTTCTTGATGAGGACGCTTTCGACCTCCCACTCGTCGCTGTTCTCTCGTTTACCGGTCCGGACTTCGCTGCCCTCTGCGACCGACTGAGCGGCGTTCGCGGCCCAGTCGGGCGTTCGGATCTCGTCGAACTCGTCGGGGTCGCGGAAACGGACGTGATAGTAGTCGTCGCCCGCTTCGACGGTTTGGATATCGGGTACGTCGGCCATCGGCGTGGATACCGCGACGAGCGGCTAAAAAGAACCCCCTGAATTGACGTGTGTGATACGTCCCTGTCCGTTCGGGGGCGAAAGAAGAAGGCGTCGGATCCGGTCTGGCCTCAGTCCGCGACGAGGTGACGTTTTCCGGCCGTCTCGCCGAGTTCGAGCACGTCATCGAAGAACTCCAGGGAGTCGTTCGGGCCGGGGTTCGCCTCGGGGTGGTACTGGCGGGTGATGACGCTCAGTTCCTCGTTCGCCAACCCTTCGGCGGTGTCGTCGTTGACGTTCACCTGCGTCACGTCGAGGTCGCCGGGGTCGGCGACGGTGTAGCCGTGGTTCTGGGTCGTCATCACGACCGTTCCGCTCTCGAGGTCGCGGACGGGCTGGTTGACGCCGCGGTGACCGAACGCCATCTTCTCGGTGTCGCCGCCGAGCGCGCGGGCGACGATCTGCTGGCCGAGACAGATTCCCGCGACGGCGACGTCGTCGGCCTCGACGAACGCTTCGACGAGCGACTGCGCGTTCGAGAAGTTCGCGGGGTCACCCGGACCGTTTGAGATGAACAGCACGTCCGGGTCGATGTCCGCGACGGTACTCTCGGAGGCGTCGTAGGGGAGCACGTGGACGTCCGCGCCGCGTTCGCGCAGCGAGGAGACGATGGAGCCTTTCGCCCCGCAGTCGACGAGTGCGACGGTCGGTCCGTCACCCTCGTAGTGGCGGGCTTCGGAAACTGTCACCTGCGAGCCGATATCGGTGTGCTCGCTCATGCCCTTGCAGTTCTCCAGTTCCGCGCGGGCGTCCTCGGGCGTGGCGTCGGGGCCGACGGCGATACCGCACTTCATCGCTCCCTCCTCACGGACCGTCGTGACGAGGTCGCGCGTGTCGAGGTGGTCGATGGCGGGCACGCCCTCGGCGGTGAGCCACTTCGCAACGTCGTCGGTGAGCTCCCGGGCGAGCGCCGCGCACGGGTGAACGCGAGAGGATTCGAATCGCTCTCGCCGGACGCCGTAGTTTCCGATGAGGGGGTACGAGAAAGTGAGAACCTGCTCCTCGTAGGAGGGGTCGGTGAGGCTCTCCTCGTATCCTGTGTAGGCGGTCGTGAACACCAGTTCTCCGCGGGCGCGTCCTGGCGCACGACCGCGTCCTTTCACGACGCGTCCGTCAGCCAGCGCGATGTAGGCGTCCGACATTACGAGAAACACATGGGAGCCGGGGTAATAAGTGCTTCTTTCGTAGCGAGACTACGAATTTCGTAATCGGTATAACCCCACCAGTACACGTCCGTGTATGGACGACCTGGACCGCCGCATCCTCAACGTCCTTCGACGGGATGCACGAACGCCCTACACTGAGATCGCCGAGCGGGTGGGCACCTCCGAAGGGACGATTCGAAACCGCGTCGAGCGGATGACCACCGAGGGGGTCATCGAACGCTTCACCATCTCCACCCGGACGGGCAACATCAAGGCGATGGTCGAGATTTCCGTCGAGATGAACGTCAACACGAGCGAGGTGTCCGAACAGCTCGCCGACTGGGAGACGGTCGACTTCGTCTGGCAGGTCTCCGGCGAGGAGGACATCGTCCTCATCGTCGACGCCGCCGACACGCGCGCGGTGAACGACCTCATCACGCGGGCGCGCGAGATGGAAGTGATAAAGGGCACGAAGACGCGACTCATCCTCGACGAACGCCTCGGGCAGGGATAACGGCCCCTAACGTTTTCGCGCTCGCTGACGTATCCCCGAGCGAACTGCATGCCGTCCTCAGAGAACTCTATCCCGGATACGTCGACGACCACGACCCGAGCCAGTGACCGACGCGTCCGCACGGACGGCGATGAGCCGAACGAAGTGAGGCGAATCTCATCACAAGGGAAGCGAAGTGCTGGTGATGAGCCGAACGAAGTGAGGCGAGCCTCGTCGCAAGCAGCGCGCAGCGACGGTGGTCACCCCGCACACAGCGACCGGACGCTCGTCCTCCACCCCGGCAGCGGGAACGGGGAACACGCCCACGAAGTTCGCCGTCTCGCCGTCGAACACGGGTTCTCCGTGCGCGAGACCGACGAAGCGGACGACGCGATTCGTCTCGCAAGCGACGCCGTCGAGAGCGGGGCCGAGTTCGTCGCCGCCGCCGGGGGCGACGGCACCCTCAACGAGGTCATCGAGGGCGTCCGCCGCGCCGACGGGTTCGAGCAGGTCACCTTCGGCGTCGTGCCCTGCGGGACGGGTAACAACTTCGCCGAGAACGTCGGAATCGAGAGCATCGAACACGCCTTCGAGCTGTTCGAGTCGGGCGAACGACGGCGAATCGACCTCGGTATCGTCGAGTGGGGAGGCGACGAGCCGTCGTGGGCGACGGAGGCGAAAGAGCCCTCGGCGGCCCGCGGAGACGTCGTCGAGAGCGACGGTACCGACGAAGTCGACGAACAGAGCGGAACCCGAGCGTTCCTCAACTCCTGCGTCGGCGGGTTCACCGCCGAGGCCAGCGGCGAAACCTCCTCGGAGATGAAAGAGCGGTTCGGCGTCGCCGCCTACGTCGTCAGCACGCTCCGGGTGATGACGGAGTTCGACGGCGTCCGCATGCACCTCGACACTCACGGTCGACACGAGCCGTGGTCCGGCGACGCCGTCTCGGTGCTCATCGGCAACGGTCGTCGCTTCCCCGTCGAAGGGCGAACCCAGGCCAACATGGAGGACGGCCAACTCGACGTCACCGTCGTCGAAGAGCGGCCGACGGTCGACCTGATGGGGGAGGCGGCCGTCTCCAGGCTGTTCGGCCGCGACACCGAACATATCGACCGCTTCAAAACGCCCGCGATGCATCTCGACGTTCTCTCCGGGGAGACGCTGCGGTTCAGCCTCGACGGCGAGATGATAGAAACGGCGTCGCTGACGGTCGAGACGGTGGAAAGTGCCGTCGAGCTGCCGGTCGGCGACGCCTACCAACCGGACCCGGACGACTAAGGGCGGTCCGTAGCAGTCGAACGCGGCGTCAGTCGTCGGCTCTGCGGCCGCTCGTCGGCGGCGTTGGTTCGAGCCACTTTTTGCGCGCGTGAATGCGGGTGTACGCTTCGGCCAGCAGTTTGTCGAGCGGACTCAGTTTCACGACCGGTTCGACTCGTCCGTCGCGGATGGCGGCCGCGACCGACTCCGGCGAGAGGTCGGGGGCGTCGATCTCGGTGTACGCCCGTCCGACCTCGATGGGGTAGTGCGCGTCGCTGCCGCCGACCAGCGGCAGGTCGAGCTCCTCTGCGAGTCGGCGCGTCCGCGCGATGTGCTCGGTGTTCTTCCCGTTGAGTTCGACCGCGTCGAACTCGGCACCGGAGTCGCGCGCGGAACTGTTGCGGAACGGGTGCGCGAGAATCGTCGCACAGCCGCGGTCGTGAGCCAAGTCGACCAGTTCACCCGGCGTGAGTGCGTTCGGCTCGGTCCGACTCGGCGGGTTCGGGCCGACGACGAGGACGTGGCCTTCCGTCGTCGTCACCTCGTTTCCGGGTATCGTCGGAAAGCCGCCCTCCGCGGAGTAGGTGTAGTCGTGGTTCGTCACGGCGAACCCGTCGAGTCCCCGGAGTCGAGCGAACATCGCGTGTAGTTTCAGCCCGAGCGGGTCGTAGCGAGTCGCGCGTCCGCGCCACCCGTGGAAAAACCGGCTGTGTGAGTGCAGGTCGACGGAGAACACACTGTATAACGTCGCTACAAACTCTTTGTTCTTCCCCCGATTCGAGTCTGCTGTCGATCAACTGCCACGATTCGGCCCCGTCATCCGCCGGCAGTTGGGGTGTGGTGCGTGCTGTGTGCGGGTGTCCGAGCGCATCGAAGAGTCCTTGACCCCCGTCGCAGATGGGACACGTATGAGTACGAATCCGAGTGGTACGGGGTCGGAAGCGACCACCGCCAAGGACGAGGTTCACAAGAACGCTCGCCAGAACGTCGTCGCCGTCGACGAGAACGACGAGAGAGAGGAAGTCGTCAACCGTCTCACTGCACACACCGGTGACGGCGTCCGCCACCGGGCGTTCACCGCACTCGTCTTCGACCACCAGGGCCGCATCCTCCTCGGTCAGCGCGCACCCACCAAACGCCTCTGGGATACCCACTGGGACGGCACCGTCGCCTCCCACCCCGAGGACGGCCAGAGCCAGGAGGAAGCGACCCGCCAACGCCTCGAAGAGGAACTCGGCGTCACGCCCGACCAGTACTCGGACCTCCGCGTGACGGACAAGTTCGAGTACAAACGCTACTACCCCTCGGTCTCCGGTGCCGACGGCGTCGAGTGGGAGGTCTGCTCGGTGCTGAAAGTGACGCTCGACGACGTCTCGCTCGACCCCGACGAGGACGAGATCGCCGGCCTGCTCTGGGTGGACTACGAGCACCTCCACGACCACCCCGACTGGTACCGCCAACTCCGCCTCTGTCCCTGGTTCGAAATCGCGATGCGCCGCGACCTCGACTGAGCGACGATGCCGTCGACGCGACTCTCTCTGACGACGACGGCATCCGACGCGATACGCTCGCACGCCCGCGAGGGCGTACACCACGACGACGGACCCCGAGAAGTGTGCGGCGTGCTAATCGGCGAGCGAGGGGAAGAGACGAGCCCCCACACCGTAACCGGCGTTCGTCGGGTGGCGAACGTCGCCGCCGACCCGCGAACGAGCTACGAACTCGACCCAGAAGCGACGCTCGAAGCCGTCGAATCGGCCGAGGCCGCGGGTGACGACGTAGTCGGCTTCTATCACTCCCATCCCGAGAGTCCGGCGCATCCGAGCGAGACCGACCGCCGCGAGGCGACGTGGGAGGGGTACGTCTACCTCATCGTCTCGCCGGCGTTCGACGAACTGCGCGCGTGGCGCTGGACCGGCGAGCGGTTCGACCCCCTCGACGTCGAAATCGGTTAATCGGCCAAAATCGACTCGATTCGACCGAACCCGTCAGGGGCGATGCGGTGGTCGGCGGACTCGGTCTCGCCGTTCGTAACCTCACCGCTCTCCCGCATCGGGTCGCCGACGAGTATCGTCCGAAAGCCCGCCTCGTTCGCGGGCGCGATGTCGTCCTCGGGGTCGTCGGCGACGTAGACGTGCTCGTCGCCGGGAAGTCGGTCGCGGGCCATCTCGAAGATTCGCCGGTCGGGTTTCGTCACGCCCACGTCGTGCGAGACGAGCACCTCGTCGAACAGCGGAGAGAGTCCGTGTCGGTCGAGTTTCGCGCGCTGGACGTCGCCGACGCCGTTCGAGAGCACCCCGAGCCGGTGCTCGGCGGCGAGTGATTCGAGTGCGTCGACGGCACTCGGGGCGACGACGGACGCACGAAGTTCGGCTTCGATGCGCGCTTCCGCGAACGCTTCGGGGTTGGCCTCGGGGGCATACTCCGCACAGAGCTCTCTCGCGGCGGCGAGATACGGATCGTCGTCGAACGCGGCGAACTGCTCGAAGAACCGTTCGGTGTAGTACGCTTCCGCCGCCTCACCGGCTGGGACGCCGGTCGACTCGGCGGCCGAAGCGAACATATCCGCGAAGGAGCGGTCGTACCGGACGAGCGTGCCGTCGAGGTCGACGTAGACCACAGCCATACCGGAGCGGCGCGGCGGAGATTCAAAAACCCCTAACCACGGGCGCGACCAAGCGGCGATAGATGACCCCCGACCCCGAGTTGTACGACTCGCTGGACGGACAGGTAGCGCTCGTCACCGGCGCGAACCGCGGCATCGGCCGGGAACTCGCCGCCCGACTGACCGACCTCGGCGCGACGGTGTACGCCGGCGTTCGGAGCGTCGGCCACGAGATACCCGACGACCAGCGGCGTGTGCTGTTGGACGTGACCCAGGAGGGCGACGTTCACGAGGCGATGGCGACTATCGACGACGAGGAAGGCGGACTCGATATCCTCGTGAACAACGCCGGAATCATCGGTCCGAGCGACTCGCTGGCGGCGTCGCGGACGCCCGAACTCGACCGGACGCTCGCGACGAACCTCCGCGGGCCGATGCTCGTCACGAAGTACGCGCTGCCGGCGCTCACCGCCGAACCCGGCGGCCGCGTCGTCAACCTCTCCTCGGGGATGGGCGCGCTCGGCGAACCGCAGTCGGGCGGGTCGGCGGCGTATCGAATCTCGAAAACAGGACTGAACGGGCTAACGGCGTACCTCCACGGCGAGTACGGCGACGACGGACTGCTGGCGAACTCGGTGTGTCCCGGGTGGGTCCGGACGGAGATGGGCGGCGAGAACGCGAATCGGCCGGTCGAGAAGGGCGCGGAGACGCCGCTGTGGCTCTGTCGCTTCCGCCCGGGGAGTCCCGCCGGGAAGTTCTGGCGCGACAGAGATGTCATCGGCTGGTAACAGGCGGCAAAACAGCAACCGACAGCCTACTCGGCGAGGAACTCCTTGAGCAGCTCGCTGACGCGGACGGGTTCTTCGTGCTGCACCCAGTGGGTCGCGTCGTCGAGCATCACCAACCGTCCGTGCTCGCACATGTCGACGCTCTCACGGGCCATCGACTTCTTGAGGAACTGGTCTTTCGCCCCCCAGATGACGAGCGTCGGCGGTTTGACGTGACCGTTTTCGGGCGTGGGCCGCGACCGGGCGACGGCGCGATACCAGTTTACCATGCCGGTGAACGCGCCGGGTTGGCCCCACGCCCGTCGATAGCGCTCGAAATCCGACGGCGAGAACGTCCCCGGTTCGCTCGACTGGCGCATCGTCCGGACGAGCAGCCGCCAGTCGCCCGCCTTCGACAACCGTTCGGGGACGAACGGCACTTGGAAGAAACCGACGTACCAACTTCGGAGTTTCTGCCCGAAGCTCCGCTTGAGCGTCCGGCGGAACACCGTCGGATGCGGGACGTTGAGGATGCCCAGGTGGTCGACCCTGTCGGGGTAGTGAAGCGCCACCCACCACGCCACGGCCGCGCCCCAGTCGTGGCCGACGATGGCGGCCGTCTCGCGCCCCGCGTCGTCGAGGATACCGACCACGTCGGCGGCGAGTTCCTCGATTCGGTACGCCGAGAGGTCGTCGGGCTTGTCGCTGAGGTTGTAGCCGCGCTGGTCGGGGACGACGACGCGGTAGCCGGCGTTCGCCAGCGGCCGAATCTGATCGCACCAGCCGTACCAGAACTCCGGGAAACCGTGGAGTAAGACGACGAGTGGCCCGTCTTCCGGTCCTGCTTGAATCGTGTGCAACCGGACGCCGTTGGCCTCGACGTAGACGGAGTCGCCGGGTATCTCGGTCACAGGTGCGCTCTCGATGTCTGCGTTGCCTGTCATCCTCACTCCATCGGGACGATATCGTCGGTCAACCAGCAGCCATCGCGTTCGCCGCCGCGCTGGCGCGAGAGGTGGGACTCGTAGCGGACCTCCTCGGGCGAGAATCGGGGCGTCGGTTGCGGGAGTCCGTGGCGTCGATACTGCTCGTTCATGGACTACGTACGGCGCACGCCTCCAAATAGCTGCTTGCCGCGAGCGTCAGTTCTCGCCGCGCGTGGCGGCCGTCATCGACCAGACCGCCGTCAACCCCAAGATGACCGCCGGTGCCAGCGGCAGCGCGAGCATCGCGGCGAAAAACGAGAGACCCAGTTCGCCCGGCGCGCTGGGGACCAGGTAGATGACGCCGGGCACCACGAGAAACGAGAGGACCACGGCGGCGACGAGCGCCCACCCGCGGTCGCCGAACCCCGCCGGCTCGGGTTCCGCGCTGGGTTCGCCGTTCGGCCGGTGGACGTACCCGCGCTCGGACGTGGTCCGACCGACCTTCGACTCCTCAGAGTCACGAACCCCGTCGGGTTCTCTCTCCGCTGGACCTTCGTTACTCGTACTCACTGTCGGGTATTACGACCACCTTGCCAAAGCCCTCACGGTTCTCTATCATCTCGTGAGCGCGTTCGGCCTCGCTCATCGGCAGCGTCTCCCGGATGCGCGGTTCGAACGTGCCGTCCCAGACGAGTTCGAGCACGTCGTCGACCTGCCCGGGCGTCGCCATCGTTGACCCGATGACCGACAGCTGGTTCCAGAAGATGCGGTTCAGTCCCGCCCCCGGATTGCCGCCCGTCGTCGCCCCGCAGGTGACGATGCGGCCCCCTTTGGCGAGGCTCTTCAACGAGTCGGGGTAGGTCGCCTCGCCGACGTGGTCGACGACCATGTCGACGCCGCGCTTGCCGGTCAACTCGCGGATTTCGGACGCGAAATCCTCCTCCTCGTAGTTGATGACGTGGTCTGCGCCGCACTCCTTCGCGTACCCCAGTTTCTCCTCGCTCGAGGCGGTGGCGTACACCTCTGCGCCGGCGTAGTCGGCTATCTGGACCGCCGCGTGGCCGACGCCGCCGGAGGCCCCGAGAACGAGCACCTTCTCGCCCGCCTGCAGCTCACCGCGGTCGAGGAGCATCCGCCACGCCGTCTGAAAGACGAGCGACGCCGACCCGGCGATTTCCCAGTCGACGTGGTCGGGGACGGAGACGAGATTCCGTTCGGGCACGGCCGCCTTCTCGGCGTGGACGCCGCGGACGTGCTCGCCGATGATGTGGAAACGGACGCAGCGGGCGACGTCGCCGTCGCGGCAGAACTCGCACTGGCCGCACCAGACGCCCGCGCTGACGGCGACGTGGTCACCCTCCTCGAACCGAGTGACTTTCTCGCCGACCGCTTCGACGACGCCGGCCGCGTCGCTGCCGGGGATGTGCGGCATCTCCAGATCGATGCCGGGCATCCCCTTTCGCGTCCAGATGTCGAGGTGGTTCAACGCGCCCGCCTTGACGTCGACGAGTACCTCGTCGGGACCCGGGTCGGGGTCGGAGAACTCCCCGTACTCGATGACGTCGCGGTCGCCGTGCTCCGTGAACTGGACGGCTTTCATGCTCGTACCCAGCACCCGGCGCGTCAAAACTGTGTGTTTCAGTCCGACGACTTGCCGGTTGACCATTGTCTATCAAACAGATTCGGCGTCGCCGCGGTGAGATTACCCGGTGCCCACTGCCGTCGCCCGGAGTTTTGGTGCCGCCGTGCGAACCGTGGTACATGAGCGAAAACGAGAGCGGCGACGGCGACCATCACCACAGCCACGACTCCGAGACCGACGACCACAGCCGCGGAGACGGTCACGACTCGGACACTGGCGACGACCGCCTCGGCTACGGTTCAGACATCGATGACCACCACAGACGCGACTCAGACACCGAGGATCACCATCACAGCCACGACCATCACCACCACGACGTCGAGACGCTCGGATTCGCCGTCGTCACTGTTTCCTCCACGCGCTCGCTCGACGACGACCCGGCGGGCGACGCCATCGCCGCCGCGTTCGAGGCGGCGGGTCACGAACTGGCGACCCGCGAACTCGTCAGCGACAACTACGACGGCGTCCAGGGCGCGGTCAACCGACTCGTCAGCCGCGACGACACCGACGTGGTCGTCACCACCGGCGGAACCGGCGTCACGCCCGACGACGTGACCGTCGGAGCCGTCGAACCGATTCTGGAGAAGGAACTGCCCGGCTTCGGCGAACTGTTTCGAAGGCTGTCGTACGACGAGATCGGCACCCGCGTCATCGGCACGCGCGCTACCGCGGGCGTCACCGACGGCGTGCCGGTGTTCTGCCTCCCCGGGAGCGAGAACGCCGCCCGACTCGGCGCGGAGGAGATTATCGTCCCCGAGGCCGGCCACCTCACCGGGTTGGCGACGCGCGAGGAGGACGGCGAAAACGACGAGAACTGACCGAATTGAGCGCCGTCATTCGGTCGCGGATTCCTCGCCGTCGTCGCGGCCGGGGTCGTGACTCTCGAACCAGTCGGTGAGCTCGCGCAGACGGTGGGTCGCCCGCTCGGGAGCGCCGATGTTGTGGTGCTCGTCGGGGTAGACGACGAGCTTGGCGTCGACGCCGCGGCGGCGAACGCTCACGTACAGCTGCTCGGCCTGCGACAGTGGACAGCGCCAGTCCTCGCCGCCGGCGGTGACGAGCAGCGGCGTGTCGATTTCGCCGACGTCGCGGATGCTGGAGATGGCGCGGTACTCCTCTGGTTTCTCCCACGGCAGGCCGATGTCGTGGACGTACCACTGGTGGAGGTCGGCGGTGCCGAACAGCGAGTAGAAGTCGTAGATGCCGTGTTCGGGCGCGGCCGCGGCGAACATATCCGTCCGCGTGACGACGTAGGCGGTGTTGATGCCGCCCTGCGAGAACCCGGAGATGAACAGGCGGTCGGCGTCGGCCCACCCGCGGTCGACGAGCTCCTCGACGCCCGAGATGATGTCGTCGGCCTCGCGCGGCCCCCACTCGCCGCGGATGGACTCGCTGAACTCGCGGCCGTATGAGGTCGATCCGCGGTAGTTGACGTTGAAGACGACGTAGCCGCGGCCGGTCCAGTAGCTGTAGTCGAAACTGAACCCGGGGGCGTCGTAGGCGGTGGGGCCGCCGTGGATGTGCGCGATGACCGGGTACGACTCGTTCTCCGGGTCGAATCCGTCGGGGCGGTACGCCAGCCCCTCTACCTCGACGCCGTCGCCGTTCTCGTAGCGAACCCGTTCGCAGGTCGGCAGCGCGGCGTCCGAGAGGAGGTCGTCGTTCAGTCGCGTCAGCCGAACCGGATCACTCCCGTCCGACTCGGTCGCGTCGAGCGCGTACAGGTCCGCGCCCTCGCTCGGGTGGCTCAGACAGACGACGACTCGGTTGCCGCCCACCGAGAACTGTGTGATGGTCCGGTCCGTCCCCTGATTTTCGAAGACGCGTTCCGGCGCGTCTCGCTCGGCGTCCAGGCGGACGAGTCGGGTCAGCGCCTCGTCGCCGACGGGCGCGAGCAGTTCGTCGTCGCTCACCCATTCGGGCGCGCCGCCCCACGAGCGAGTGCGGTCCAGCGACGCGGAGACAGAACGCGCTTCGGAACCTTCCGCGTCGTCGACGACGTACACCTCGGTCGGGTGGCAGGTGTTCGTCGGGTTCGCGCCGTCGAAGGCGAGGCGTTCGCCCGCCGCGTCCCACCGCGGGTTGGAGACGCCGATGTCGCCGTGGGTGAGTCGGCGGAGGCCCTCGCCGTCGCTGCCGACGGTGTAGAGGTCCTGCTCGAACGTGCGGTCGGGGTTCTCGCCGCGGTACGACCGGAAGGCGATTCGACCCTCTGAGCCCCACGCCGGGTGGAGGCCGCCGGTACTCATCGCGCCACGGGCGTAGGCGTCGTCGAGTCGCTCGGCCTCGCTGCGCTCCAAATCGACGACGAACAGGTAGCTCCGCACGTCGTCGAGAAAGCCCATCCCGTCGCGCTTGTGTTGGAGGCGCGTGATTTCGACCGGTCCGCCGTCGCGGCGGCTTTCGAGGTACTCCTTCTGTTCGTCGGTCGGGTCGCGCGCGGCGACGACCATGCGCTCTCCGTCGGGCGAGAAGTCGAACTCGCGGACCCCCTCGTCGAAGTCGGTCACCTGCCGGGCGTCGCCGCCGAGCGAGAGGTCGAACAGCCAGACCTGGGATTTGGGCTCGTCGTCGTTTCCGCCGTTCTGTTTTTCTTCGTCGTCCTCCGATCCGTCGTCGGCCTCATCGCTCCGTCCAACTTCGAGTGCCACGTCGCGGTCCCGACTCGCGAGGAACGCGAGTCTCTCTCCCTCTGGTCCCCACGCCGGCGACCCGGCGTTGGAGGCGCGGGTGAGCCGGTGCGGCTCCCGACTGGCGTCGGTGGGCGCGACGAACAGCGAGTTACGTATCTCGTCGGCGTTGGGGTCGCTCTCGGCGACGATGAACGCAACGCGCTCGCCGGTCGGCGAGACGGCCGCGTCGCGGATTCGCCGGAGATCGTAGAAGTCGTCCAGTTCGAGCGGGTCTGTCATGGGTTCTCCTCTCGACGGCATCACATGTGGGTTCTGGTCGCGGAACGCGTCGCCGTGTCGGTGCGGTGGTGGCGGTGAACGCGCCGGCGACGGCTTCGGTTCGACAGCAAGCATTGTTTCGTCGCGGCGATTTAAGCCTCTCCGCGGTAAGGGCGGTACATGAGCCAACAGCAACCGCAACCCGACGAGGGCCAAGAGGGGGCCGACGCCGACCGCTTCGCCGGCGAGAAGGACCCCGACCTCCCGAGTTCGGCGGTCACGTCGGGCGCAGAGCGCGCCCCGCACCGAGCGATGTTCCGCGCGATGGGGTTCGACGACGACGACCTCTCCGCGCCGATGGTCGGCGTCGCCAACCCCGCCGCCGACATCACGCCGTGTAACGTTCACTTAGACGACGTGGCCGACGCCGCCATCGCCGGCGTCGAAAGTGCAGATGGAATGCCCATCGAGTTCGGCACCATCACCATCTCCGACGCCATCTCGATGGGGACCGAGGGGATGAAGGCCTCGCTCATCTCCCGCGAACTCATCGCCGACTCGGTCGAGCTCGTCGCCTTCGGCGAGCGGCTGGACGCGCTCGTCACCGTTGCCGGCTGCGACAAGAACCTCCCGGGAATGATGATGGCCGCCATCCGAACCGACCTCCCGACCGTCTTCCTCTACGGCGGCTCTATCCTTCCGGGCGAGCACGAGGGCCGCGACGTAACGGTACAGAACGTCTTCGAGGGCGTCGGCACCTACGCCCAGGGCGAGATGAGCGCCGAGGAGCTGGACGACCTCGAACGCCACGCCTGCCCCGGCGCGGGGTCGTGCGGCGGAATGTTCACCGCGAACACGATGGCCTCCATCTCGGAGGCGCTCGGCCTCGCCCCGCTCGGAAGCGCGAGCGCCCCCGCCGAGTCCGACGAGCGCTACGAAGTCGCAGAACGAGCGGGTGAACTCGCCCTCGACGCCGTCGAGAACGAGCGTCGCCCCTCCGACGTACTCTCGCGCGACTCGTTCGAGAACGCCATCGCGCTGCAGGTGGCGATGGGCGGTTCGACGAACGCGGTGCTCCACCTCCTGGCGCTCGCCGCCGAGGCGGGCATCGACCTCGACATCGACGACTTCGACGACATCTCGCGGCGCACGCCCAAGATTGCGAACCTCCAACCCGGCGGCACGCGCGTGATGAAAGACCTCCACGACATCGGCGGCGTGCCGGTCGTCCTCCGTCGCCTGCTCGACGCCGACCTGCTGCACGGCGACGCGATGACCGTCACCGGCCGGACGATAGCCGAGGAACTCGACCACCTCGACCTGCCGGACGACCACGAGATCGACGTCGACTTCCTCAACCCGGTTTCGGACCCGTTCTACGACGAGGGCGCGATCAAGATTCTGAAGGGGAATCTCGCGCCCGACGGCGCGGTCATCAAAGCGACGGGCGACGACGCGTTCCACCACACCGGCCCCGCCCGCGTCTTCGAGAACGAGGAGGACGCGATGCGCTACGTTCAGTCGGGCGGAATCGAGTCGGGCGACGTCATCGCCATCCGCAACGAGGGGCCACAGGGCGGTCCCGGCATGCGCGAGATGCTCGGCGTCACCGCCGCCGTCGTCGGGCAGGGTCACGAGGACGACGTGGCGCTTCTCACCGACGGTCGGTTCTCCGGCGCGACGCGCGGGCCGATGGTCGGCCACGTCGCCCCCGAGGCCGCGGCCGGCGGCGCGATTGCGCTGCTCGAAGACGGCGACGAGGTGACCGTCGACATCCCGAACCGGACGCTCGCCGTCGACCTCAGCGACGAGGAACTGGAGCAACGCCGCGAGAACCGAGAGCCGAAGCCGCCGAACTACACCGCCGGCGTGCTGGCGAAGTACGGGCAGTCGTTCGGGTCGGCCGCCAACGGTGCGGTCACGAACCCGGCGGTGAAGCGAGACGACTGAGTTTTTGGTCCAGATTTTCCCGAGGAGAGAGCGCGGAGCGGTCTCGACGACGGAAAAAGGTGGGTCTCCGAACCCGGCGGTGAAGCGAGACGACTGAGGCGCTGTTTTCGACTTTTCGCGCCGTTCAGGGGCGGCCCCACTCGTAGAACCAGTACGCGAGGCCGAACAGCATCAGGCCGATACCGAGCGCCGACGTCGCTGGCTCGGGGATGAGAAAGAGAATCAGTCCGGCGACGATGACGAGTCCGGGTCCGATTTCGTCCGCGTAGTTCGCGAGGTCCATACCCTCGTATACGCGAGGAAGTCACCTAAACGTACGGTCTACAGGCCGCCCGGCGACCGCCGGCTGACGGGTCAGGGACTCTCGACGAACAAGTCGAGAGGGCCGTCGCCGCCGACTGCGAGCGTCGCGCCGACGAACTCGCCGGCGTCGTTCGTCCGGTACTGAACCGACTCGATGCCGCCGCCTCGGCGTCCGAACGAGAGTTTCGGGCGCTGAAGGTACGGCTTCTCGAACTGGAGTAGAATCCGGCCGTCGGTCGGCGTCAGCCCGCGGTGGACGTCGAACGCGGGCGTGTGGTCTCTGACGTGGGCGGTGGCGCTTCGGATTCGCCACGGAGTGCCCGCGGTAGATTCGCCGACTGTCCCTTCCGCATCGTTGCCGATAGAACGGTTGTTCGCGTACAGATTCGCCGACGCCGTCTCGGTTTCGAGCAACGCGACGTCGCCGCTCTGTCGGATCGTGTTTCCGGTGACGACCGTCTCGGAACTCCCGACCAACACGCTGGGGAGCTCGGTGTCGACGTCTCCGGACTGGTGGATGTGGTTGTCCGCGAGTTCGTGACTGCCTGACCCGCCTCCGACGGTAATCCCCGGCAGCGTCGCCCCCCGGATGCGGTTGTTGCGGACCGACACCGCCTCCGCTCCGTCGAGGAGGATACCTTCCGAGCCGGGATCTGTGACGGTGTTGCCGTCGACGCGACCGTTTTTCGCGTCTTTGATTCGAACTCCCGTCTCCGCCGCCCCCGTGAGAATGTTGTTCCTCACCTCGAAGTCCGTGGCCGGGCTCTGGACGTTGACGCCGTGGCGGCTGTAGCCGACGAGTTTGTTGCCGGCGACGGTGATGTTGCTTCCGCCGTTTTTGGGGTCGATGGCGACGCCGGCGAACTTCGTCGTCTGTTTGGTCCTGAGTCCGTCCGTCGCCTGAACGCTCACGTTCCCTCGAATCGTCACGTTGTGGACTTCGCCGGGGCCGCGGACGTGACAGAACGACTTGTGGTAGCCGAAGCCGATGTTGTTGGAGATAGTGACGTGGGCACCGTCGCCGGACGCGCCGGGTGGCCCGCTGGCGATGCCGGTCAGGCTTCCCTGCGTACAGTTCCCGACGATGTTGCCCGTGATGATGACCGTGTTTGCGACTTCGTTCGTCCCCTCGGGCGACCAGAGGTCGCAGGCGATGGAGCGGTCGGTCCCCTCGGTGACGATGTTACCCGAGACGAAGACGTTCTGTCCGCCGAGTTGGATGCCTCGGTCGCCGTACTCGCGGATGCGGTTGTCGACGATTCTGACGTTCTCGCTGCCGCGTTCGACGCTGATGCCGCTGCCGCCGCTGCCGTGTTCGCGGTACGGATGGGTCCGGCTCACCGAGTTGCCCGCGATGACGACGTTCGAGGCGTCGCGGACGATGATTCCGTGGAGCTTCTTCGCGGCGTCGTCTTGGTTCTCGGCGTTACCGTGGTAGCCGACGTCTCGAACCGTCACGTCCCGACAGCGGGCGTTGTGTCCGATGCGGATACCGCCGACGTTCGCCCCGTCGGCGGGTTTGACGAGCGTCGGCACCCCCGGCCCGACGACGGTGACGCCGTCGACGTCGATGTCCAACCAGTTCGTCGTCCGGTACGGCGCGTTCTTCGGGTCGATACGGATGGTCTCGCCGGGCGAGAGGTTCTCGAACGCCTGTTCGAGTTCCCCGTCGCTGCGGACGACGTGGTCGGCGACGCCGCGAATGCGGCCGGTGTTCATCGACGACGTCGTCAGTCCGTATCGTCGCCACCCGTCCCGCGTCGAGACGAACGGGAGCACGTTGCCGGCCTGCGTCGTCGCGAGATAGACGTCCCACTCCGACGCGGACGCGGGCGGTGAACCGTCGCCGTCGATGCCTCCGCCCGTGATGCGGAGTCGTTCGCCCGGTCGGAGCTGAGACCAGCCCCCGTCGGCCGCGGCGTCGAGACTCCCTATCGAGGTGCCCCCGGCCGCAAGCAGCGCTAACAGTTCTCGTCGTGGTAGTTCTCTCATCGATTTTCGGGGCGGATGCGGTTCGTCGCCGGCGCTTCGACGCCGGGAGGGCGGTCAGGTGGTACTACACCCGCGACGCGGTAAACTGTAACGCAGCGATACCGAAGGGTGGACGGAGTTGACATTAGCCGCTCACTCGTGGAGTGCCGCCGCCAACAGCAAGACGGCGACGACGACGAGCACGAGCGCCGACAGCGACAGCCCACTGGACCCGAGCGACGCGATCTCGCCGCCGAGAAACACCGTGAGGACGCCGACGCCGACGCTCCCGGCGGCGTGCGTCGCTTCGAGGCTCTTCGTCTCGGCGGTTCGGCCGAGCTGTTCGCCGACGTTGATGGCCTGCTCGCCGAGGTCGTAGACGAGCACCGTCGCCACCGTCCCGACGAGCAGCGGTTCGAGCGTCTCCGGGTCGAGGAGACCGCTGACGAGGACGGTGAGAAACACCAGCGTCGCGCCCACCTTGAGCAGACCGCGGGAGCCGCTGCCGCGCACCGGTGCCAGCGCCAGGCCGACGACCAGGACGCCGAGCAGCGCCGGTAGCGTCCGAACGAGCGCGCCCGGACCGGTGGCCCCGCTGGCACCGAGAGCGACGCCGACGAGCGAGACGACGATGCCGGCTCCGACGACGAGCCAGCGCAGCGGCGTCTCCCGCCGACTCCGGAGCGTCGCTCCCACGCCGACGACGAGTACACCGCCGACGACGAGCGCCAGCGCGGCGACGGTTGCGTCCGTGACGTGTGCAGTCGCTGCCGCGGCGACGAGAATCGCCAGCGTCGCACTCAACAGCGCGGGCTTACGGACGAACGTCCCGCTCACGCCATCGCCCTCCGATTACTCGCCAGCGCGGACTCCAGCGACGCGTCCGGTCCCCAGTCGACGGTCGGGATGCCGGTTCGGCGGAGCGTCGACACTCGCGCGGCGCGTTCGGTCGCCGCGAGGCGCTCGCCGACCGTCGTCTCGTCGGTGACGTCCGGACTCACTGCCGTCACGGCGTGGCCGTAGGCGTTGAGCCGACGCGCGGCCGTGACGACGTCGTCGTCGCAAAGCGGCGAAAACAGGAATATCTGCGTGTTCGAGTCGAGTCGCTGTCGCAGCAGTTCGACCTGCTCGTCGAGCGACGGGGCGTCCCGCGGCGGCGTCGGGGCGAACGCCGGGTGCGTGTCGAACAGGCGGTGGAGTTCGACCCGCTGGTTGGTCCCGCCGCCGGGCGGGTGCCAGCAGAACTCGCGGCCGAAAGCGGCGACGCCGACCTGGTTGCGGCCGGCGAACAGCGGTTCGAGCAGTTGCTTCGCGGCGGCGACGCTCCGAACGACCGCGTTCGGTTCGTCGTCGAGCGCGCGGTACGCCTCCGGTCGAGCGTCCACGAGGAGCACGACCGACATCGACCGTTCTTCCCGATACTCGACGGTCGTCAGTTCGCCCGAGCGGGCGAAGCGCTTCCAGTCGACCCGGCTCATCGAGTCGCCGCGGCGGTACTCGCGGGTCCGGGTGAACTCCAGTCCAGACCCCTCGTTCGAGGAGACCACTCGACCGACGGTGTCGAGCGTCACGTCGCGGCCCACGGGCGCGTCCGAGCGGCCCGTGACGGTGAGCTCCGTCTCCTCGCTCACGGTCGTCTCGACCTCGTGCTCGCCGGTGATGTCGCGGACCGCGACGGTCGCCGGGAGGAAACTGTGCTGGCCGGACTTGGCCTCGATACTGTACTCGAAGGTGACCGACGAGCCGGGGCGGAGCGCGGCCCCTCGGCGGGGCGTACCGTCGACGACCGACAGCGCCGCCGGCACGCCGTCGACGACGCGGAGGTCCGCGAGCGTGTTCTCGCCGGCGTTCCGAAGCGTCACCGTCACGTCGACGATGTCGCCGGGATTCGGCGACCGGTCGGTCACGCGCCGGTCCAGCTCCAGCACCGGCGTCGGCGAGGAGGTGAGTCGCGGATACGCCGCAAAGAGGACGCCGACGCCCGCGAGGACGATGAGGTTCGGGCGGTCGGCCAGCAAGCCGACTGCGCCCGCGACGAACGAGAGCGCGACGACGCCGCGCCACCGGTGCGTCTGGTACTGACTCACCGTCGACCCTCGTTGGCGAGTCGCGCGATCTCCTCGGCCGTGCGGCGTGCAGCGTCGCGTGCACCGCGAACGCCGGATTCGGGTTTGGCCGGCTCACCGCCGCTGTCGCCGCGCTCCGCTTGCGACGAGGCTCGCCTCGTTCCTCTCGGCTCACCGCCGTCGGCGCGGAGCGACGACTCGGTTCGGAGGAACGCGGCGGCCGTCTCGTCGTCGGTCCACGTTCCCTCGTCGACGCGCCGTTCGGCCTCCGCGCGGTCGTATCCCTCGACCGTTCGGAGCGTCTCGACGGCGGCGCGGCGGAGGCGGTCGCGGAGCGCCGCACGTCGACGGCGTCCGAGTATCGGAATCGACAGTCGCCAGTCCGACAGCGCCGCGTCGAACTCCTCGCCCGGCGAGGGGGCCGACACAGGGCGCTCGGCGTCGGGCATCTCCGCCTGTTCGAGGCGGGCGCTCCGGCCGGACGCGAGCACGGGAACGGCGACGAGCAGACCGACGGCCGCGAAGACGGCCATCAGCAGGTAGTCGTTGCCGAGCAGGTCGACCAGTCCGTCGGTGGGGAGGAGGTCGCCGCCCACGAAGCCGAGCAGGAGGACGACCACGCCGGCACCCGCCAGGAGGAGACGGCGGACGTTCATCGGTCGCCTCCGGAGTTGCCGCGGAACCGGCGAAGGTAATCGCGGGCGCGCTCTCGGCGCTCGTCTGTCACCTCGTCACCGCCGTAGCGGACGCTCTCGTACAGCGACGTGAGTCCCCAGACCGCCTCGCTGTCTGCGCCGCTCCCGTGCTGCTCGACGACTTTCTCGCCGCGCTCTCTGGGCGTGAGTTTCGTCTCGCGTTCGAGGCCGACGGCGGCGAGCATCTCACACCAGGCCGCGGAAACCTCGTCTTTCGGCTTCGGGTCCCCGACGGGTTCGTCGGCCGCCGGCGTTCCGTCGTCACCGCTCGGGAGCCACCGACGCAGGAGGGCGGCCAGGCGGTCACGGTAAGTCAGTGCCGCGAGGAGCAAAGCGCCGAGGACGGCGAACGGGAGCAGCGCTTCGAGGAGGCCGAGCAGTTTCTCCCAGAGCGACTCTTCAGGCGGGACCTCGTCGCCGGTTTCGGAGTCCGAGCTGAAGTCGCTGTTGACCAGTTCTTCTTCGCGTTGGTCGACCGACTGTTCTTGCTGCTGTTGCTGTTGCGATTGGGTCTCTCGCTGCCGCTGACGTTGCGTGTCTCCCTCGCCACCACCCCCGGAGGGCTCCGTCATCGTCTGCTTCAGTTCGTCGAGTTGGTCGGAGCCGACGGGGAGCATCGACGAGTCGACGTCGATGACGTCGTCGGGGTCGGTCTGCACCGACGAGTCCAGCGTTCCGGCGGCCGTCCCGAGCGAGAAGAGACAGCACGCCGCGACGGCGATAGTGAGCAGTCCGTCCCTATTCATGTTCGACAGCGGGTGTGGTGGGCAGTTGTAACGTATCGCATATGTGGATATTCTCCTCGTGAGGGATGGTTAGACGACGCGAGTTATCCGACTCGGAGGAATTTCCGGTGTCCACTCTCATAGGTATTTTGCTCGGTACGGCAAAATAGATAGGAAATAATGACTGTTCGTAATTTTATACACTCTATAAGAACAACATTCTCGAAGCCCTACCGGTTTGGAGGTGGACATCTCCCGACACCATCTGGGTCGTCTCTGGATTTAACCCAGTGATAATCGGACGACGCCTTCGAGGAACCGAACGGCGGCCGCCGGCTCCTCACCAGCCACGGGCAACTGTTGGGCCCGAGCCCCTCGGTGCGGGTCTGCTCTGTCCGAGTATCGACCGGGGGCTCGTACACGGCCGAATCTGACGGCGCTCGATTCCACGTGTCACCGACGAGCTATCGAAACGTTGCTGCCGCTCGGCGAACAGAAGCGGTGAGACCGCTGAGAACTCGCTCGTTCTCGTGCCTCCATTTGGCTTCGCAAAAGTGAGGCCGGCGAAGAGCCGCGTCGCTCGTCTCCGAGGACCCGCGCCTCGCTCGTCACGTTGTTCCTCACGAGAAGTGGGACCGCCGAGATTCGAACTCAGGTCCTACCGACCCCATCGGCAGAGGATACCACTACCCTACGGTCCCGCAACTTGGCTAACGGGAGACCCTCGTTTAACACCTTCGTTTCGACGGTAAGGAAAACCGCCAGACAGCGGCCCGGTAGCGTGTCGCACGCGCACCGCCTCGTTTCTTCGAGCTACCTCACTCGTCGCTCTCGCGCGGGACGACCAACTCGCCGTCGTCGCGGACGGCCATGCTCGTTACCGCGTCGCCCTCGTACACTGCTAGTCCCTCGTACCGACCGATGACGTAACCGTCGTACTCGGACTCGACGGTGTCGACGCGCTCGCCGTGGGGTGTGACGATGTCGGCGACGACGTCGCCGGCCGAGACGACGTCTCCGGCGGCGACGCGGTGACGGACCAGTCCGGCCGTCTCCGTCCGCGGGTGGACAGCCCGCCGGACCGGGAAATCGACCGGCGCGGGCGGCACGCCGGTTCCCGGTTCGTCGACGCCGTCGGGGAACTCATCTACCATGCCGAGTTCGCGGAGCACGCCGTACACGCCCGCGACACCCGCCGCGCGGACGTCCTCCTCGACGACGCTGTGGCCGCCTAATTCGGCCGTGAACGACGGGATTCCGGCGGCGTTCAACGCCGCGCCCGCCGTCGAGCGATGCAGTCCCTGGTCGAGATACTCCGCGGCCGGGTACTCGGCGAGCACCGGCAGGCCGAACGCGTCGACCAGCGCGGCGAGGTCGTTGGCCAGCGACTCGGCCTCTGCCTGCGTTCGTCGCTCGCCGTACAGCACCCGGTCGCGGATGGAGAACGGCACCGATCCGACCTGGGCGGTGTGCAGGTCGACGAGCGCGTCCGCGGAGTCGACGAGCGTCTCGTACACCCGTCGGTCGATTCGCTCCTGCGTCTTCGGCGGCCGGGTCGACTCGCTCTCGGGGTCCGGGAAGTAGCGGTTCGGGTCGTCGCCGGCGTAGTACGACGTTCGAGCGTTGCGACGCAGGCCCGCGGGGTTGACCAGCGGTACGCAGACGACGGTTCCGGAGAGCAGTTCCGGGAGCTCCTCGCGCATCGCGTCCTGCGCGACGGCGACGCCCGTCGCCTCGTCGCCGTGGACGCCGCCGGTGAGCCACAGCGTCGGCCCGTCGCGTTCGCCGCTGGCGACGACGACCGGGAGTCGTTCGTCGCCGCCGGTCGGCAATCCGGTCGCTTTCAGCCAGCCGTGGGTTAGCTCTCCGGGTCGCGCTTCCGCGGTTCCGACGTTCATATCCGCCCGTCTCGCGGCACCGAGAAAAGACTGCGTCCGCCGGCAGACGACACGCGGTTTCGAAGCTGTATCCGGCCCGTCGTCGGCACCGACGGTTCGCCGAGGATCGCTCGTCCTGACCTGGCCGCAAGCACTGGTTAACTATGCTCTCGTGCGTCGACGGTCATCCGATGACTTCGGACGAGTGGTCCGTCCTCCGCACCGTCTCCGTCGGCGGCGACGACGCACGCCTCGGCTACGACCGTCTCCGCCGACCCGACGACGAGACCGAAGGACGGTTCTGGGTCGACGCCCGCGACTCGGTCTGCGTGGTCGCCGAACACGACGGAGAAATCGTTCTCGTCGAGGAGTACCGTCCCCGCCTCGGCGAGACGGTGCTCTCCTGTCCCGTCGGTGCGGTCGAAGGCGGCGAGTCGCTCGTCGAGGCGGCCGCCCGCGAACTCCGCGAGGAGACCGGCTACCGCGCCGACTCGCTCCGTCTGCTGGAGACGAGTTACCCCGTGGCGTGGCTCCGAAAGCGTCGCGGAATCGTCTTTGCGACGGGGCTCACGCCCGCCGAGAAGGACACCGACGGCGACGAGTTCACCCGGGTTCGGCGGCTGTCGGTCGCCGACGCACTCGACGCGGCGCGCCACCAACCGGTGACCGACTGGACGCTGCTGCCGCTGCTTCTCTCGCAGTACGAAGGTCTCGTTTGAGTCGGAACGCCGCGTCGGCCGCTCAGACCAGCACGCGTTCGAGCGAGACGACGGTTCCCCGTTCCGCGTCGGGGTCACCGACCAGCCGACCCAGGCAGACCGCCGCGCCGTCGGGCGTGTAGCAGGCGAGCAGTTCGTCCCGTTCGATACCGTCGTCGGCGTCGAGAACGCCCGGCGCGTAGACGGGCGCGCCGGTGGCGACCTGTTCGGCGGCGCTGTCGGCGATAGTGAGAGAGGGAAGGTGCGTGAGCGCCCGTTCGGCGGGCGCGACGGTCTCCCGGAGGAACGACTCGTCGCCCTCGTCGGCGAACGCCAGCGCGTCGGCGAGGTCGTACAGACTCACGAGGTCGGTGTCGTCGAACGGATCCGTCGCCGTCCGCCGGAGGTGACCCATGTGTGCGCCCGTTCCGAGCGCGAGGCCGATATCGTGACAGAGCTTTCTGATGTAGGTCCCGCTCTCACAGCGAATCCGAAGCAGCGCCTGTCGGTCCTTCGCTTCCAGCACCTCCAATTCGTAAATCTCGCGCGTGCGCAGACGACGCGAGACGGCGCTCTTTCGGGGCGGTTTCTGGTACAGTTCGCCCTCGAACTCGGCGACGACGGATTCGAGGTCGCTCGGTGCGGGTTTGTGCAGTTCTAACACCGAGACGTACTCCTTCGAGCCTTCCAGAAACACCTGCGCCAGACGGGTCGCGTCGCCGGTGAGGATGGGCAGACAACCGGTGACCTTCGGGTCGAGCGTCCCCGCGTGGGCGGCGCGATCGACGCCCGCGAGGTCGCGGACCCACCCCGAGACCTGGTGGGCCGAGGGGCCGGGCGGCTTGTCGAGGTTGACGACGCCGAACTCGAGCAGTTCGTCGACCGAGCGCTCCTGAGGTGGGCCGCGCATCGTCATCTCAGAACTCGTAGCGGACGCCGGTGATCGGATACTTGCCCTCGTCGGCGTCGGCGTCGTACGCCTCGACGGCGGCGACGAGCGTGTCGAGCACCGGTTCGGGTCCCCAGCGGGCGGTGTTGAGCGCCACGTCGTAGATAGAGAGGTCGCCGATGGGGATGTCGTAGTACGCCATGTAGCGCTTGGCCTCGCTGGCTTCGCGGCGGTCGGTCTCCTCCCTCGCGGTCTCGACGGACTTCTCCTCGCGGTCGGCGATACGCGCGGCGCGGACCGACAGCGGCGCGTCCAGCCAGATGCGGAAGTCGGCGTAGTCGCCGGCGAGCCAGCCGGCGAGGCGGGATTCGAGGACGACGTCGTCCCGTTCGGCGGCGATGTCGTAGAGCCGACGGTCGAGGTCGCGGTCTATCTGGTCGTCCTCCTCGGCGAGTTCGTTGAACTCGACGGGCGACATCCCGCGCTCCTCGGCGAGTGCGCGGAAGATGTCACCCCCAGAGATGTGTTCGTAGCCGAACGCCTCGGCGAGTCCGGCCGCCGTGGTGCTCTTTCCGCTACCCGGCGGGCCGGAGACGGTTAGCAACATACTCCCTCTCGGCGGGAGAAATTGAAAGGTGTTATCGTTGCCGACGGCACCGCGAGGCGTCACACGGTCGGGAGGCCGCGTTCGAGACGTCGCGGCCGGTCGTCACGCGCGAGTCGGCTTCGAGGCGGAATCGTCGCTCGCCGGGTGGTGCGGTGACGGAGAACCGAGGAAAGGAGCGTAGATTAGATCACGACGTCGTCGGCGTCGTGCTGATGTTCAGTCCCTTGCGGATTATCTGGGAGAACGCCATCGAACAGAGGAAGTACCAGACGATCCAGGTCTGGATGGGCCCGACGACGCCCTCTTTCCACGTCACCTCGCCGGCCAGCGGGATGACGATGTTCTGGAGCGTCACGTGTTCGGGGCTGCCGCCGATGCCGATCGCCCAGTACATCCAGAGGAACACCGGGATGGTGAGGAACATGATCCACACCATGGGGCGGAACTGCTCTTTGAACATGCCCATCTGCTCGCCCATCGCCTCCATCTGCTCTTCCTGAATCTCCTGGAGCGCGGCGTCGTCGTCGTTCTCCTGGGCCTCCTTGCGGCGGTCCTGCAGGTCCTTCATCCGCGCCTGATACTGGCCCATCTTGTCCATGTCCATCAGGTTCGCCTGCAGAATCGTCGAGTAGAGACCGGTCCCCATCGCGAGAATCATCACGACGGCGTAGAAGGGGAGTATCTCGGCCAGCGGGCCGAGGAACACGTCGAACGCGCCACCGACGACGTTGCGCACTGTTTCGACCGAGTAGCCGAGGAACAGACCGACGGTGACGACGGCCGCACCCTTGTCCCACTTCGACCACTTCGTCGTCTCGATGTCGTCGCTCGTCGACGAAGACGACGTCGAGGACGATGCCGTTGAGGACGATTTCGTCGAGGACGATGCCGACGCCGACGCGTCGGCGCTGCCGTTGAGACCCGCGCGGACGGCGTCGGGGTCCCGAATCCGGAACCCCTCCTCGCCGTCGACGAGGATACCTTGCTCGATGAGACGGCCCCACTGGCCGCTCGAGAGGTCGTCGCGCACGTCGACCCAGCGGACTTCGCCGTTCTCGGCGCGCTCTAAGACGACCTCTATCGCTCGCTCCATCTCCGAGTTCTCGGAGACGAGCGAACGAACTCGCGATTCGACTCTTGCCATTGCCGGAGATTGGCCACCACTGGTTAAGAAGCTTTTACTATCGTCTCGCGCCGAAAACTTCGGGACTGCGGCCCCGATTCAGTCGTCGGCGACGACGGACTTCACGTCCTCGAACACCTCATCGGGCGTCTGTTTGCCGTCGATTTCGGCGAGTTCGCCGGTGTCACGGTAGTACTGGATGACCTCCGCGGTGTTCTCGTCGTAGACGCGGAGACGCTCGCGGACGACGTCCTCGGTGTCGTCCTCTCGCTGGACGAGGCGGTCTGCGACTTCGTCGTCCTCGGGCATGTCGAACTCCGTGTGGTAGATATCGCCCGTTTCGGGGTCGAGACGGCGGCCGGTGAGACGTCGTACGAGTTCGTCCTCGCTCACGTCGAGGTAGATGACCGCGTCGAGATCGGTGATGTCGTCGAGATACTCCGCCTGCGAGAGGTTCCGCGGGTAGCCGTCGAGGACGAACCCGGAGGCGTTCGAGAGCGCCTCCTCGACGATCTCGTTGACGAGGCCGTCGGGGACGAGTTCGCCCGCGTCCATGTACTCGCGGGGTGTGCCGTACTCGGTCTCCATGTCCTTGTTCGCGCGGAGCGCGTCGCCGGTGGTCACGTGTTCGAGCGAGAACTCCTCGGCGAGTCGCTTGCTCTGGGTTCCTTTACCTGCGCCGGGTGCACCGAGTAACAGCACCTTCTTGTCGCTCATACTCGCCTCATCACCCTCCGGGGATAAAGAACTGAAGAAAGCCGCCGATACCACCCCAACGGAAAGCCGAATGGTCCGGATTTTTGCCGGCCGCCGGCGTCGGTTCGGACATGACCCGATTCGACGCCGCCGACCCGGCCGAACGCCGAAAGCTGTTCGCAGACGCCGTCTCCGCGCACCGCACCCGCGCCAGCGACTTCCTCACCATCCAGGTCGACGCCGCCGAGGAACCGGAACGCGACGGCGTCGAGGACCCGAGGCCGCCGTGGGTGCAGTTCTTCCAGCAGACGGTGAACGTCGACTGCACGGAAGCGGAACTCGACCGACTCAAGAAGCTCGTCGGCGACTACCCCGAGTTCCGCATCGACGAGTTGGAGCGACCCGAGGAGGCCGAGGGGACGAACGTTCGAATCACCGCCCGCGCGGACCCGAA
The DNA here is from genome assembly GCF_020097815.1 of Haloprofundus salinisoli. NCBI lineage: Archaea > Methanobacteriati > Methanobacteriota > Halobacteria > Halobacteriales > Haloferacaceae > Haloprofundus > Haloprofundus salinisoli. The sequence continues at coordinate 2,189,579 of NZ_CP083663.1, forward strand.
CCGACTGGCGGACTTCTTCGACCGGACGATTCGGGAGGTGTACGGCTACGGCGAGGACTACCGCGCGTGGGTCGTCGCCGTCTGAACCGCACCCGCTCTCGACAGGGTCGGCACCGGTTGGATGCTGAAAGATATACCGCCCCCCGCCGTAGGTGCCACTATGAGCCGCTCCGACCCGTCGCGCGACACGTCGCTTTTCGCCCGTCCGGTCGTCCCCGTCGCCAGCGTCAACGACGCCGAGTCGACGGCACGGGCCGCACTCCCACGAATCGCGGCCGCCAGCGGAGAGATGGTCGCGCTCCACGTCGTCGAGAAGGCCGGTGGCGCGCCGGACAAAGCGCCCGTCGAACAGCGCGAAGAGATTGCCTCCGAGGCGTTCTCGGTCGTCCGCGAACTGGCCGCGGAGGCCGGTGTCGACGTGACCACCCGCGTCGCGTACGGGACGAACGTCGCTGACACCATCTTGGAGATCGCCCGCGAGGAAGACGCGTCCGCCGTCGTGTTCACGCCGCGCGGCGGCAGTAAGTGGATGAAACTGTTGACGGGCGACGTCGCCTCTTCGCTCCTCGAAAACGCCGACCGACCGGTCGTCGCCCTTCCCGCCGACGAGTGACGACGACCGACCGGTCGTCCGCAGGCCCCCCGGCGTCGAAGTGAGCGATTCCAAACCGCTTAAACGGATAGCGCGGTATCTCACGTCTATGTCATACCCCGGAACAGCGTCGCTTCGACCGCCATCGTTCTGGTCTATCTATGGCTGACGAAGAGCTAGCCAAAGACCTCGGCCCGCTGGCCGCATTGACCATCGGCGTCGGGACGATGATCGGCGCGGGTATCTTCGTACTTCCAGGGACGGCGATTCAGCAGGCCGGATGGCACGCCGTCGTCTCGTTTCTACTCGGCGGCGTGATAGCGCTGTTTACGGCGCTTTCGGCCTCCGAACTCGGAACCGCGATGCCGCGCTCGGGCGGCGCGTACTTCTACGTCAACCGCGCGCTCGGGCCGCTGTTCGGCTCCGTCGCCGGGTGGGCAAACTGGATGGGGCTGGCGTTCGCCTCGGCGTTCTACATGGTCGGCTTCGGCGAGTACGTCCAGAGCATCGCCGGCCTCTCCGACACCCTCGGCGTCGCCGGCTTCGGAGTCGACCCCGTCAAAATCATCGCGCTCGGAGGCGCGGCGCTGTTCGTCCTCATCAACTACGTCGGCGCGAAGGAGACCGGAAAACTGCAGAACGTCATCGTCGTCATTCTCGTGGCGATTCTCGCCGTGTTCACCCTCGTCGGGTCGCTCCGTGCGGACCCGTCGAACCTCCCGGCGGGTCGCGGGCTCACGCCGATGATCACGACGACCGGCCTCATCTTCGTCTCCTACCTCGGATTCGTCCAGATCACCTCGGTCGCCGAGGAGATAAAGGATCCCGATAAGAATCTGCCGCGGGCGGTCATCGGCAGCGTCGTCATCGTCTCGCTCATCTACGGACTGGTGCTCATCGTGATGAGCGCCGCCGTCGAACAGGGGTTCATCGCCGCACAGGAGGCCGCCGGGAACATCGCCGTCGTCGAAGTGGCCCGTCTCATCCTCGGCCCGGCCGGCGCGGTAGCGATGCTGCTCGGCGGGTTGCTGGCGACCGCCTCCAGCGCGAACGCGAGCATCCTCGCCTCCTCGCGCATCAACTTCGCGATGGGCCGCGACGCTATCGTCACGTCGGAACTCAACGAGATTCACGAGCGCTTCGGCACGCCGTACCGCTCCATCGCGGTCACCGGCGGCTTCATCCTGCTTTTCATCGTCGTCGCCCCCATCGAGACGCTGGCGACGATGGGGAGCATCCTCCACCTCATCATCTACGGGCTGTTGAACATCGCGCTCATCGTGATGCGGGAAGCGGACGCCGCCGAGTACGAACCCTCCTACATCGTGCCGTTCTACCCGGTGACGCCGATCGTTGGGTCGATTCTCTCGTTCACACTCATCGCGTTCATCGAACCCCGCGTCACCATCGCCTTTAGCGCTGCGTTCGTCGCGTTCGCGGTACTCTGGTACCTGTTCTATGCGCGCTCGCGGACTACCAGGCCGGGCGTCCTCAGCGACTACATCCTCAGTCGGCCCGACCGGATGCCCGACTCGGCGGTCTCCGCAGCGAGCACGGTCAAACCCGACGGCGGCCAGTACCGCGTCATGGTGCCGCTCGCCAACCCCGAACACCAGGCCGACCTCATCACGCTCGCCAGCGCCATCGCAAAGCGAGAAGAGGGCACCGTCGTCGCCGTCAACATCCAGCAGGTGCCCGACCAAACGTCGCTGGAGGCCGCCCGACGGCAGGGCGACTACGAGACGGCCCACCGAATCCTCGAACGCGCCCGCGACGACGCCGAGACGCTCGGCGTCCCCGTCGAGACGCACACGATTCTCTCGCACCGGACCTTCGAGGAGGTGTTCGACGCCGCGCGAACGTACGACGCCGACCTGACCGTCATGGGTTGGGGACCGGACGCCCACGGCTCGCCGGGGCGCGCCGAGAGCGCGATAGACGAACTCGCCAGTTCGCTCCCCTGTGACTTCCTCGTGCTCAGGGACCGCGGCTTCGACGCCTCGCGCATTCTCGTACCGACGGCGGGCGGTCCGGACTCGGATCTCTCGGCGGCCGTCGCCAAGATGCTCCGCGCGGAGTACGGCTCGACGGTGACGCTGCTCCACGTCGCCGACGACGAGGCCGAGGGGAGAGCGTTCCTCGAATCGTGGGCGGCCGACCATGGCATCGACGACGCCGAGTTGGCCGTCGACTCCGGCGACGTCGAGGCGGCCATCGGCCGCCACGCCGAGAACGCGACGATGCTCGTCGTCGGCGCGACCGAGCGTGGCCTGCTCTCGCGGCTGTTCACCGACAGTCTCGTGTTGAACGTCGTCGACGAGGTGGACTGCTCGGTGCTGCTCGCCGAGAAGAAGCGGACGCGGACGCTGCGCGAACGACTGTTCGGGTCGAACTGAACACCGAACGAGCGGCCAAAAAGACTCTTTTGCGGGTCGTCAGCCCTCGACGACCGCCGGGTCGGTCAGGTCCGCCGCCATCACGAAGTCCGGTTCGTCGGAGACGCCGGCGCGGGCGGAGGCGGTGTCGCTCACCCACCGGACGCCCTCAGGAATCAGCACTCGGATCTTGTCGGCGTCGATATCCGCAGCGTCGCGGGCAATCGCTCGGTAGAGCGCCCGCGCCGCCTCGTAGTCGGCCCACGCGCCGACGGCGTACTCGGCCCACGTCTCGGGTTCCCCGTCCTCGTTCTGCCGGTCGTACGTCCGGTTGCGGAACGTGACTCCACGCGTTCCGTTTTCGCGCGCGACGAACAGGCGGTCCTCGTCGGCCGCCGTCCGGAGTCGCTCTCGCGTGAGTTCCGACACCGCCCACGACTCCTCGGCGTCGAGCGCGAGGCCCTTCAGCTCCGCGCGGGCGTCGCTCCCGGTCCAGAAGGACCACGCGGCGTCTGCGTCGGCCGTCATCGGGAGGTCGGGTTCGGCGTCGGCGTCAGGCGTCGGCGTCCCCCAACGGAACTCCGTACAGGGGTCGAACCCGGTCGCGCGCGACTGGCCGAGCCCCGCGACGTTCCACGAGAACACCATGTTTCGGGCGACGGTCGCCCCCTGGTCTCTCGCCCATCGAAACAGCGCCTTCGACAGCAGCATCGACGCGCCCCGTCCTCGGTAGTCGGGGTTGACGCGCATCCCCTGCGCCCACGCCTCGTAGTCGGAGAGCAGCACGCCCTGGCAGATGCCGGCGAGTTCCTCCGAGGGACTCTCTTCGTTTCCTTCGGCGTCGAGGACGAACGTCCGCTGGTCGTCGCCGTCGCCGGCGATCCAGTCGTGGTAGATACGCGGGATGTAGTCCGAGCCACCGCGGTCGGCCCACGTCTCGCTCGTGAACGCCGCCACCGCGTCGTAATCTTCGGGTTGGGCCTGTCGAACAGTCAGGTCCACGGCTTGGACTCCTCTTGCAGTTCGCCGACGAGGTTCCGCCCCATCGCGTCGGCGGGGTCGCCGAGGTTGGCGAGCGCCCACATCAGCTTCGCCTTCGCCGTGCCGGGGAGGGTGTCGCCGGCCTCGACGACGCCCGCGTCGAGCAGGTCGCGGCCGGTGTCGTAGACGCGGTCGCAGACGCGGCCCGCGACACACTGGCTCGTCATCGCGACGACCGTCCCCTCGTCGACTAACTCCTCGATGCGCGGGATGAGGTCGGTGTGGACGTGGCCGAGGCCCGTCCCTTCGACGACGACGCCGGATTTTCCGTCGAGGTAGGAGAGCGCCGCCGGGTCCATGCCGGGCGTGAACTTCACGAGTTCGACCCCGCCGTCGATGTCGGAGGCGATGTCGAGGTCTACCGCGCCGCGTTCGGTGAACTCGCGGCGGAAGGTGACTTCCTCCGCGTCGTAGTCGACTTCGCCGAGCGGTTTCGCGCCGACGGTCTCGAAGGCGTCGCGCCGCGAGGTGTGGTTCTTGCGCACGCGCGTGCCGCGGTGGAGTGCGCAGATGTCGTCGCTCTCGCTGCCGTGCATGCAGACGAGCACCTCCGCGCAGTCGGATTTGGCCGCTTCGACGGCGCAGACGGCGTTCATCACGTTGTCCGAGGAGGGTCGGTCCGCCGAGCGCTGACTGCCGGTGAAGACGATGGGTACCGGCGTGTCGAGCATGAACGACAGCGCCGACGCGGAGAACTGCATCGTGTCGGTGCCGTGCATGACGACGACGCCGTCTGCGCCCGTCTCTATCTCCTCGTAGACCGCCCGCGCGAGGTCCTGCCAGACGTCGGGCGTCATGTTCTCCGAGAGGATGTTGGCGACGACGCGGCCGCGGTAGTTCGCCCGACCGGCGAGGTCCGGTACGGCGCGGAGCACGTCCTCTGCGTCGAACTGCGCGGTCACCGCACCGGTGCGATAATCGACGGTGGAGGCGATGGTGCCGCCGGTGGAGATGAGCGAAATCGTCGGGAGGTCGTCGTCGAACTCGACCTCGGAGCTATCGCCGTCGTCCTGACCGTCCTCGACGTCGTCAGACGAAGTCTGACTGCCCGGTGAGGATTCCTCGCCGACGTCGTACACCTCCGTTTCGAGCACCTCGATTTCGGCGTCCTCGCGTTCGATACCGACGTTGTAGCCGCCGTCGAGTTTGACGACGAGGTGGTCTGCCGTCGTCGACGGCATCAACACGCCCTCGTTCGTGACGCCTCCGCGCTCGACGCGGATGCGGTCGCCTGCGTTCATACTCGCGGCTACCCCCGCGGCGGACTTGAATCCACTCGTTCGCGGTGACTCGGAGAGGTGGCCGGCGCACGCGAACGACCGCCGGACGTTCGACACGATGTCTCACTCGACGGGGTCGGCACAAGAGTGATACCGGATGCAGACCAATCGGTTGATATGTCCTCGCACCCGAATCCGTCCTCCCCCGATAGCGACGACTCCTCCGGCCGACTCGGCCGTCTGTTCGCCCCGAAGGCGTTCCTTCTCGCACTGGTGCTCTCCGTCGTCGGCGTGTTTCTCGGCGGTCTCGTTCCGATCGTCGGCGCGATTCCCGGTGTCTCGCTCCTGCTTCGCGCGCTCGGCCTGTTCGCCGCCGCGTTCGTCGTCGGCCTCGTCGCCGACCGTCCCCGGTTCGTCGAAGTCGCGCTCGCCGGCGCGCTCGTCGGCGTGTTCAGCGTCGTCCTCTCGACGCTCGGCGCGTTTCTCCCCGTCGCTGTGAACGTCATCTCGCAGTACGGCGTCGAACTCGGCGGGGTCGGCGCTGCCGTTGGCGCGTTCGTCACGCTCGTCGGTCACTACTTCGGCCGCGACTTGCGCGACGGCGTCACCCGAGAACTGTGAGGAGGCCCGTCGTCGGACTCACCGCACGGTCCACTGGTCATTCTTCCGAGCGAGCAGTCCGCGCTCGTACAGCGCGTCCAACACCTGTTCGACGACCTCCGGCGGGGCGCTAACCTCCTTGGCGACGGCGAGCGTGCTCGTCGCGCCGCCGGCGACGGCCGCGAGTACCTTCGCGTAGAATCGGCTGTCTGCGTCGGTACCGATGCGCTCGTTCAGGCGGTCGAGCACGTCAGTCATGCGACCGTGAACCCACCGCTGGGCGAGCGAGAGTTCGTTCTCGATGGTTTCGAGGCGGCCGAACTCCCGCGCCAGCGATTCGAGGTCGTCGCCGTTCTGGCGGGGTTCCGCGTCGATGCTCAGATGCGAACAGCGACCCGTCAGTTCGAGCGTCGGACTCGCCGGATACGCGCTCTTCGTGCCGAATCCGTACGGTGAGACGTTCACCTCTAAGCGGACGTTCTGGGCGATGTGGAAGTACTTCCGGCGCTGGTCGTCGGTTCGACTCTCGACGAGACCCGCCTCCTCCAGTCTCCGGAGGTGGTCGATGACGGCCTTCGGACTGACGTTGAGGTACTCGGAGATCTCGGTGACGTAGCAGGGCTTATGGGAGAGCAGGCGGAGGATACGTCGCCTGTTCTCGTTGCCGAGGAGATCTAAAAGTACCGCAGAGTCCATGCCGACTGGTAGGCCGGCAGAACTGAAAAGGCTGACTACCGCCGGACACCTCCGATTCGCTCGCTCAGCGGGTCCTCGCTCAGCGGGCACGTCCGCTTTACCGCCGACGGATCGTCGCTCCTCCGGAGGGGACGCTACGAGCGAAGTCCCTGGACGTCCTCTTTCCCAGGCGCTTCGCCGTTCGGTTGGGTGACGTCCGCGGTGAACTTGCGTTCGACAGGCGATTCGTCGCCTCCGCCGTTCGTCTCGCGGTGGTCCGAGTCGGTCGGGGTGTCTTCGCCTCCGCCGGCACCGTCGAACGCGTCGGCGCCTTCACCGGCCGGTCCGACGCTGGTACGGACGAACCGGCTACTTTCGGCGCTGCCGTCGCCCTCGTCGGTGCTGTTGGCGCGGTTCGATGGCGCTCCGAGCGGCGCCGTCGTCGCCGTCGGGCCGGCGACGTTCGCGTGAGTCTCTCTCGTCTCGGTGCGGAGCGTCGACAGACGACTGGTGTTCGCACCGACTCGCTCCGCCGCTTGCTCGGTCGCGTCGATGGAGACCGCCAGCGCGCTCAGTTCACCGTCGAGTTCGCCCAGCCGGCCGTGGTACTGCGGTCCCGAGATGGTGTCGTTCTCGGCCGCCGCCGCCAGCGCGTCGCGGCGCTGACGGAGGTCGGCGAGTTCGGCTTCGAGGCGGTCGATTCGACGTTCGACGGCGGCTCTGTCGCCGTTTCGATCGAACTCCGCTTCCCACTTCTCGTTGGCGACGACGCCGCGGGTTTCCGCGGCGGTCGACTGGACGAACGTCGTCACGTCGTCGCCGAGTCGACTCTCGTCGGTGTCGACTTGTGACGAGCTGTCGGCCGTCGACGGCGTCGAAACGGAGGCGGCGGCGGGAACGGACGAGACGACGACGAACACCGCGACGAGGAGGACGTAGACGGCTTTCATCGCTTTTCGCTAACTCCGCGTGCGCCCATAAACACGAACCTCCGTTCGTTTCGTTCACCTTCGGGTTCGTTCTGTTCAGTGTGTTTCGAACCGAGCAGTCGGAATCCGTATCGGCCCGCAGCGGTGCAACCAGACAGTAATCACCTCTTACTTCCGGACCGTCGGGTCCCGATACCGATCGAGCATAACTGCCGCGAGACCGACCGAGACGACCGAAATCGCCACGCTAGCCGCGGTAAGTGTCGCCCCGGGGTCGTACCGAAGCGGCGGATGGTAGCCGAACACGTAGTCGAACACGTCGTTCGCAAACGCTAACACGAGTGCGAACGCGAGCGCCCCGCGAGTCGTCGCCCCGATGCGCGCGATGAGCACCGCCTCGACGACGAAACCGAGATGTGTGACGAGGATTCCCCAGTAACTCCACAGCGACGAGAGGCCGAACCCGAAGTAGAGGTCGGGCCGGAGATTCAAGGCGACGGCCGTCCAGAGCCCGAACTTCACCAGCCAGACGACCGAGAGCGTGTGGAGGTAGACCAGCGGCCGGTTCAACGGCGCGTCGTCGATGCCTCGGCCGAGATTCGGCAGCAGCGTCGCCAACGAGAGCGTCCCGAGCGCCAGCGCGGTCGGCGAGTCGCCGTACAGCGGCCACAGGAACGTCGATATCGCGGGCATCGTCTCGACGTAGTAGCGCACGCCGACCAGAAACGCCGCCGCGTTGACGACGAGTAACCAGACGAGACTCGGCGCGTTGCCGAGGTAGTACTCGACGTATCGGTCCGGGATGAGGCGCGCGCTCGCCATTCGTCGGAGAGAGGGAGGGTGTGCGGTAAAAGTTGTCGAGACGGCGAACCGCACGGTTCGGTCAGCGAGACGTGGTAGTGGCAGCGAGACGTGGTAGTACACGTACACGCGCGCGACGGACCTGTTCGCCACGTATCTCCGAGTCGGCTCCGACGGCAGGACGAGTCGTCTGCACCCGTCCGAATAGCTCCGTTCTCGCCGCCTCCTTCGGCTCTGGCTCTCCGGACCGTAGGCGGCCGCCGCGCTCAGGCGGGCACGTCGACTGCCTGTTCGGCGCGCCGCCGCGCCTGCGCCAACTGGCCGCCGAGACGCGCCTCCGTCGGCTCCGAGAGCGCCCAGCCGAGCGGCCCGAGCGCCTCCTCTGCGACCCCCAGCAGGTCGACGAGTGTGCCGAGTTCGTCGCCCGCACTCGCCACGTCGCCGCGTTCGACGAGTTCGAGGGCGTCGTCGGCGAGTCGTCGGGCGTGCCGTAAGAGCGCCAACAGCAGTTCCCGCAGCGGCCCGAGCTCGTCGACGGCGTCTCGCACGCCCGCCAGAATCTCGTCGACGAGCGACTGCAGAAACGTGACGAACGAGCGTTTGCCCGTCTCGGGCGCGTCGATGGTGAGCGGCTCGTCGCCCGAGGCACCGTCCGCTTGGGGCGTGACGCGAAACACGCCGACTTCTCCCTTCTCGTCGGTGATTTCGGCGGTGTACGTTCCGTGGCGGTTGACGTAGATGCCGAAGCGGCCCTCGCCGTCGGGTTTACCGTCGTACACCGCTCCGGCGACGTCCTCTTCGAACCGGACGTTGGCGACGCCCGCCCCCTCGGAGGCGTCCGCCCGGACTTTCACCGCCTCCTCGTTCGGGACGACGGTGACGACGCCGTCGACGCCCGCGGTGTAGGTGCCGCCGTCGAACTCGAACGTCTCGGCGTAGGGGGCGCGTCCGGCCCCGTTGACGGTGAGGCGATGCGACTCGTGCGTGACGCCCGACAGCGAGACGATTCCGCGCCACGTCGGGACGGCCGTCGGGTTCTCGCTTTCGAGGAGTGCGACGCTCTCGACAGTCGGTTCTCGATGCCTCGGCGGGGTCGGCGGTCCGTCCTCCGCCGGCGTCTCGTCGGCCGGCGTCGACTCGCTCGCGTCCGCCTCGTCGCCACCGTCGTCCTCCGGCGGCCGCGTCGTCAACTCGCGGACGACGGCGACAACGCGGTCGTCGCTGGCCTCGGCTTCGACGCCGCCGTAGCGCTCGCCGAGCGTCTTTCGGTGCTGGGGGTCGGTGATATCCTGTGTCGGATCCGAGAAGCGCGGCTGCGTCCACGGGGCCGTCGTGGCGGTGAGGTGGTGGGCGAACCCGTCTTCGACGAACTGCGGGACCGTGAACTCGAAGCTCAGCTGCGGTCCGGTGAAGCCGTCGATGTGGCGGAGTTCCTCGACGGAGACGAGGTCGTACTCGATGTCCACCGGGTCGGACTCGCCTCGGCTCTCGGCGGTGAACCCGAACGTGAGCCCCGTCTCCCGGAGGGGGACGCCCTCCGGCGGGTTCGCCAGCTCCGCGAAACTGTGCACGACCAGCGACCCCGACAGCAGGTCGTCGGCCGAGACGTTCGGGAGGTTCTCGTGGTCGTATAGCGGCGCGCCGTCAAGTTCCGGGACGAGATACGGAAGCCGAAGCCCCTCGTCGCGCGGGAGGCCGTACGCCGCCGGAACGCCGACGGTTCGGTCGCCGACCTCCACCGCCTCGTTCGTGATGTCGGCAATGAGGCCGTCGCCCGCGAATCGCTGGAACGTCCGCGGACGGCCGTTGACTCCGAGCGCGCTGGCGTGAGAGCCGATTTCCGAGAGCACGCTCGGGCGACTGTTCTCCGGGTCGACGAACTCGTTGTTCGGCACCGACTCCGAGTGTGCACTGGCGGTGTACAGCACCGGCTCGCCCGTCTCGCCGTCAACGAACACCTGAAACAGCTCCCAGTCGTGCCAGTGGAAGTTGGTGGTGAACTGGTCGAACGCCGAGTACAGCCAGTACTGGACGGCCGACAGCGACGAATCCCGGTACTCCACGACGTTGTAGAATATCGTCGGTGCCGGTGGCGCTCCGGACGCCCGGCGCTCGCTCGTGTAGCCGTCGAGCACGTCAAAGCCGTCGACGACGGTCTCGCCGCCGCGTTCGCTCTCGTAGCGCCGCGGGTCAGTCGGATACCACAGCTCCCGGCGGTCGAAGTGGACCACCGGTGCGAACTGTTCGGCGAGCGCGCGGTGTTCGGACGCCGCGGTGGGGTCGGACGACGCAGAGGGGTCGACAGGGCCCAGTCCCTCTCGGTTCTCGTCGGAGGTGAGCACCGCACCGGCGGCGGTTCCCCCGCCGACGGCGAGCGTGAGCGCGCCGAGTTTCAGGAGGTCGCGTCGTTCGACGCCGTCGCTCTCGGCCGTCTCGTCGGCGGCCGGTCGTGAGTCCGTTCGTCTCTCGTGGCCCGCGGACCGCTCACCGGTCGTCGACTCCGTGGCCTCTGCTCGTGTGACGCCGTCGTTGTAACTCTCGGTAGCCGGTCGTCTCTCGGCGTCCGACTCCGAGACTGGCTGTCTCTCGTTCGTCGTCGGTTCCTCGTCTGCGTCGTCGGTACGGTCGTCGTCGGACATGGCCCTCGGTTTGGTCCGCCTTTCCGACCGCTCGTTATGACTTTGTTGGTCACACGAGAGACGACGGCGGACTGTCCGGATGCAAAGGCTAGTTACCGTCGAAAGTGAACCGGAGAGTATGCAGGCCGCACTCGTTATTCTCGACGGCTGGGGACTCGGAGACCACGACCGCAGAGACGCCGTAAAAGCCGCGAAGACGCCGAACTTCGACCGGTTCCGCGAGAGCGGTGCGTACGGGACGCTCGACGTGAGCGGCCGGCGAGTCGGCCTGCCCGAGGGGCAGATGGGTAACAGCGAAGTCGGCCACCTCAACATCGGCAGCGGCCGCGTGGTCAAACAGGCGTACACCCGAATCAACGACCGCGTCACCGACGGCTCGTTCTACGAGAACCGCGTTCTCACCGACGCGTTCGACTACGCCGCCGAGCACGACGGCCGCGTCCACTTCATGGGACTCGTCAGCGACGGCGGCGTCCACTCCGACCAGGAGCATCTGTACGCGCTCGTCGAGGCGGCGGCCGACTACGGCGTCGAGGCGGTGACCCACGCCTTCACCGACGGCCGCGACACCGCCCCCACGGCCGGTGCGGACTACCTAGCGTCGCTCGAAAGCGTCGTCGCCGACTGCGGGACCGGCGAGGTAGCGACGGTCTCGGGCCGGTACTACGCGATGGACCGCGACCAGAACTGGGAGCGCACGAAGCGCGCCTACGACGCCATCGTCGACCGCGAGGCCGATCACGAAGCGCTCTCGGCAGTCGGGGCGGTCGAGAGCTCCTACGAACGCAGCGACACCGACGAGTTCGTCGAACCGACGCTCGTCGCCGGCGGCCCGGCGCTCGAAGACGGCGACGCGGTGTTCTTCTTCAACTTCCGCTCGGACCGCGCGCGGCAACTCGTCCGGATGCTCGGCGACGTTCGCCCGGAGTGGGCGTTCGAGACGACGCCGCCGGAGATTCACCTGGCGACGATGACCCAGTACGACAAGACGTTCGAGTTCCCGGTGGCGTTCCCGCCGAACCAACCGCAGAACACGCTCGGCGAGGTGCTCGCGGACAACGGCCTCACGCAGCTTCGGCTCGCGGAGTCCGAGAAGTACGCCCACGTCACCTACTTCCTCAACGGCGGCCGCGAGGTGGAGTTCGACGGCGAGATTCGACGCATCGTCCGGAGCCCCGACGTGCCGACGTACGACGCGACGCCCGCGATGAGCGCCGAGGAGGTGACGGACACTGCGTTGGCGATCATCGAGTCCGACGACCCGGACGTGCTCGTGCTCAACTACGCGAACCCCGACATGGTCGGTCACACCGGCGACTTCGACGCCGCCGTCGCGGCCGTCGAAGCCGTCGACGAGCAACTCGGCCGACTGCTCGACGGCGTGTTCGCCGCCGGCGGACACGCGCTCGTTACGGCCGACCACGGCAACGCCGACGACATGGGCACGCCGGAGGCACCGCACACGGCACACACTTACAACCCGGTACCGCTCGTCTACCTCTCTCCGGCCGGCGACGACGGCGGGAAGAGTGTTCGCGCGGGCGGGTCGCTCTGCGACCTCGCGCCGACGCTGCTGTCGCTCATCGGCGTCGACCAACCGCTGGAGTTGACCGGCGAGTCACTTTTGGAGTGACTGGCGAGCAGGCGACGAACGACTCCTCGAACCGCTCCGTGACCGGGTCGTCGCACTCTCGCCTCGTTCGGGTCACGGCCGCTCTCAGCGCACGAGACGTCTGGCCGCGTTCTCCGTTATAAGGTTCAGGCGGTGGGTTATCGGAGCTCGACGTTACGCTTCGACACGTAGCGGTACAGCGGCCCGGCGAGAAGCAACACGCCGACTGCCGCCGCCGCCGCGACGAGGCGAACGTCGAACAGACCGGTCAACGAGTCGGCGGTCAGCGCGCCCAGCGAGCCGCCGACGAGAATACCGCCGATCACCCACGGCGTCTCGCCGACTGCGGTGCCGAGCACGTACGACCGGAACCGGACGTCGGCGATTCCCGCCCCGACGGAGACGATGTCGGAGGGTGCCGGAAACAGTCGGCTCGCGGCGACGCTGCGAACGTCGCCGGCCGTGTCGACGAACCGCTCGCCGGCGGCCGCGAACCGGCCGCTGTCGCCGCGGATGTGCCGGCCGAAGAAGTACGGCGGGACGCTGCTGACGACGACGAGCGCGAGCGCGACGGGGGCCCAGGTGAGCGACTGGGTGTAGCCGACGATGACGGCCAGAAGCGTCGTCGGCCACGCCAACAGCGGACGGACGAGCGCGACGAGCGTCAGAACCGCGACGAAGCGGATCGGGTCGGCGGCGACCCATCGAAGCCGTTCGAACAGCGTTTCGGGGGAGACGAGCCACGCGGCGAGCGCGGCAACGACGACGACGGCGGCTGTCGAAGCGAGGAAGGTGCGGCGCGACACTCAAAAACATTCGCCGCCCGTCGTCAAACCCCTTGCGCCCGACGCGTCGCAGACGACCGCACCGCCACGGAACCATTAACTCCGACGGCGCGGAACCCGCAGAGCGTGCCCGACGGACCGACCAACGAGGGGGATGGTCTCGCGGCGACCCGCAGCGAGCGCGTCGAACTCGCCCTCGAACTGCTCGCACATCTCGAACACGACGAGTTGGAGCTGCCGGCTGTCATCGACCGCATCGAGACGGTGACGACGGACCCGGCGACGACCCGCGATATCCTCGACGAAGCCGAGAAACGAGGCATTCTCGAACGCGATGGCGCACGCATTCGAACGCGCCGCGGTGGCACGTTCGTCCGCTTCGAGAGCCAGGTCGTCACGCGCGAGGGCGAGTTCGACTGTCGGCGCTGCGGAGCGTCGATTTCGACGGGTCACTTCATCCGATTCGAGGCCGGCGAGTTGGGGCCGTTCGGCTCCTCGTGTATCCGAAAAGTCACCGGTCGGGAGTGAGGCGCAGTCGGAGGCCGAGTGCGGATGCGCCGAGGCGAGGTGTGGCGTTACCGACCGCGACTGAGTTCGTCGATGAGTCGCTCGATGAGTTCGGCCTGCCGCCGCAGCTCTTCGTTCTGTCGTTCGACGGTCGCCGTCAGCGTCGCCAGCTGCGTTCGTAGCTCCGCGACGTCGTCGCCCGCGCCGGACGACGTCGGCGCGTCCGACGGTTCCGGAACCGGCGTCGCCGGAGACGCCGGTGCCGACGTCTCGGCGGCGTCGGATGTGTCGTCGCTGGCGGATTCGAAGCCCGACCCCTCGAACGTCGTCGATTTCGACTCCGCTGACTCCACCTGCGCGCTCGACGCGGCCGACTTCGACTCCACCGCTGCTTCGGCGGCGACTCCGTTTGGCACGTCCCCGCTACCGTTGTTGAGGTCCACTGGGTCGTCCGGCCGCGTCGCGTTCTTCGGCTTCTCGGTCAACTCCGCGGGGTCGGCCTTCAGCGGCGTGGGGCCGTCGCCGAAGGAGACGTTCTTACGGTCCTGCGTCGGTTCGGCTTCGGACTCTCGGGCCTTCGCCTTCCGGAAGGCGTCGAGCGACGGGACCTCGTGATAGGTACAGAGCGCGTCGGTCAACGTCTCGCGGACCGCGCGCGCGTCGTCGTTCGGCGCTTTGAAGCGCTCCTGACGGCTGCCGTGCGTGAGGACGACGGAGGTGGCGACGCTGCCGTCCTCGAACGTGAGGTCGGTCACGTCGGCGTAGTGGTACTCCTCGTAGTCCTCGTCCCAGACGGGCGCGCCGATGTGTTTGACGACTCGGTCGCTCGTGACAACGAGCGTGAGATCACTGAACCGAAACGTCTGTTTCACCGTCTCACCGGGGTCGGTGATACCGGCGGCGCTGAGGATGCCGGCCAGAACGGGATGCAGCGACTCTTGGAGGCGTTTCGACGGAATCGAGAAGGACCGCTCGCCGTCGAGGCCGTAGTCGAGGGTCACCTTCGCTTTCCGCGAGGTGCGGCCGCCCTCGGAGACGGAGATGCGTTCGGCGTCGTGCGGATACTGTTCGACGGATTCGTCCGAGAGCAAGCCCTCGGAGCGGTAGATGAGCGTTCGGGTCGGCGTGACGAACAGTCCATCTTCGCCGCTGAGGCTCACCCGGGCAGCGACTGGTTCGTCGTCCAGTTCGGTCTGGACGAGTTCCGGCAGACTCATGGCAGGGGTGTCCCGGTCACACGTGATAAATTCAGGGGGTGCGGCGGCGAACGCGAATCTCGGTGTGAAACCGCCGCACGGTGGACTGATATGGGAAGCTTCAAGAGTCTCATCGGACAAGATGCGAGTGAGCCCGGGTGGCTTAGCTGGACATAGCGCCGCACTCATAGGGTTCTGAGATTCGGTGCGGTATCGCCTTGGAAGCCTCCGCCCCATGGGGCCTGCCGAGCCTCTGACCTGGGATATGCGGAGATCGTGGGTTCGGAGCCCACCCCGGGCATTTCTGCCCTTTCGACTTCAATCTCGAGCCGTCAGCTCCTCTCCGAAGACGAGTCCGTGACTCGCGGCGAGTGATTCGTTCCAAAAAAACGGCGTCGACGGCGTCGAAACCGCCTCCCCACTAGCACAAAACAGCCGGGCGCTGACACGGCCCCCGGACTCTGACACACCACGGCGACCGGTTCAGGGTCGCCATCGAGCGCCGCCCGGTAGCGTGAGACTACACGTCCGGACGGCGACTCTGATAGTTCATACCGACGTTACCCCCATAGTATTGAACTCCATACCGAACGGCCGAAAACGCCGAACCACCGGTTAAACGGGATTTGGAGGCCACTAAACTGGCATCAGGTGCAGAACCGGGTCCAGTGTCACTCTCGACCGGCGGTGAAGAACGGGTCGAGTTACGCCCGGTCTTCGATGGCGGAACGAATCTGTTCGAAGATCGCGTCGGGGTCGTCGCTCGTCACGGTGAACTGGGTGGTTCGCTCGTCCGTATCGGCGAGTTCGCTCAGCAGGCCGGCGCGACGGTCGACCTCCGCGTAGACGGTGAGGCCGTCGTCGCCGGGCAGGCAGACGAGTTCGACTTCGTCGAGCGAGTCGGCGAACGCTCCCTTCGACGGTCTGAACTCGAACTCCTGGACGAATCGCCGTCCCGTCGCGTACCGTCCGTAGGGGTCCGCCTCGCAGTCGGCGGCGCGAAGCGTGAACCCGAGTCGCTCCATCGCGTCGAAGACCGCGGCCATCTGCGGCGTCGGTAGCACTTCGAGGATGTCTCTGTCTCCGGGGTCGACCGCCCAATCGATGTCGAGCTCCGTCTCGATCCACACCTCGACGCCGCCGACGGTGACCGGCGTCTCGTAGGGGATATCGAGCGTCACCGGCCGAACCTCGTCCTGGTTCGGGGTGATGGTCAGATCCTCCGCGAGCGTCAGTCGGTCGATGGTCGTCGTCTCGTGTCCTTCCTCGGCTCGATAGCGGGTTTTCACCGCGAACACCATCCGACCGATCCGTTGTTCGCTCGCGCCGCCGTGGATGTGCACCTCCGCGTTCACCGAGTCGCCGGGCACCACCTCTGCGGAGGGGAGAACAGTATCGACGGTAGCGGAGCCGATTCCGATTCTCGCAAGAACGGTCCTCATACTGTGTAGGCGAACTCTCAGGGTGCGGTATGAACGTTTTCGTTGCTGAGTTCGGATACTGGTTCGTCGACGGGTTTCGTCGGTGGCAGAACCGTCGACGCGTCCGAGACAGACCGCGCACTCCGACCCGGCGGCAACGCCCGCGACTAGCTCCAGCGTTCTCCCGCGAGTGCGTGACAGTCACAGCTCGCCAGTCACAGTCTCATCCTGTCGCTGTGTCTGAGACCGTCCTCGCTGCCGCATTCGAGAACGTGCCGCTCGGAGTCGGGAAGACCTGACCCGTTGTCGCCGGCTAAGCGGTCCTCGGCGCTCGGAATTTCGGGCGAAGTTACAAGCCCTGGTACGGGCTATCTGTACTCGATGGGTCCGAACACCGCGACGGACGCCGAACGAACGCCCGCAGGTCGGCCGACGGCCGGACAGACCTGGTTCGACGTCATAGAGGACGTTATCGACACCGAAATCGACCGTCAGGAGACTATCGAGTGTCGGTTCGAGCAACTCGAGGTGGACGTCCCCCTGCGGATGGAGCCGGACGCCGAAATCGCCCGATGGCGACTCGACGGGACGGTCCGTATCCACGTCGACGGGACGCGCGGACCGCTGTCGGAGTGGCTTCGCTTCTGGTACAGTAGACTCTCGTGACGCCGCACCGACGCCGCACTGACGTGGGAGTGATATAGCCCCGCTTCGTTGTCCGAGCCGTGGACACGTTTCGCCGACCAGCGGTCGTCTTCGTCGTCGGTGCGCTGCTTTTCACTGCCGGTTGCGTCGGCGCGCCGCTGCCATCGCCGAGCGACGGTGCGCCTGCTGGTGACGTACCGGTGCCCGGCGAGGGACCGGGTCGATCCGCGACCGTCGTCGACGTCGTCGACGGCGACACGATACGAATCGCCTACCCCAACGGCACCCGCGACACCGCCCGCCTGCTCGGCGTCGACACGCCGGAGACGTACGGCGAGAGCGACCCCGCCGACTTCGAGGGCGTCTCCGACACCGCGGCGGGCCGCGCGTGTCTGGACGAACACGGCGAACGCGCCAGCGAGTACACGACGGAGACGCTGCTCGACCGCGAGGTGACGCTCCGGTTCGACGCGAACGAACCGCGTCGCGGCTACTACGACCGCCTGCTCGTCTACGTGGTGGTGGACGGAACCGACTTCAACTACGGTCTCGTCGCTGACGGCTACGCTCGCGTCTACGACAGCCGGTTCACCGCCCGCGAGCGGTACGACGACGCCGAGGCGGCCGCCCGAGCCGAGGGGAGCGGTCTGTGGGAGTGCGCGACAGACACCGGAGACTCGCCCGCCGGAACCGCCGACGACTCGGAGACGGCGAGGACCGACGGCGGTGACTCGTCGCTCGTCGTCGCCGAGGTGCACGCCGACGCGGCGGGCGACGACAGAGAGAACCTCGCCGACGAGTACGTCGTCTTCCGAAACGACGGCGACGAGACGCTCGACCTGTCGGGGTGGACCGCGACGGACGAGGCGGGCAAGCAGTATCGGTTTCCGGACGGGTTCACACTCGAACCCGACGCGACGGTGACGTTGCGGACCGGTGACGGCGAGGACACCGACGAGACGCTGTACTGGGGAGCGAACGGCCCGGTGTGGAACAACGACGGCGACGAGGTGGTCGTCCGAAACGACGAAGGGTCGGTCGTCGTCCGGCGGTCGTACTGAGCACGGACGGCTCTCGCGGGTGTTGCGGTCGATAGAAAGCGGGGTGGGGGTGCGGCCTCAGACGGCGCGGCCGGTCACGTCGGTGCCGACGAGGTAGGTTCCAGCGGTGAGCAGTGCGGCGGCGACGACCAGGACGATGCCGCCGACGACCCCGGCGAACGTCGACGAGGGGAGTGCGGTCGGCACGAAGCCGAGCGTTCCGACGACCATCATCCCGAGGCCGAGTGTTCCGTTGCGTGTTACGTCCATACGCTGGCTCTATCGCCGGCCACATAATGAATTTCGTTTTCGTTCCGCGAGCGCGGCGGGGCGTCGTGTCGGCAACCACGACGTTCCGACGTCTCTGTCGTGTGAACGACGGGAACGATTATGTCGTCACTCCACCACGCACGAGACAGAACGATGGGCATCGACATCGAGGCCGACCTCCGGTATCCGACGAACGGCGATGACTGGGTGATGGCGCAGCTTCTCGGCGGACTCGTCACCTTCGTCGGGTTGCTGTTGTTCTTTCCGCTGCTCTTCGTCCTGGGGTACTATCTCCGCGTCGCCCGGCGGACCATGGGGGGCGACGAGACGCCGCCGTCGTTCACCGAGTGGGGGACGCTGCTCGTCGAGGGGGCGAAAGCCGGCGTCGTCCTCTTGGCCTACCAACTCGTTCCGCTTCTGGCCTTCGGGCTCACGGCGGTTTTCGTGCTCATCCCGGTGTTGAGCAACGGCGACGTGGCGCTGGGCGTGAGCGTACTCGGCGTCGTCGCCGGACTGCTCGTCTCGACGCTCCTGACGCTCGCGTTCGGCTACGTCGGTCTCATTGCCACCCTCACCGTCGCCCGCGAGGGGACGGTCCGCTCGGGGTTCGACGTCGACCGAATCAGACGCGTGGCGTTCGACCGCGAGTACGTGGTCCAGTGGCTCTACGCGTTCGTCCTCTCGGTGGGCGTCAACGCCCTCGTCGGCGTCGTCGCCGCGATCCCGATTCTCACGGTGCTGGTGGTGCCGCTAACCCCGCTCGTCGGCTTCTACGTCGGCACCGTTACCGCCCGGATATACGGACGCGGGTACGCGTCGGCGCTCGGCGACGGCCCTCGCTCTGCCGTCGTCTCACGGGACGAGACGACGCTGTAGTTGACTTCGCCGGGGTCACTCCTCGGTCGTTACTCCTCGAACCGCTCGCCCGCCGGAATCACCACGTCCAGCCAGTTCTCCTCGGGCGGTAGCGGACAGGCGAACGTCTCGCTGTAGGCGCAAAACGGGCTGTACGCGAGGTTGAAATCGAGTACGACTTCGTCGCCGTCTTCGAGCTCTCGACTGGGTTCGAACTCCATGTATCGGCCGCCGCGGTACGTCTGCTGGCCGGTCGTCTTGTCGCGGAACGGGACGAAAAGCGAGGTCGATTCGTCGGACTCCTGGCGGTAGCCCGCGAGCGTCTGCGTCTCGCCGCTGGCCTCGAACTCGAACGTCACCACGCGGAGGTAGCGGACGTTCGGACCGTTCGTCGTCTCCATCTCGACGGGGTCGGGTTCGTCGTACGTCGTCACCGTCGCTTCGACGCGGTACTCTGGGTCCGGGTCGAAGTAGTCGAGGGCGTCGAACGCCTCGCGTTCCTCCGGCGGAATCGGTGACTGCGGGTGGTCAGCGAAGAACTCGTCTTTCTGTTCGCGCTGCCGTTCGACCTCCGCTCGCCACTCGTCGACGTCGAGTCGGGGTCCGCGCTCACTGTCGCTCATGGAACTCCGTTGCCCGCGCCGATACAAGTCGATTGGGACCGAGGCGAGTACCGTGGCGGCGGCCCGCGCCGCATGCCCGCTCTCTCGATTCCCTCGCCTGAGTTTCGCTACTTCCCCGACTTCGCGTCCGCGAGACGCTGGAACTGCGCGTCGGTGAGCGTGATGTCGCTCGCGACGAGGTTCTCCTCCAACTGCGCTGTGGTCCGCGCGCCGACGATGGGCGCGGTCACCTGCTCGTGGTGCAGCAACCACGCGAGACTCACCTGCGCGGGCGTCGCGCCGACCGCCTCGGCGACGGCTTCGACGGCTTCGAGCGCGTCGAAGTTCTCCGGCGTCAGGTAGGAGTCGGCGAACTGCTGGTCGGTGGCCGCCCGCGACTCGGCGGGCGGGGCCTCGTTTCGGCTGTACTTGCCCGTGAGGAAGCCGCCGGCCAGCGGCGACCACGGGACGACGCCGACGTCGTAGTGGTCACACATCTCCAGGTAGTTCCCCTCGATCTCGCGGTTCGCCACGTTGTACCGCGGTTGCGACAGCGAGAACGGCTCGTAGCCGCGCTTGTCCGCCAGTTCGTTCGCCATCGCCACCTTCCAGGCGTTCGGTTCGAGCGTCGACGCGCCGAGGTAGTTCACCTTCCCGTCGCGGACGAACTCGTCGAGCGTCCGCATGAACTCCCGGGCGGGCGTGTCGTCGTCCCAGCGGTGGACGTAGAGCACGTCGACGTAGTCGGTCCCCAGTCGGTCGAGAATCTCGTCGACGTTGTTTCGGAGGTGTTTGCGGTTGAGGCCTCGACCGTTCGGGTGGTCGCTCGTCGGCCAGTAGATCTTCGAGGCGACGACGAACTCCTCGCGGTCGCGGTCGGCCAACCAATCACCGATGTACTCCTCGCTCCGCCCTTCGCCGTACATGTCGGCGGTGTCGATGAAAGTGCCGCCGGCGTCGGCGTACGCGTCGAGCAACTCGTGGGCCCGCTCGCGCCCGACTTCCAGGTCTCCGTCGTCGTTTCTCCGCCCGAATCGCCACGTGCCGAACGCGAGCTCGCTCACCTTCGTGCCGGTGCGACCGAGCGGAACCGTGTCGAGAGACATGCGAAAACGTGGGGCGAGCGGGCGCTAAAGTACCCCGATTCGCGTACCGTCGGGCGACGAGTTAGAACGGCGGAGACGACGAGAACCGGTTGGGCGACGAGAACTAATTGGACAATGAGAGCTACTTGGACGACGAGAACCAATTGCGAGTCGGCGCGGGCCCGTGACCGAAGCCGCGGGTACTGCGAGAAAAGAGGCCGAGAACCGCAGAGAGGAGTATTGCGTCTGGAGGGCCGTAGGTCCCAAGAGGCGCGGGGAGGCGCCGGGAGGCCGTGGCCGTGGTGGGAGGGCTACTGCTTGTGACCGTGTCCGACGACGAGCGCGACGATGTTGGCGACGAAGAGCACCGGAAGCAGCTCCATCCCGACGCCGAAGAAGTCCCCTCGGGCGATGAGCGGGATGTAGAAGAACGGCAGCGCGATCGCGGCCCAGAAGGCGGTGAACTGCACCGGACGCGTGAGGATGCGGCCGCCGAGACTGTCCGAGAACTCGTCGACGAGGCTGTTCGATTGGCGGGGGCGTTCGTTCTTGAGTGGGGAGGAGTTGGACATGGGACCTCTCACCTTTTCGTATAACTTACGGGGTCATATAGGGGGGAGAGTGTTGAGCCGAGTTCGGTCAGTTTTAGCATTGACTAGTTTCCTAATTGACTCTTCACGACGGCCTGAGAGAAGAGATAAAAGTTTATCGAGCTCTCTCATCCTTCTTCTCCAATCCGAAAAGAGTGTCTCACAGAGTGGAGGTTCCCCTCCGTTTGAACGAACTGGAGCGCGTAACCTGTTCGATCTGACCTATCAACAACCGTGACGGCTCTCGTGCGCGACGATGGTTGGGCGTGGCAGCGACGGTGAGCCTACGCTGGAGCTGCGTCGAGATCGCACCAACACCGCACCAAGACGACAAGAAAACCGCACCAACACCGCACCAGAACCACGCCGAGACTACGCCGAGACTGCGCCAGAAGCCGGTGAAGCAGAAAAACCACCGCCGGCAAAACAGTCAACCTGCGGGCGCGTGAGAGTCAAGTATGCCAGACGTGCGCGTGCTGAGTTGCGGCGGGACGATCGCCAGTGAACCGAGCGAGACGGGGGCCGCCCCGGCGAAACGGGGCGCGGAACTGGTCGAGGCGGTGCCGGAACTCGACGAGTACGCGACGGTCACCGCCGAGGAAATCGCCTCCTATCCGGGGTTCGACATGCAGTTCGACGCCATCGCCGCCGTCGCCGAGGCGGTGGAAGCGTCCGAAGCCGACGGCTTCGTCGTCACCCACGGCACCGACACGCTCGCGGACACGGCGTACGCGCTCTCGATTCTCCTCGACGCCGACGTTCCGGTCGTCGTCACGGGGTCGCAGCGCCGCTTCGACGAGGTCGGAACCGACGCGCCGGCGAATCTCCTCACGGCCGTCAGGGCGGCCGCCTCGCCCCGCTTTTCGGGCGTGTTCGTCGCGTTCGACGACGAACTCCACGCCGCCCGCGACGTGGAGAAGACGCACACGAACGCGCTGTCGACGTTCAAATCGCCCGGCAAGGGTCCCGTTGCGACGTTCACTCGGTCGGAGACGTACGTGCACCGCACCGCCGAGAGCACGGCCTCGGGAGCAGCCTCGCTTCCGGCCGCCGCCGCCAGCGACATCTCGACCACCGTTCCGGTCGTCCACTCGGGTATCGGTGTCTCCGGCGACGAACTCAGCAGAGCGGTCGATGCCGGGGCCGACGGCGTCGTCGTCGAGGGGACCGGTCTCGGTAACGTCTCCTGTAGCCTCGGCGACGCCGTCGCGCGCGCAGTCGAGTCGGTTCCCGTCGTCGTCAGTTCGCGCTGTCACGTCGGCCCGACCGATCAGGTATACGGCACCCGCGGCGGCGGCGTCACGCTCCGCGAACACGGCGCGCTGTTCTCGGGCGACCTCCCGACGTCGAAGGCCCGAATCCTACTTCTCTTGGCGCTCTCTGCGGGCATCGAGGGCGACGAACTCGCGGCGCTGTTCGACTGAGGTTTCGACTCACGTATCGGCCGCCGAACGTGTGGACGGAGGCCGCTCCGCCGACGTTCGCTCTCCGCGCTCGTCCGACCGATTCTTTACCCCGTGACGCCGACCGTTCGGGCGAGATGGCCGACCTCAACCCCATCGCAAAGCGTATCCACAACGTCTCGCCGAAGCCGGTCCGACTGACGCTCTCGGACGGGTCGAGCGCCGTCTACCAGTTCTCGGGGACGCAGTTCTTCCAGCGGGAGTTTCAGGGCGAGGGCACGCGCGAGAACGACGACGCGGAGTACCGCCTCATCACGAGCGAGGACAACGAGTCGGTGCTACTCGGTCGGAAAGGGCCGGACGACGACGGCTGGTCGATGGTCGGCGAAGTGACCGAAGCCGAGCGAGCGGAGTAACACCGACCCGCGAACGAGCGACGATTACGACATCTCGACCGGACGGCCGACCAACTGCTCGCGTATCGCGTCGCGTTTCAGCAGGACGAATCCGCCGAAGATGAGCAGAAAGCCGAGCGCTGTCTCCGTGCTCAACGGTTCCTGCAGGACGAGGAACCCCGAGATCGCGGCAAAGATGGGCGCGACGTAGGAAACGAGATTGATCTCGATGGCACCCAGCCGGTCCAGGAGATCGAAGTAGACGAGGAAGCCGAGTGCGCTCGCCGCCAGCGACAGGTACAGAAGCGCCGCGATGCCCCGCGTCGTCCAGGTGATTTCGGTGAACGTCTCACCCATCCCCAGCGAAACGACGTGCATCAGCACCGCGCCGCCGAGCATCGCCCACGCCTCCATCGTCTCGATGGGGAGGCCGTCGTCGATGCGCTGCGTGAGGACGCTCCCGAGCGCGAACGCCGTCGCCGCGCCGAAGACGAGCAGTTTCGACAGCGTCGCCCCCGTCAACAGCGCGTCCGGGTCGGGATTCGAGAGCACGACGACGCCGACGAGGCCGAGTAGGAGGCCGACGACGCCGACGGCGGTCAGTCGGTCGCTCGGAAGGAACATCCGCGCGAACACCGTCGTGAGGACGGGGCTGAGGCTGACAATGACCGACGCGGCGGCGCTCGTCACGGGGCCGTTCTCGCCGATGAACAGCAGTATGTGGTAGAGCGCGATGAGAAACACCGCGCCGATTGCGACGACGATCCACTGCTGGCGGGTTCGCGGAATCGGGTCGTCGACGACGTAGGCCGCGTACGCCAGCATCACCACGCCCGCGATATCGTAGCGAAGCGCGGCGAAGAGAACGGGTGGAAACGCGTCCAGACCCGCCTTGATGGCCATGAACGCCGACCCCCAGACGGCGGCCAAGAGGAGAAACAGCAGTGCGTTCCGAGTTTGAGTCACGTCGAAACTGGTCGGCCGGGCAGTGTGTAGTTTTCGTTTGCGGCGCAGGGGACCGGTTGTGAGGCCGACTGCGTGACCAGTCGGTGACTCACCGGTAGACTCAGTCCGCCTCCGCGCCCGTCTCCTCGTCGCCGACGACGCCGGTCTCCGGGTGCGCACGCACCGGGTCGCGGTCGACGGGCGCGTCCGCAGGTTGGTCGTAGAGGTGGCACGCCGACGGGTGCGCACGCTCTTGGAGCACCGGCCGGGTCGTCTCGCAGACGCTCTCGAACCGCTCGCGGAGGATGGCGATGGCCTCCTCGGTGTCGTCGGTCGACAACGCCTCCAGCGCCTGCTCGACGGTGGCTTCGTCCTCGCCGGTCAGCTCGTGCGTGAAGAACTCCTCGCGGAGGTGCTGTTTGAACTTCGGTTTGTCCGACTCGTCGTCGACCTGACTCCAGACCGCCTCCGCTTCGAACTCACCGCGTTCGAGGCGGTCTCTGAGGTCCATCACCTCTCGGTACGCCTCCTGGTCGAGCGACACGTCCGCCGGGGGGATGACCTGCGGACAGCGCGTGCGGAACCGACAGCCGCTCGGCGGGTTCCGCGGACTCGGCACGTCGCCGGCCAGCGGTTCGACGTGACGGCCGCTCTCGGCCACCGCCGCCCGGGGGACGCTCTCCAGAAGCGCCCGCGTGTACGGGTGCTGGGGGTCGTCGAACAGGTCGTCGGTCGGGCCGAGTTCGACGATGTTGCCGAGGTACATCACGGCCACCCGGTCGCAGATGTGGCGAACCACCGAGAGGTCGTGGGCGATGAACAGATAGGTGAGGCCGAACTCCTCCTGGAGGTCGTCCAGCAGGTTCAGCACCTGCGCCTGCACGCTCACGTCGAGCGCGGAGACGGGTTCGTCGAGCACGATGAACTCCGGTTCGAGCGCGAGCGCGCGGGCGATGCCGACGCGCTGGCGCTGGCCGCCGGAGAACTCGTGGGGGTAGCGCTCGACGTGGTTCGCCGAGAGACCGACCCGTTCGAGCAGTTCGGCGGCCCGGTCGATGCGCCACTCGCGCTTCGAGCGCCCGTCGTCGGGCGACTCCTCGGGCAGTCCGTGGATGCGGTACGGCTCGGAGATGATCTCTCCGATGGTCATCCGCGGGTCGAGACTGGAGAAGGGGTCCTGGAAGACGATCTGGGCGCGACGGCGGAACTCGGTCAGCTCGTCGCCGCCCATCTCGTAGACGTCCTCGCCGCCGAACTCGACGCGGCCGTCGGTCGCCTCTCGCAGACGAAGCAGCGTTTCGCCGGTCGTCGACTTGCCGCACCCGGACTCGCCGACGAGTCCGAGCGTCTCGCCCCGGTGGACGTCGAAACTGATGCCGTCGACGGCTTTGACGCTCTCGGACTCGCGGCCCAACAACGTCTCGAACAGCGAACTCCCTTCGCCGTAGTACTTCTTCAGTTCGGTGACGCGAAGGAGCGGATCGCGGCCAGCCGTCGCGGACTGGTGGCCGTCAGTCATCGCTCACCACCTCCTGCTCGGCGGCGTCCGCAGGCGTCTCCGGCTCCGTCGCCTCGTCTTCGTCGCCGAAGTAATCGTCGCCGAGCGCCTCCGCGGGGTCGAACTCGCGGGTGGCGAGCACGCAGCGGGCGGTGTGGACCGCCCCCGCGTTCGCGCCGTCGCCGACCACCTCGCCGCTGTCGGTGTCGTACTCGGGGATGGGGTTGAGACACGTCTCCATCGCCTTCGGGCAGCGGTCCGCGAAGTAACAGCGGTCGCCCATCTCCGAGTCGAGCAGACTCGGTACGTTGCCTTCGATGGGCGAGAGCCGCGGCGAGGGGTCTTCGAGGTCCGGAATCGACCCCAACAGGCCCTCGGTGTACGGATGCACGGGATGCTCGAAGATATCTTCGAGCGTGCCGCGTTCGACGACCTGCCCGGCGTACATGACGCCGACGCGGTCGCACATGCGCGCGATGACGCCGAGGTCGTGCGTGATCATGATGATGCTCATGTCCTGTTCCTGCTGTAGGTCCCGAAGCAGATTCAGAATCTGCGCCTGAATCGTCACGTCGAGCGCCGTCGTCGGTTCGTCGGCGACGAGGACGTCCGGTTCGCCGGCGAGCGCCTGCGCGATCATCGCCCGCTGGAGCATCCCGCCGGAGAACTGGTGGGGGTACTCGTCGGCGCGCGCCTCCGGGTCGGGGATGCCGACCTGTTCGAGTAGTTCTATCGCGTGCGCTTTGCTCTCGTCGCTCGTGTACTCGCGGCCGGGAACGATGCTGTCGACGAAGTACTGCGCGAGGCCGTACCCCTGGGTCCGCGAGCGAGTTCTTCGCGGGTTCGCGCGGGCGCGACGCTGGACCTCGACCGCTTCCGCGATCTGTTCGCCCACCGTGATGGACGGGTTGAGACTGCTCATCGGGTCCTGAAACACCATGCTGAACGAAGGGCCCCGGAGCGACCGACGGACGCCTTTGGGCAGTCGCCGTAAGTCGACGAACGCGCCGTCGACGGCGTCGGGGTTCTTCTCGCGGAACTCGTCGGCGAGCGCCTCGTTTCGGTACCACACCTCGCCGGCGGTCACCTTTCCGGGCGACTCGATGAGGTCGATGACCGACAGTGCGGTGACGGATTTCCCGCTTCCCGATTCGCCGACGATGCCGAATATCTCGCCGTCGCGGACGTCGAAACTGACGCCCTCGACGGCGTTGATCTGTCCCTCTTCGGTGAAGAACCGTGTCTTCAGATCTCTGACTTTGAGTATCTCGTCCATCTAAACGCCTCCTTCCCCTTCGATGCCGGGGTCGAGCGCGTCGCGCAGCCAGTCGCCGACGAGGTTGACCCCGATGACGGCGAAGACGATGGCGACGCCGGGAATCGACGCGATCCACCACGCCGACGCCAGGTAGTCACGACCCTGTGCGATGTCGAGTCCCCACGAGAGGTTCGCCCCCGAGAAGCCGAGGTACGACAGCGAACTCTCGAGGAGGATGATGGCGGCGACCTGAATCGTCGCCAACACCAAGATGGGGGTGATGCTGTTCGGGAGGATGTGTCGCGCCACGATAGACCCGTCGCTCGCGCCGAGCGCACGGGCGGCTTTCACGTACTCCTCGTTGCGGAGGCTGAGCGCCTCGCCGCGGGCGATGCGGGCGAACCACACCCAGTTCACCAGCGCCACGACGAGCACGACGGTGCCCGGTAACACGATGTTCGGCGGCATCTCGGGCGCGAGTCCGAGCGCGACGAACGGGTCGGGTATCCGTATCGTCACCCCGCCGAACAGGCCGATGAGCGTGATAGCCAGGACGAGCGACGGGAACGCTAACATGATGTCGGACATCCGCATCAGGCCGTCGTCGACGCGGCCGCCGTAGTAACCGGCGGTGAGGCCGACGGTGACGCCGATGATGACCGCCAACAGCGTCCCGAAGATGCCGACCAAAAGCGAGGTGCGCGCGCCGTAGATGGTCCGCGAGAGCATGTCGCGACCGAGTGCGTCGGTGCCGAGCGGGTGCGCGAACGTCGCGTTGACCGTCACTTCCTCCTCGACGACTTCGATGCTGCCGTTGACCATCTCCGAGCGCGTCTCGTTTTCGGTCGTACTGAACCCGAGCGGCGGCACTTGCGAGTTCGCCAAATCCTGTTGGTACGGGTCGTACGGCGCGAGAAACGGCGCGAACATCGCCACGAAGATGATGGCCAGAACCAGTACGATGCCGATTTTGGCGAGTGCGCTGCCTCTGAGTTCGCGGCGAAGATTCCGCCAGGTGCGCGGGGAGACCATCAGTCGTACACCACCTGCGGGTTGACGTACGCGTACAGCGCGTCGACGACGGTGTTCACGAAGACGAAACTCGACCCGATGACGATGAGACAGCCCTGGATGAGCGGCCAGTCACGGGTGTTGATGCTGTTGATGACGAGCGTTCCCAGTCCGGGCCACGCGAACACCGCCTCGGTGATGACCGCGCCGCCGATGAGCGTCCCCAACTGGAGGCCGAGGACGGTGATGACCGGAATGAGCGTGTTCCGGAGCGCGTGCTTGTAGCGTACGAGGGTCTCCGGAAGCCCCTTCGAGCGGGCGGCGTCGACGTAGCCCTTGCCGAGTTCGTCGAGCATCCCGCTGCGCGTCAGGCGCGTCACGAGCGCCGTGAAGTACGTCCCGAGCGTGATGGCCGGAAGCGTGATGTGCTGCAGCCAGAGGATGATTCCGGCCGGGTTGCCCGCGACCAGATATCCCATCGCCGGGGTGAATCCGATGGGACGGCGACTCGTCGGCAGGAAGTTCAGCTGCACCGCGAACACGAGCACGAGCATGATTCCGAGCCAGAAGTTCGGCGTGCTGATACCCGCCAGCGAGAACGTCGTCGCGGCGTAGTCCGCCGGTTCGTGCCGCCGGGTCGCGCTGATGACACCGAGCGGTATCGAGATGAGAATCGCGACGACGGTGGCGGCGACGGCGAGCTCGACGGTGGCCGGAACGCGCGCGAAGATGCGTGTAGCCGCCTCCGTTCCGGAGATGTACGAGTAGCCCATGTCGCCGGTGAGCAATCCCGCGAGATAGTCGAGGTACTGGACGTACAGCGGTTGATTCAGTCCCAGTTCTTCGGCGATACGCTGTCGGAGTGCGGGACTGGCGTCTAACGGGGCGATGAACGTGATTGGATCGCCCGGCGTAGAGAACCGCAGGAGAAACACCACCGTCACCACACCCCAGACGACGAAGATTCCCTGTAGGCTCCGCTTGATTATGAATCGTGCAAATGACATGATTGAGTTGAAAGAGAGTCCGGAGCCGTCCGTTACGGCTGCGAGATTTCGTACGCTTTAATGGACTCGTCGCGGCGTGGTTGCCAGTCGATACGCGAACTCGCACCGTAAACGCTGTACTGCCGGTTGAGGAAGATCCACGGCGCTTCGTCGTGGGCGAGTTGGTTCGCTTCCTGAAGCAGCTGTTCGCGCTGCTCAGCGTCGGCCGTCCCCCCCGCCTCGTTCATCAGATTGTCGAACTCCTCGTTGCTCCAACTCGACAGCGCGCCGCCCGTCGACAGCAGCGGAATGAGCGTCTGGCTCGCGTCGAACGCCATGTTGCCCCAGCCGATGAGGTACCAGTGGGGCATATCCTCGATGTTGCCCGTGGTCAGTTGTCCGGCGAGCTCACCGAAGTCGCGCTGGTTCACGCTCGCATCGACGTTCGAGAGTTCGTTGATGTAGCCGACGACCGCCTGTGCGATTTCGAGGTCTTTGAGGTAGCGACCCACCGGCGTGTGCAGTTCGATGGTCGCACCGGCGAAGCCGCTCTCTTCGACCAGCTGTTCGGCCTGTTCGACGTCGTACGGGTACGGGTCGATGTCGGGATTGTAGCCGACGAACCCTTCGAGCGTCGGTTGGCCCGTCGGGTCCGAGAAGTCCGCCAGCACCTCCGAGACGATGGTCTCGAGGTCGATAGCGTAGTTCATCGCCTGACGGAACTGCAGGCTCGAGAACGGCTCGACGTCGTAGCGCATCCCGTTGTAGATGACGCGCGTACTCGGAACCGCTTCGACGCTCGTGTTGTCGTTGCTGTTGATGCGACTGACTTCCTGAGGCGGGACGTTCTCGACGATGTCCGTCTCGCCGCTGACGAGTTGGTTGACCCGGGTGCTCGACTCCGCCGCCGCGTTGATGGTGAGCGTGTCGACTTCCGCCGGTTCGCGCCAGTACTCTTCGTACTTCGTGTACTCGATGCGCTCGTCTTGGACGTAGTTCGACAGCTGGAACGGACCGGTACCGTTCGCGTCGCTGTTGATCTCGTTCGAACCTCTCGACTCGACCCACGACTTCTGCATGATGTCGCCGTAGCTGGCGAGCAGACCGATGGCCATCGGGTTGACGCCGTCGGAGATGACGTCGACCGCCCGTTCTCCGTCGACGGGCCGCGCTTCGGTGATGCCCGCCAACTGGTCGCTCTGCGGACTGGCCAGGTCCCCCACGTCCTCGTTGACGATGCGGTTGATGCTGAACGCGACGTCCTCGGGGGTGAGTTCGTCGCCGCTGTGGAACGTCACGCCCTCACGGAGCGTGAGGCGGACGCGGTTCGGCTCCGCCTGATCGTAGTTCTCCGCGAGGCCCTCGGTGACTTGGCCATCCGGGTTCCGGTTGAGCGTCCCCTCGTAAATCTGCATGAGGATGATGTCGGTGTTCGTCTCCCGGTGGTCGTGGGGGTCTAACCCCGCGTCCATCTGTCCCTGCGTGATGGTGACGGCGAACTCGCCGTCGCCCTGGTTCCCCTGGTCGCCGCCGGAGCCCGTGTCGTCGCCGGACTGGTTTCCGCCACCGTCCCCCGTCGGGGTCTCGGTGTCCAGTTCGTCGGAGTTGCCCGAACATCCGGCCACCGCGGCCGTCGCTGCAGCCCCGCCCGCTAGCTGGAGGTATCGGCGTCTGCTAACACGTGACTGCCTGTCTTCAGTCATGGAACCACATGGGAGTTACCCCAATATATATGCTATGGTATCTCCAATCGCAGTACGCCGTTGGTCTGTATATATCGTGATACTCCAGGCATACATTTAAGTACGAGACTTACCAAGCATGCGACATGGCCGCACACCGTCGGTCATCGCTCAGGAATCTGTTCGACCAGTCACCCACCCCGCACATCGCGCATCCCCCGCGGACCCACCACCGTGAGTTCTACGTTGCGACCGACGGGTCGTATCGTCCCGACGGCGGCGGACTCGGGGCCGTCATCGAGACGCGCGACGGCGTGCGGGTCGCCCGCGTTTCGCTCCCCGACGTCGTCCCCAACAACAACGTCGCCGAGTATCGCGCACTCCACCTCGGCTTGGACGTGTTGGCCGCTCGCGCACCCAAGACCGCGAGCGTCGGCGTACTCATCGACCACGACGACCTGGCGGCGAACGTCAACGCCGCGACGCTCGCCGCCGCCGACCCGTCGTGGAACCCCGCCGGGACGCCGCCGATTCCGGACGGGAGCGAGAACCACTGGCGCGGCATCCTCGCGCGCATCTCGGGGTTCGCCGACCTCCGCGCGGCGCGCATCGACAGCCGCGAGAATCCCGCCCATGTGCTGGCGAACACACCCACCGAGTACGTACACGTGAACCACGAACCCGACCGGTGCGTGCTCCCCGAACCGCTGGAGACCTCGAACGCCGTCGGCGACGGGGTCCTGCCGCCGTCGCGGGCCGAGCGCCCCGCCGGCGACTGAGACGCCCGGCTCGGAATGAAACGCACACAGCTATCCGTCCGCGACGACGACAGTTCGAGCGATGCCGTCACCGTGGACACGACTCCGGGAAGACCTACGCGCCGCACTTGAGAACGACCCCGCTGCGCTGAGTCGCACGGAAGTGCTACTGACGTACTCCGGAGTCCACGCGCTGTGGATGCACCGGCTCGCGCACGCGCTGTGGAACGCACACCTACACCTTCCTGCTCGTCTGCTCTCGCATCTCTCGCGGTTTCTCACCGGCGTCGAACTCCACCCGGCGGCGACGATCGGTCGGCGGGTGTTCATCGACCACGGGATGGGCGTCGTCGTCGGCGAGACGGCCGAAATCGGCGACGACGTCGTGCTCTACCACGGCGTCACGCTCGGCGGCAACTCGATGCGCCGGACGAAACGCCACCCGACCGTCGAGGACGGTGCCGTCTTGGGCGCGAACGCGACGCTCATCGGGCCGCTCACCGTCGGTGAGAACGCCCGCGTCGGGGCCGGTTCCGTCGTCGTCGACGACGTCCCCCCCGAGACGTCCGTCGCCGGGAACCCCGCCCGAGCGCTGGGAGATGGGGCGGACACCGACGACAGCCGAGGCTCGGGGACGGCCACGGACGTCGACGACGTCGACGGTCGCTAACCGAGCGGGGGTCACGGGGAGAAGATTGATAGCACGGTTTGTCATACCGGTCCCATGGTCCTCGAAACAGATCACGCGCGGGAGCTTGGACCCAGAGGGAGTGGCGTCCTTCTGCGGATTGCCCGCGCGCAGGCACGCGAACTCGCCCTCCTGTTTTCCGTCGCCGTCGCGCTGACACTCGCCGCGTTTCGAGCCACCGGCGTCGACCTCCAGAAGGCCGCACTCGGCGTCTACGCATCCGCCGGAACGACGCTCCCGACCGACTCGTTGGTCTCGCTCGGCGTCGAACTACAGGTCGCAGCGCTCGCGGGCGTCGGCGTTTCCGGGGCGGCGCTTCTCTGGCGAGCACGCGCTGAGACTCGTCCGCACGGCGCGCGGACGAGACGGTTGTATCTCCTGTCAGCGGGACTCTGTCTGCTCGGCGTCGTCCTCGGCGCGGTGCTCGTCGTTCCCGCACTGCTGGAACTGCTCAAGTTCGGCGTCCTCAGAAGCGGGTTCGTCCCGGCGTACCGCCCGTACTGGCTGGCGGAGGTGGCGCTGTTTCTACCCATCGCCGTCGGCGTCGCCCTCTCGCTACCGCCGCTGATGGTCGCACTCGTGAGCGACGGCATCGTCTCTTCGACGGTACTCCACAGAGACTGGGGGTTCGTCCTCCTCGGCGTACTCGGCTACGCCTCGCTGTACTCGCCGCCGGACTCGGTGACGTTCGTCGT
This sequence comes from Haloprofundus salinisoli, assembly GCF_020097815.1. Taxonomy (NCBI): domain Archaea; kingdom Methanobacteriati; phylum Methanobacteriota; class Halobacteria; order Halobacteriales; family Haloferacaceae; genus Haloprofundus; species Haloprofundus salinisoli. The sequence continues at coordinate 2,222,378 of NZ_CP083663.1, forward strand.
CTACGGCGGCGTGCTTCTCGGCGGCTACGTCGCCGGGTTGGCCGTGTTGACGTTCGGGTGAGTGCTCGCGACGCGGGGGCTTCTCCGAGCAGAGAGTACGATGACCTAGTACGGAGTGGCGTGTGTCGTCTGTCCCGATGGGGTTCGCTCCCCGAGACTATATAGTGCTATTAGCAATTCTTTTTATCGAGACAGCGACGGTAGACCGTAAGCGGACGTGCGAGCTCGTCCGGACGAGAACGACTCGCCGACCCGCTCTCACGACGATGACCAAAACACTCCTCGAAACGCTGGTTAGCTGTGTCGACTGCGGAACGCGCCGTATCGAGACTGCTACCCGGCGACGACGACTGCGGTTCGCCCGGTCGCCGGAACCGCTGAACGGGCCGCAGTCGATAGCCGACCTTCCGGCGTCGCCGACGTTCCTGTTTCTCTGTCTGGGGAACATCTGCCGCAGTCCGATGGCGGAACGATATCTCGAACGACGCGCCGCCGAAGCGGGACTCACCGATCTGTCGATCGAATCCGCAGGACTCGTCGACCACGGCGGTCGTCCGAGTCCGGAGACGGCCGTCGAAGTCGCCCGGGAGTACGGCATCGACCTCACCGACCACCGGTCGACCGTCGTCGACGAGGACCTGCTGGCCGAAAGCGACGCGGTGTTCGTGATGGACGTCTCGAACGTCACGCGACTCCGCCGACGACACGGGACGCGGGAGGGCGTCTACTGCCTCGGCGCCTTCGGTAATACCCGCGAGTTCGAGATTTCCGACCCCTACGGCGGTGACCGCGCCTCCTTCCGCCGCGTGTACGGAGAGGTCGCTACGGCCGTCGACTCGCTGGTTTCGACCTATCGGGTGTTTCGCTCTCGGGACACGTCGGCGGCGGACGGGTCGGTCGCACGAACGCGGGAGTGCATAGAGGGGAGCGGGAGATAGGAAGAGAACTGCCGGTGGCTCGTTTACACCCCGGAAAGCGCATATACTGCGGCTTAGACGGTACGAGACGATGCCCTCCCTCGCTCGGCGTCGGCTGTTATCCGTGTGCGAGCCGATGGCCTCCGCGCGGACACCGAAGGGCCTATAATGCGTCCTCCGAAGCCAGCCAACGAAAACCGATGCGGAGCGACACAACGGACGACAGGGAAGCGTTCTTCGAGATGGCCCGCGAATTTCCGGCGCGTACCGCGATATTCACGTTCGGCCTGCCGGTGTTTGCACTACTCCAGCTGATAAACGGCGTGGTCCACGAGGGGCAGCTCCTCTACATCGTCGCGTTCGCGGGGCTCGCGGTGGCGTACTCGGCGACGCTCACGCGGTATCACGTCGCGACGTATCGACGCAGGAAGCTCGCGTGGCGGTGGACGCGGTAAAATAACAATTCGAACGCCAGGGCGATATCGGGCGTTAGCCCGCCGTTCTGTGAACGTTCTGGCGTCGGTCCCGTGCTTTGTACGCGCTGTAGGCACCGAGACCGAGCGCGAGCAAGCCGACGACGATGTCGTTCCAGAATCCGAGATCGTTCGCGGTTTCGGTCGCGCCCGCGTCGACCCCGAGGACGAACGGCGCTGCGACGAGCCACAGCCCGAGCACCGCGGCGACGGAGGCCGCGGCGATGTTTCCAAGTTGCTCGTCACCCCGACGGTAGTAGTTGTAACCGCCGACGGCGATCAGGAGGACCCCGACGATGACGTCGTTCCAAAGCTGTCCCGGCGCGAGCTCGAATAGAGCCGACTCGACGAGCATCCAGAGCCCGAGGAGGGCGATAAGTGCCGAGATCCACTTACCGCGTTCGTTCGGGTTCGGGTCGGGGTCGGTCGTCTCTGTTCTTTCGCGCTGACTGTACTCGTTGTCTCTGTTGCGGTCGCTCATTATGATTTCCTCACCGAAAGGTAGGGGCCCTGTCCATAAGCCTCTGCTGCTTGACAGCGAAACCTTCGGATGACTCGCCACCGTAGCGTACTACGCTCCCTGCGTGTCCACGACCGCCACGCCCGCCCGATTCACGATATCAGTTCCAGATTTTCCGCTCGGGACCGTTCCGCGACCCGCTCGCGCAAAAATCTGGACTAAAAAAGCGCTCGCTCGCGTTACTCTTCCTGCGCGTCCACGACCGCCACGCCAGCCAAGTTCACGATGTCCTTTACCTCGTCACCGCGCTGGAGCACGTGGACAGGTTTGTCCATGCCGACGAGCATCGGGCCGATGGCCTCCGCGCCGCCGAGGCGCTGTAGCAGTTTGTAACCGATGTTCCCGGCTTCGAGGTTCGGGAAGATGAGCACGTTCGCCGGCTCGTCGAGCTCCGTGAAGTCGTAAGTGCCTTCGAGGATGTCCTCGACGACGGCCGTGTCGGCCTGCATCTCGCCGTCGACGGGGAAATCGACCTCGGGGTCGTCGTGGAGCATGTCCACCGCGTTGCGCGGTTTTCGGGTCCCTTCGTTCTCGACGCTGCCGAAGTTCGAGTACGACAGCATCGCTGCGCGCGGTTCGACGTTGAACCGCCGCGCGAGGCTCGCGGTGTGTTTCGTCACCTCCGCGAGCACGTCCGCTGTCGGGTCGAGGTTCACTGTCGTGTCGGCGGCGAAGATGACGCGGTTCTTGAACGTCAGCATGTACACGCCGGCGGCGTAGTCGGCGTCCTCGGCGGTGCCGATAACCTGCAGCGGCGGCCGCAGCGCACTCGGGTAGTGGTGCGTGAGCCCGGTGAGCAGCGCGTCCGCGTCGCCCTGTTCGACCATCACGCTGCCGAAGTAGTTGCTGTCACGGCGAATGAGTTCGCCCGCCTCGCTCCGGGTGATACCCTTGCGTCTGCGGAGTTCGTGGAGTCGGTCGCCGTACTGTTCGTGGTCCTCGCCCGCCGGGTCGACGATGGTGGTGTCGAACTCCAAGCCGAGGTCCGCGGCGGTCGCGCGGATGGTGTCGGCGTCACCGAGGAGGATGGGTTCGGCGATTCCCTGCTCCTGTATCTGGTACGCCGCGCGAATCATCTTCTCGTCGGTGCCCTCCGCGAGGGCGACGCGCTTCGGGTTCGATTTCGCCTTGTTGAGCACGACGCGCATCATCTCCCGGGACTTGCCGAGACGGGCTTCGAGACGCTCCTCGTAGTCGGTCACGTCGATATCTTTCCGCGCCGCGCCGCTGGTCATCGCGGCCTGCGCGACGGCGGGGGCGACCTCGAACAGCACGCGGGGGTCGAGCGGTTTCGGGATGATGTACTCCGAGCCGAACTGCAGCGGTTGGTCGCCGTACGCCTTCACCACGGCGTCGGGGACGTCCTGTCGAGCCAGCTCCGCGAGCGCGTCGGCGGCGGCGACTTTCATCTCCTCGTTGATCTCGGTGGCCCGCACGTCGAGCGCGCCGCGGAAGATGAACGGGAAGCCGAGCACGTTGTTCACCTGATTCGGGTAGTCGGAGCGTCCCGTCGCCATGATGACGGTGTCGTCGCGGGCGTCTTTGGCCGCCTCGTAGGTGATCTCGGGGTCGGGGTTCGCCATCGCGAAGATGACGGGGTTGTCGGCCATCGACCGGACCATCTCCTGAGAGACGATGTCGGCGACCGAGAGGCCGACGAACACGTCTGCGTCCTCCATCGCGTCGGCGAGGTCGCCGTTCGGGCGGTCGGCGGCGAACTCGCGCTTGAACTCGTTGACCTCGTCGGAGCGGTCGACGGTGATGATGCCCGAGGAGTCACACATCGTGATGTTCTCGCGCTTCGCGCCGAGCGAGACGTAGAAGCGGGCGGTGGCGATGGCGCTCGCGCCCGCCCCGGAGAAGACGATGTCGAGCTCGGAGAGGTCTTTCTCGACGATCTCCGCGGCGTTCAGAAGCGCCGCCCCCGAGATGATGGCCGTCCCGTGCTGGTCGTCGTGGAAGACGGGGATCGACATCTGCTCGCGGAGGCGCTCCTCGATCTCGAAGCACTCCGGCGCTTTGATGTCTTCGAGGTTGATACCGCCGAACGTCGGCTCCATCGCGGAGACGCACTCGATTATCTCGTCGGGGTCGGCGCGGTCGAGTTCGATGTCGAACACGTCGATGTCGGCGAAGCGCTTGAACAGTACGCCCTTGCCCTCCATAACGGGTTTCGACGCCTGCGCGCCGATGTTGCCGAGACCGAGGACGGCCGAGCCGTTCGAGACGACGCCGACGAGGTTCCCCTTTGCCGTGTAGTTGTACGCCTCGTTCGAGTCCTCAGCGATGTCCAGACACGGCGCGGCGACCCCCGGCGAGTACGCCAGGCTCAGGTCGCGTTGGGTGTTCGTCGGCTTTGTCGTCGAAATTTCGATTTTGCCGGGAGGCGATTGCCGGTGGTACTCCCGTGCGTCGTCATCCAGCCCCATGGCTGCGGCGACTCCCTCCGTCAGCAAAAAACTATGGATAGCGTCGATACCGAGGTTCGACGAACGACGAATATCAGCGTTTATCGGGACCGAATCTGAACCCCGAGTCGTCGTCGCGCTCCTCCTCGTCGGCGTCGGCCTCGTCGCCGCCCGCAGACGGCGTCTCGTCGGTCGTCGACCGCCGCGACGACGAGTCGCCCGTGGAGCGACCTGTGGATTCGTCCGTGGTGTAACCTGTGGGTTCGTCCGTGGAGTCGCCGGCGGACCGCCCGTCGTCGGTTCGGTCGTCGCCGACTCCGCCGGGGCCGCCGGGTCCGTCTCCGCCGCCGAACTCGTCTCCGGTGTTTTCGTCGCTGTCGTCGTCCGGAATCGTGACGAGGGCGAACGACGGGTTCGAGCGCCCGAGAACGATGAGTTCGTACATCCGGAAGTACGTCTGGACGACGATTCCGACCGGAAGTGCAACGATCAGGAAAGCCACAAACGCCGCCAGAAGCGTCAGTCCGCCCAGAACGACGGTGGCCGGAGAGAGCGTCGCACCGAACACGCTCACGATTGCGATGACGACGACCACGGTGATCGCACCGATGACGAGTCCGGGGATGGCGACGACGATACTGGTGACGATACCGACACCGATGCCGAGGATGGCTCGCATGACGAGGTAGACGAGATACTGTTTCCACTCGCCGCGCAGCGTCGGCCAGAAGCGCCGCCACCCTTCGACGACGCCGACGTCGTCGACGAGCATCACGGCGGTGACGAACGTGTTCGTCAACCCCACGACGAGGCCGAGAACGATGCTTACAACCGCGAGGAGGGCGAACACTGCGACGAATCCGATAGCGCCGAGTCCGGTGACGATGCCCGGAGCGACGCCGACCCCCGATAGGAGCTCGGGTGCGGCGAACGCGAGGACGAAGAGCAACACGCCGGCGATAATCGGGACGTTCACCGCGAGCGTGAGGAGCAACTTGAACGCGAACAGCCGAACCCCCTTACCGAGTCGGCGGCGGAACGGGCCGCGGATGCGCACGTCGTCGGTGCGGAGGGCGTCGAGGAAGACGAAGCGCATCACGTCGCCGACGAGACCGAACAGGAGGGCGAGAACGACGAGTAGCACGAAGAGCCCGGCGACGAGAAGGGCTATCTGGCCGAGCGTCCCGGGGTCGACTCCGGTCGTCGGGTCCGGCGAGGGCGTCGGCTGCGGCTGCGTCGGCGTGTCGCCGGCGTTGCCGAAGCCGCCGAAGTTCGGCGGCGTGCCGCCGGTGCTCAACGCACCGAGGAAGAACACGATCACTGCGAGTCGGAGCCACCGACCGAGACTGAACGGGAACAGGAACCGACGAGTCGAATCTATCGCGTCGTCGATTGAATCGATTGCGTACCAGGGCACGGTCGCATGATTTCACCCAAACGACAAATACGTTGCCCTTAAAAGGACGAGTTGCGGCGACTGCGCAGTCACACGGTTTCGCGGCGCGACTACAGCGACAAGACGTCGGGCCGTTCGACCGTCGCGTCGTACCCCACGGCCTCGACCTCCCGGGTCGGCCACTGTCCGGTGCTCGTGAGCACCTCGAACCCGTCGTCGGTGACGAGTACGGTGTCCTCGCTTTTCGCGCCCTGAATCGTCGGGTTCCAGGCGTACCCCATCGGGAGATGGACCTCGTCGTCGGCCGTCGGCGACCCGAACCACTCGCGTCCGTCGTAGCCCGCCGCGCCTCCTTGGTGGTGTTTTTGCCACTCGTCGGGGAAGCCGACGCCGTCGTACGCCTCTCGAACCGCACCGAAGACGTCCGAGGCCGGTCCCTTCTCGCGTCCGACTGCTCGCGTCGCCGCCAGCGCCGTCGCTTCGACTCGCGTCGCCTTCTCGTGTCGCTCCGCCAGCCACTCCGGCGGGTCGAACGCGACGGTTCGGGTCGTGCTGGCGTGCAAGCCGCCCCGTTCGGCCGTCACCGAGACGAGCGCGTAGTCGCCGAGTTCGGCGAGTTTCGGCGTGTAGTGGCGATACGACTGCGCGCGCTCGGCCCCGCCGACGAGGACGACGGGCGCGTTGATGCCGCGCGCCGAGAGCGTCACGCGCAGCGCCGACGCCGCCTCGTGCTCGGTGTCGCCGGATTCCAGCTGGCGACAGACCTGCTCGACGGCCGCGGCGGTGTCGCGGCCGAGGCTTCGATACGCCTCGACGTCCGCCTTGGAGAGCGGTTGTCGCAGCGCCGAGGCGTCGACCGATTCGAACCCCGGCACGTCGAAGTCCGCCGCCGCGTTCTCCGGCGAGTGGTCGGCGACCGAGTCCGCGAGCGACGACTCGTACCACTGTCCCGTCTCGACCGAGAACTCGTCGGGGAGTTCCTCGTCGACGAGGCGCGGCGCTTCGATGTTGTCGGTGACGACGCGGAACTCGCCGGCGTTGGCGTCTCCGTTCTCGGGAGCGACGTAGCCCGCGGCGGCGACGCCGAGGTCGGCCGTCGCGCTGACGACGTTGTCGCCGCCGGTGAGCCACGCAAAGGAGTTCGGGCGGGCGAACCAGACGGCGTCGAGACCGGTGTCGGCGAGATACTCGCCGAGCCGGCGTCGCCGGTCGTCGAGTCGATTGGAATCTACCGCCTCCGCGGTTCCGCTGACGCTAATCCCGGTATCGTCGGTGTGGTCGGTCACGTTCGAATACACCGGCGGGACGTACTTCAACCGGTCGAAGGCGGTCGGCCACGCCGTCGGCCGTCCGTTTCGGCTCGTCCGGCTCGGCCGGTTCGACGCTCGTTTCGGCGCGCTCGTTTCGGCGCGATTCACCCGGCCTGATCGGACTCGCTCGATTCGGCGGTTCAGCGTTCGAAGAGTGGACCAGACGGGCGTTCGGACAGGTCTAAGTACGCCCGCCCCCGACCCTGCGCTAGGGATTATGCTGAGAACACGCACCCGCCCGAACTGGTTTTCGTTCCGGCGCTTTGCGGCCTTCACCACCGCGTCGACGGCGCTACTCATGATGTTGGGCATCTACACCGCCGCGACCGGGTCCGGACTCGCCTGTTCGGCGCAGTGGCCGCTGTGCGACAACGGACTGCTGCCGCAGACGATTCCGAGTTTCATCGAGTGGTTCCACCGCCTCGTCGCGATGATCGTCGGCTTCCAAATCCTCGGAACGACCGTCTGGGCGTGGAGACGCGGCGCGAAGCGGAGCGTCAAACTCCCGATGACGCTCGCGCTCGTCGTCCTCCCCCTCCAGGTGAGCATCGGCGCGGTGACGGTGACGCTCTCGGGACTGATTCCGAACGGCTACTCGGTGCCGACGCAGGCGGCGCACTTCGTCGTCGCGCTGACCATCTTCACCGCGCTGACGTTCGGTACGCTCCGCGCGTACGACGGGCAGTTCCGGCGGTCGGCGCTCGAACGAGTGAACCTCGCGCTTCCGGCGGCGCTGGTGCTCGTCGTCTTCGCGGCGCTGACGAGTCGGGTCTGGGACCTCTTCCCGTACGGTTCGACGACCCAACCGCTTTTCATCGGGTCGACGCTCGCCGCCATCGCGGCGCTCGTCGCGGCACTGGTGTGGGTTACGCAGGCGTCGGAGACGCAGACGTCGCTGACGCGTCTCCGTCCGCTCGTCGTCACCGCCGTCGGTCTGCTCGTCCTCATCGCCTTGCTCGGTCGTGATCTCGTCATTTACACGCCGCTCATCCGCGACCTGAACGCGCTGCTGTTCGCCCTTGCGGCGCTCAGCATCGCCGCCGCGACGTGGCTCGCACGGCGGGTCGACGCCGCCGAACAGGCGACCACGCACAGCGTCAGCGGCGATTGAGACGACCGCTGGCCTGATTCTTCTCTGCACTTCTTTATCAATAGTATAATAAACACATCACTGCCCGTGGTGATTTACGGTCAGGAAGAAAAGTTGAAGCGTCTGCTTAGCCTCGTCTATCGATATGAAGTCAAACCGTCAGTCTGGCGTCAGTCGTCGGACGTATCTGAAGTTGGCCGGAGCAGGGAGCGTCGCGGGACTCACCGTAACCGCCGGATGCAGCGTCGACACCGGCGGAGACGGCGGTGGAGACGGTGGCAACGGCGGCGACGGCGGCAGTGGCGGCTCCGGTAACGACACCGGAACCGAGGGCGGAGACAGCGCGGGGAGCATGGAAATCGTCCCCGGCACTGCGCCAGGGTTCCCGCCGTTCGAGTTCAAAGACGAATCCGGCGAGTTGGTCGGCTTCGACATCGACCTGCTGGAGGCGGTCGTCGAAGAGACCGACTACACGCTCGGCGACTGGCAGGAGTTCGAGTTCGACTCGCTCATCCCGGCGCTGCAGAACGACCGCATCGACGTCATCGCCGCCGCGATGACCATCACCGAGGACCGCCAACAGACCATCGCGTTCTCGGACCCCTACTACAACGCTGACCAGGCGATTCTGGTCGCCGGAGGAGGCGACTTCAATCCGCAGTCGCTCGACGACCTCGCCGGGCAGACCGTCGGTGCCCAAGAGGGGACGACCGGCGCGGGCGTCATCGAGAACGAGCTCGTCGCCGACGGCGACATCCAACAGTCGAACTTCCGCACCTACGGCAACTACGTTCTCGCCGTCCAGGACCTCGAAAACGGCAACGTCGACGCGTTGGTCATCGACCAGCCGGTCGCGCAGACGTTCGCCGACCAGCGCAACGTCGAAATCGCGTTCGTTTACGAAACGGGCGAGCGCTACGGCTTCGGTCTCCGCCAGAACGAGAGCGACGTGCAGTCGGCGCTCAACGAAGGACTGCAGGCGGTCCGCGACAGCGGCCGGTACGAGGAGATTCGCAACGAGTGGTTCGGCGGCTCCGGCGAGGGGGCGTCGGGCAACGAGTCGACCGGAAACGACTCCTCCGGCAACGCCACGGGCACCAGCTCGAACTCGTCCGCAGTCGGGGAGTAACGGATGGACCCGACAGTCGTCGCACAGGCCACGGGCGACTGGGCGTTCGTCCTCGACAACGCCCCGTATCTTCTGGTCGGTGCAGTGCTGACGGTGGTTCTCACCGTCGTCAGCATGCTTCTCGGCTTTCTCGTCGGGTTCCCCGCGGGTATCGTGGAGGTGTACGGCGGCCGGGTGAGCCGGTTCGTCGTCGAAGTCGTCGGCATCGTCCTTCGAGGCACGCCCATCGTCGTCATCCTCATCTTCATGTACTTCGTCTTCTCGACGCCGAGTCTCACGCTCGGACTGTTCGATATGTCCGTGACGCTCTCGGACGCGTTCATCGCGGGCGCGTTGGGTCTTGGACTGCGCAGCGCGGCATACCAGTCGCAGATTTTCCGCGGCGCGATTCAAAGCGTCGACGAGGGGCAGTTGGAGGCGGCACGCTCGGTCGGGATGAGCAAGTTCGCGGCCATCCGCCACGTCGTCGTTCCGCAGGCGCTTCGACGGTCCATTCCGGGCTTCCAGAACGAAGTGACGATCGTCCTCAAGGACACCAGCGTCGTCTTCGCCATCGGCCTCGCGGAGCTGCTGACGCGGAGCTACGACCTGTTCGTCCGCCAGACGACGGCGGTGTTAGAAGTCGTGCTGTTCGTCAGCGCCATCTACTTCGTGCTGACGTTCGTGACGAATCGGGGACTGGACTTCGTCGGGTCGTACTACGAGATACCGAGCGGTGAGCAGGCGTGACGGCGGGTTTGAGGCAGTTCGACGGAGGTCGACGCACATGAGTGACACGACACATCTACTGACGGTGGACCGCGTCTCCCAGAGCTACGGGACCGAGAAAGTGCTCCGCGACATCAGTTTCGAGATGGACCGCGGCGACGTGACGGTGCTCGTCGGCCCGAGCGGGTCGGGGAAGTCGACGATGCTCCGGTGCGTCAACCGACTCACCGAAGTCGACAGCGGGGACATCTACCTCGACGGCGAGCGCGTCACTGGCCCGGACGTCGACGTCAACGAACTCCGCAAGGAGGTCGGCATGGTGTTTCAGGACTTCAACCTCTTCGCGCACCTCACGGCGCGGCAGAACATCATGCTCGGGCCGCGCCGCGTGCTCGGCCTGAGCAAGGAGGAGGCGCGCAAACGCGCCGACGAGCATCTGGAGATGGTCGGACTCACGCCGCAAGCGGACTCCTACCCCGGCGAACTCTCCGGCGGGCAGCAGCAGCGCGTCGGCATCGCCCGCGCGCTGGTGATGGAGCCGAAACTGATGCTGTTCGACGAACCGACGAGCGCGCTCGACCCCGAGCTCATCGGGGAAGTGCTGGAGGTGATGCGCGACCTCGCCGAGCGCGGGATGACGATGCTCGTCGTCACTCACGAGATGAGCTTCGCGCGCGAGGTCGCCTCCGAGATGCTGTTTCTCGACGGCGGGAAAATCGTCGAGCGCGGCCCCCCCGAACAGCTGTTCGATCGCCCCGAACAGGACCGCACGGCGTCGTTCCTCCGGCGCATCACCGAGATGCACTCATGAGCGAGCCCGTCGTCGACGCCGCCCGGGAGGGAGAGGGCGAGACCCGCATCTCGACCGGCGCGGTCGGACGAGCGCTGCTCGTCGCCGCCGGCGTCCTGTTCTGGGGCTGGCTGCTGCTGCGGTGGGCCAACGACTGGCTCGGCGGCCTGTTCGTACCGGTCGGACAGCCGTTCGTCGCGCCCGCGACCATCGAGTCGTTCGGCACCGGAATTCCGTTTCTCGCGGGCGCGTTCGAGTCGCTCGCGTTCGCTGCCGAGTATCTACCGATACTCTCGGAGGGGCTGTGGCTCACGCTCGTACTCACTGTCTTGGGGATCTTCTTCGGCTTCTTCATCGCCGTGCCGCTGAGCGTCGCCCGCGTCTACGGCGACGTCACGAAGTACGTCTCGCTCGTCTACACCGAACTCCTGCGCGGGACGCCGCTTCTCGCGCAGTTGTTCGTGCTCTACTACGGGCTGAACTTCTCGGGGCTCGTCCCCGGCTTCCTCGACGGCGTGTTCGCCAACAACGCCGCGTGGGCCGCGCTCGTCGGGTTCATCCTCAACAGCGCCGCCTACCAGGCGGAGTACATCCGCTCGGCGCTCCAGAGCGTCGACACCGGACAGCTCACGGCGGGCCGCGCCATCGGTCTCTCGAAAGTGGACGCGATTCGGTACGTCGTCCTCCCGCAGGGGCTCCGCTTCGCCATCCCCGGGTGGACGAACGAACTCATCTACCTCATCAAGTACTCCTCGCTGGCGGCGTTTATCACCGTCCCCGAGCTGTTCAAGCGCGCCAACGACATCGCCTCCTCGAACTTCCGCTACACGGCGATGTTCACCATCACCGCAATTCTGTACCTGGCGCTCGTCATCACGGCGTCGCGGCTGATGAACTACGTCGAAGACCGGACGTCGATTCCGGGTCTCGGCTCGGGGAGCGGGCGGTAGAAGGCGTTCTGATTCGCGCTCTCCGCCCGGTTCTTTTCCCTTCTGTCGATCGATAGTCGAAACTATACCGTGGCTGTCCGGACGGGGATACGACATGTCGCCCTCCAGTGCGAGCGAGGTTATCACGAACGGCTACAGAGTCGGGTTGCTGCTGATACTGTACGAAATCGCCCCGATGCACGGACTCGACGGTGTGCTGTTCAGCATCGGGTTCGTGCTCTGTCTCGCGTTCTCGGGGTTCGGTTTTCTTCGAGTGTTAGTGCGGTGGTCCGAAGAGCGGGACTCGTCCGAACTACCGAGCTAGAACTCCGTCACGACCTCGATACCCTCCGTCTCGTAGTTCGTCATCGCCGCCAGTCGCTCCGGGACGTCCGACAGCGCCACCTCGCGGCTCACGAGCGCGCCGGGGTCCACGTCGCCGGTCGCCAGCAGCCCCAACAGTTCCTCGTAGCGCGTCGGCGGCATCCCGCGAGAGCCCAAGAAGGAAATCTCCTGCATCGTCATCCTGTCCGTCGGTAGCGACACCTCGCCGCGCTCCTTCTCGGTCGTCAGACCGAGTTGGACGTGCGTGCCGCGCTTTCGGAGCGAAAAGACGGAGTTCCGGCACGTCTCTTCGAGGCCGAGCGCATCCACGGAGACGTGCGCGCCGCCGTCGGTCTCCGCCCGAATCGCGCTCGTGACGCCGCGGCCGTCGAGGTCGCTGGCGTCGACGGTGGCGTCCGCGCCGGCCTTCCGCGCGAGGTCCAGTTTCTGGCTATCGATGTCGACGGCGATTACTCGCGCGCCGACCGCGTTCGCCACCTGAACGGCCGAGAGGCCGACGCCCCCGCAGCCGTGGACGGCCACCCAGTCGCCCGTCCGGAGGTCGGCGCGGTGGGCGAGCCCGTGGAAGGCGGTCATGAACCGGCAGCCGAGCGCGGCCACGTCGCGGGCGGCGACGCCCTCTGGGAGCGGCATCGCGTTGTAGTCGGCGTAGGGGACGTGGACCTGCTCGGCGAACGCGCCGGGCGCTTCCGACTGGAAGCCCAGCGAGAGGCCGTCCGCGCAGACGTTCCCGTGCCCGTTGCGGCAGTACGGGCAGGTGCCGTCGCCGAGGTTGAACGGGACGGCGATTCGGTCGCCCTCGCGGAGATGGTCGACGCGCTCGCCGACGGCGACGACGTGACCCGCGGGTTCGTGGCCGAGAATCTGGCCTTTCGGCACCTGGTCGCCGGCCCACTCGCCGTGTCCTTGCCACGCGTGCCAGTCGCTCCGGCAGATGCCGCAGGCTTCCACGTCGACGACGACGCCGTGTGGGTCGGGGTCGGGGGCGTCTACGTTTTCGACGACAAGCGGTTCTCCGTACTCGTGCAGGACTGCGGCGCGCATCACGCCCCGGTATGCGAAGCCATCACAAAAAGCCGCGCGTACACGTCCCGGAGTGCCGGTGTCCTTCGCTGTGACGACGGGTCGTCACCACCGACACTCCGGTAAGCCGTACGTTCTATCCCAGGCCGAAAAACGTTTAGCACCGACTCGCACCTTGGGTGAACTATCTTCCCTCAAGACCGTTCCCCGAAGGCGACCCGACGGCAGTATCTGGCGACGGTCGGACTGGCGGCGATTTCGGCACCTAGCGCCGTCGAATCGGCGATCGGCGCGACCGACACTCGACGCGCTCGGCAGTCGGACTCCGCCGCGTCGCTCACGAACCGACAACTCGCGGCGGAACTCCGCGCGCTCGCCCGTTCCTCGCACGTCACGCTCCGCCGAATCGGCCGCTCCGCCGGTCGAAACGATCCTCTCTGGGAGCTTCGAGTCGGGCGGGGTGAGACGAACGTCCACCTCGTGACGCAACTGCACGGCGACGAACCCGCCGGAACCGAAGCGATACTCGCCCTCGTCCGCGAGATGGTCTCGAACCCCGAGGCCAACAGGGACCTCCTGAGTCGACTCACACTCACCGTCGTTCCCCGGGCGAACCCCGACGGGGCGATGTTCGCCCGCGACGAGGACGACGACGGGACCGAAGAGCGCGTCACCCGTCGCGAGAACACCCAGCAGTGGCGAGAGCGCGACTCCCGACACGAACCCGACTACCACACCGCAGACGGACCGCCCGGCTACGACCTGAACCGCGATTTCGACCCGACTGCCGAGACGCCGGATGCCGACGGCTCGTCGCAGACTCGGGCGCCCAGCGAATGGACGCGGTACGACGAAGACGGCGAGACGCGGTGGCGACACGACCGGACCTACCGGGGGTACACTCTCCGCGGATGCGGCCTCGAACTCGCGCCTGAAACCGCCGCCGTCGCCGACTCGTACCGACGTGCGAACCCCGACGTGGCGATAGCGCACCACCACAAGAGCGTCGAGGCCGAGGGGCGCGGCAGCGAGACGTCCTCGCTTCTGAGCGTCATGGCTCCGTTCGGACCGTCGTATCTCGAACGAGCACCCGCCTACGAGCCGGACGAACCCCCCGAAACCATCGTCAACCCGTTCATCGACGCCGAGACGAGTCGGCGCTCGCTCCGACTCAACTCGTTCGTCGCCCATCAACTCTCGTCCGTGGGTGGGTTCGGGAGAGTGACGCGCTACGGCTACGAACCGCTCTGGGGGTCGTACCTCGACGCGCTCTCTCCGAGGACGAACGCCGCCGGGATGCTGTACGAAGTCGCCGGGCAGTCCGACGAGCGCGACAGTATCGACTACGCCCGAAAAGTCGCCGTCTCGCGGGCGGCGTTCCGACGGACGCTCGAAGCGCTGGCGTCGGACCCGGACCTCGGAACCGTCGACGAGAACCGGTACTTCGACCTGCCGGTCGAGTCCGGCGGGCCGACGAACCGATAACCGCGATCAGAAGAAGTCGGTGAGCCCCGACTGACCGTCGTCGCTCTCGTCCTCGTCGTCACCGCCGGCGCTGCTTTCGTTGCCGCCGTCGGCCGCTGACTCGGCCGGGTCGTCTTCTTCGGCCGTCTCCGAGACGGCGGCCGGGTCGTCTTCTCTCGGGTCGTCGTCGCCGTCGCTTCCGCCCTCGGAAGTCCCGCTCGGCGAGCCAGCGAACGCGCCGCCGGAGTGTGCCTCCATCGCCTCCCCGCGGAGTTGCTGGGCGTCCTCGACGATGGACTGGACCTTCTTCGTCGACTCGCCGCTGCCGGTGACGTGGGCGACGTGTTTCTCCTCGAATTCGTAGTACGCCGCCATTTCGACGGTGAGGTCGCGCGGCTTGCAGTGGTGGGACATCACCGAGAGGTACGGGACGATGCGTCGCCGGGCGATGCTCATGCTCGTCCCGCTGGATTCGGCGACGCGGCGGGCCACCTCGTCGCCGGTCTTATCCTTCGAGCGCCAGAACTGCGGGCGGCCGTAGCGCGTCCACCCTCCCTTCGTGCCGTCGCGGGCGGCGGCGACGCCCGCGGCGAGGTTGTCGCCCGCGTAGCGCCAGTAACTGTAATCCTGACTCGCACGCACGCGACCCAGCCAGCGGTCGGCGTTGGCGAGGAACTCGTAGGCGCGGGCGACCTCTTCGCCCTCGTACACGTCGAGCATGTTGTCCTCGACCCACTTCGTCAGGTCGTCGGGCGTCTCGTCTACGTCGTAGGAGGTGTACAGCGCCTCCCGCGGCGACTCCTCTTTGAGCACCTGATCCAGAAACTCGAAGATGCCCACGGAGCGGTCCCGGTCGCTCGTTGCGACGGACTCCTCGGTGATGCTGTCTCGGCCCTCGGCGGCGGCCTGGAGGTCGTTGACCGCGCCGCGGAGGTCGCCGCTGTTGACGTCGGCGATTCGCTGGAGCGCCTCAGACTCGTACTCGACACCTTCCTGACGGCAGATGTCGCGGAGGACGGGAACGATAGAGCGCGCGCTCACGTCGCGGAACTCGATCGACTCGCAGGCGTTACGCAGACCGCGGCTCATCTCGTAGAACTCGTTGGCGATGAGCACCATCGGCTGACCCGCCTCCTTGACGAGTTTCGTGATGGCGCGCGCGCCGCCGCGGTCGTAGTTACCGTGGATGTTGTCCGCCTCGTCGAGGACGATTAGCTGTCGCCCCGACTCGCCTCTGCTCGACCCGCCGAGCGTCTCGTTCATCGCCGCGCGACCCGCGAAGCGTTCGATGACGGCGGCGGTCCGCTGGTCGGAGGCGTTCAACTCGACGGTTTCCCACCCCATGTCGTTGGCCAGCGCGTGCGCCGCGGAGGTCTTGCCGACGCCGGGACTGCCGTAGATGATGACGGCGTCGCCGTGGTCGTCCCACGTCTGCGCCCACTCGCGGAACTGGTCGCGGGCTTTGTTGTTGCCGCGTATCGCCGACAGCGACCGAGGGCGATACTTCTCTGTCCAGTCAGTCATATTATCCGGATACCCTCCCGATACCTTTACAACATTTTAGCGTATCTCGATGCTCCATGGGTGACTCCGTCACTGTCGAGGTAGTAGTGGACGCGGGTGTTAAAGCCGATTGGAAACACCATGCAGAACAAAATGCTCAGTACGACCACCTAAGCGATCTCGTCCGGACCGCCGTTAGCAAGCAAATTGCGAGAGACAAAAGCGAGGATGCCAGAGATGTTCCGGACGGTATCAAGAACATGTTCTACGACATCGAGAGTCAATACGAACGCTTAGAGTCGTTAATGATGTCAGCGAACCATTCACTCGAATCCCTTGAGAACCAGCACGTCACGCAAGATGACATCGAGGACACCATCGCCTTCCACACCAGCAAAATCCAGTCCGTCCTCGAAGAAATGGACGACTCGAACGAAACCGGGGAATCAGAGTCGGATGAGTAACACCAACAACGACACCGATGATGATCCACGCGGGCCATACGCGTCGCTTCCGGACGTCGAAACCCTACCCGATCCGGCACAGGAGTACATTGAGGACAGCAAATACACTGTGTCGAAACGCGGGTATTTGAACCGGAAGTCGAGTATTCGGCACTACGCAGTGTTCTGTGCGGAGACAGGTCGGGATTTACTGGCGCCCGGGAAGTACGCAATTCGGAAATTCCAAATCGAGCAGCGAAAACATGGGTACAGCGACTCAACGATCTCGAATCGAGTGTATGACTTGTCGAAGATGTTCCGGACGTTCCAGGATCGGGCCGAAGACCCGAACGAGACAGTACCGCCAGAGCTTGAAGGAATCAAGAACCCGATGGATGAAGCCGGGTGGGAGTTGCTCGTGGAACGAGAGGACAATAAGGACCCGCGGTACATCGAAATAGAAGATTACAAAAAAATCCTCGAGGTGGTTGAAAAGTTGAGAGATCTCGTGCTTTTGAGATTGTTGTGGGACACGGGGGTGCGGGCGCGGGAATTGGTGTCGCTGCGTCTCGACAAAATCATCTGGGAAGAACGTGCGATTGAGACGGTAACGGTGAAACAGGAGGGTGAGAGTGAGTGGCGAGAGATTGACGATGAGGATACGGATCGGACAGTGTATTTCACGCCGAAAACGGAGCGGTATCTCAGGGAGTGGATTGAGGGCGGTGCGCGAGATGGGTTCTTGTCGGCAAGTGAGTCACCGTATATTCTCGTTGGGAGGCAGAGTATGCAGTTGAATCCACGGCGCCCGACGGAAATCGTGGATGAGTATGCGGAGATGGCGGGTGTGCAGGAGCCTTTGGGTCCGCCGAATGCGGCGGGGGAGCAGCGGCGTGCTGTGACGGCACACACGTTTAGACACAGCTATGCGGTGCATCGTGTCAAAAAAGGGATGCCGATCCCGTTCTTGAAGGAGTTGATGGGGCATAGCGATATTGAGCATACCGAGATGTATCTTCGGTTCAAGGGGGAGGATAAGGCGGAGGCAGAAAGGAAGTACAGGCCTATTGTCTAAACCTACCTAGCAAGAGGTTGTTGCAAGAGATTGTGGATTGTGAGTGTGTGCTGTGAGACTCACTTGTGTAGTGTGAATGTGAGGCGTGAGCGAGGTTAGTGTCCTCGGTCAGTGAACGAGTTGCTTCGACACGTCGGGCATCCTTGAGTTCCCCTGTCGGTGTAGTGGCCACATTGTGAACAGCAGATTTTCCCTTTCGGCGTGTCTTCTTGCAGGTCTTCGAGGTCAGGATCTATTCCGGTGTCATCGGACTCGTTTGGGGGTTTGGGTGGTCGCCGAGTTCGATCCATTGCTGTTGGAGTTGTTTGATTTCGGTTACCTGCTCTCCCGTTGCTCCACCTTGTTCAGATAGCCGAAATCCGATCCACATTCGAACGAAAGAAAGTCCTATTTCGAATCTGAAACCCTTGAATACGACAGGTTGAGTCGGTAACCCGACACCGTACATAAACAATAGAGTTCAGCGGTTTGCGGTCCGCCGTGAACTACCCTTAGAAATTCTCGGACAAGTGTTGGTCACAGTCAATACTGCATTCGGTGCAATATTGATTGCCTTGTTGGTGTTTGTCCTTGGTCGGCGAGCCGCACGGTAGGCGTGTTTGGTGCAGTCTTCCAGTTCAGCAGGTTCCCTGAATCGAATAGCTCGTCGACAGTCATCTTGAGAACCAGGTCGTTTTGTGGTAGTGAAGGAGCCTCTGTGGGAGGACGGTGAAGTGTTCTGATCTTCACTGGGTACTACTGGGAATACACTTATTCATGCCAGTTTATTCGTCTGATATATGCCTGGCATCGAACACGGGTACGACCGGTAAATTTCGATGGTTGTCGGGGCGCTAATTGTAGCAGTTCTTATCGGAGAAGCTGTACCACGTCTTGTCGAGGCTTCTGCCCAGAATGCTATGACCTCGTAGAGGGAGGTGAAGACGGTAGCTTCCAATACGGGGAAAATACCGATTCGAGCGGGATGAGAAAAATCTCCGAGAGGCTGTAGAGGCGATGGAGGCCAACGAGGATGTGGAATTGTGGTTGAACGAGACGACCCTCGACGAGGCAGCAGACACGCTTGATGAGTAGTTGAGGAAGTATAATCCCGGTTCAAATCTCCCTCTCCTGATTATAAACACCGAGCCGGCCTTCCGAAACTTGAAGAGCCAAGGTGTGGAGTGCAAGTAAGCAGACCGCTGCACGCTCATGGGAAACCTCGATGATTTCACCATGAGTGATTGTGTTCCTAAGATTTGTGATATCGTCTTGCAGAAAATCACCGAATCCTCGAGGGATGAATTTCTCGATTAACTTACCAAGCCCCTTCGGGAACTCGTCATCCTCCTCTCTAGTTTGTCCACTTATACGGACATATGGACGCCCATCACGTTTCGTTACCTCATGTCCGTTTTTCAACGCCCAATCCATAATGAAACCCTCAAACTGAGGAGTAGCTCCATACAGAAAGAGGCGATAACGCCCATCACGATACTCATCAGCTAACTCTTCTATTGTCTCCCATCGTTCGACATGGAGCGGACTCCGCGAGATATCGTCAAGCATCTCTCCGATTTCCTCTTCGTTGAGACGCTCTGCCACAAATTCACGGGCTTCTTTCTCACTATCTTCATACTGTCCCTGGAACTGTTCGTATTCTTCCGGAGAAAGGAACCATGCCCACGCAAAGTGGTCATCTGGTTCAAGAAGGGTTTGGAAAGCCTCTTGCGCTGCTTTGTTGTTACAGCGCTCAATTACAGCACGGTCAAGTTTCCTTTGGTCTCGGCGTCGATCTGGGGGGAAAACAATATCATCCAGTCCGTCATTCAGTGGCCCTATATTGATTGGAAGCTGTTCGAGGTCTCGCACAGTATATCGAGAATGAACTGGAGACATAGTCCGGCCAAGTTAGCTGAGAAGTTGTTGATACGGTTCTGAATTCAGCAGTTTCTGAAGCGCGTTGGGGTCAGTATCACCGCACCAAACACCGTACCAACTCTGGTCGATGATCATACCTTCCGCTCTATATCGGTACCACTTCCCATCTGAAAACTGGCCGATCACCAGGTCTGGAGGTTTGTTTTCTGGTTGGTTAAACGGGCAGAACCAAACATCAAAGTGCTGAAAACCCGCGTGGTCTGCCAGGTCTGAATGGTCTTGGATATAAGAGACTAAATTATTATAACCCTGTTCTTGTAATTCCTTCAAGACTTCTTCTTCTGTTGGGTTATCAAAATCCCTTAGAAATTCTCGAAGATCAAGGACAGAATAATCTGACCGTTTTGTCGTAATCGTGTATGATTCTTCTCCCGTGAAATCGGGATTCCGTTTCAACGCTGGCGTTAAGAAGCGATCCGGGATGTCAACTTCAGGGAGTTCGTCTGATGCGAAATAAAAGAAATCGTTGGCACCCGTTCGAACCCCTCTCCTCACTTTGTCTACTACATCTCCGAATTGATACGTGTCTTCATCACGAAGGAAGGCCGCGAGCTGGGGCTCCTTGAATATGAATCGGGGATTCAGAGCTAAGAGGTCAGATGGGGACACCAATTCGAGCGAAACTCCCTCAATCTCTTCAGTATCGGTGTTAGATACCTGATCATCTGGTGCATTCACCAACCGATGGATGCGATGGTCGAACTCAGTGGGCTTGGTTTTGATTAGACGAACTCTGTTCGAGTTGACATCGGAATCTTCTTTCTTGAACAGTACGAGAGCAGGCTCCAGCACTGGACGGTGATTCACACTAAGGTCGTCCTCAGAATTTTCCAACATCATTATCGCATGGATTCGCCCTTCGTCGAAAGCATATTGGAGAAACGAAGAACGCGATAATTGTGCGAATGGAAGAACGAATGCTCCGAACCCGCCATCTGCTAACGATTTCATTCCCTCTACAGCCAGATATATTGATGGGCTAACTCTTGGTGGGATACCAAGGCCCAACTTTGATGCCCGCTCTCGAAGGGCGGGAATTATATCAGGAGTATTTGATGAGCAAATACCCGAAGTGACAACATCCGGCGGGTGGGGCCTTTCTGGGGTGTTTATGTCATTGAATACCTCCAGTTCCGTTTGTTCATCCAAGTCACTGAGAACAGTATCGAGATTCAACTTCGAAATCTGGTCTGAGTATTGCTGTGGGTAGCCGTATGCCGTAACCAATCGGCCAACACGTGCAGTATGCGTAGGCAGGTCCACGACCTGTATTTGGGTATTCTTGTCTCGCGTGTTGCAGTACTCAGTTAGACGCGGTACCAGTGGCCATCCATCGGAACAAAAGTCAACTACATTACGTGGATTTTCTCGTAACACCCACCGAGTGATGAGATCGACAACCCCTTCCTCGATTTCTGCCGGCCAAGTTGCAGGGAATTCTCCTTGATGCGAATTTGACTGCACCTGCTGTCGTTGCTCGTTTTCATCTTCGTCGGAGGACAACATACTCGCGAAGAACTTAGCCAAGTCAGAGAAATGGAGTTCTGGATATCCAGCAAATCCTTCACTTAGGAGATGGACAGTAAACTCAACTATTTCTTCAACAATCGCACCCGCAGTCAGGGCCATTAACCCCTCCACAGTTCCTCGATTGGGGTCGCCAATACCTAGTGCATACAGAGCTGGTACTGAAACGAAAACCACCCCAGAATCGGTTTCTTCTAGTAGCTCTGCACCTCGTATTAGTTGATCGGCCCCTCCAACAGCCATGGCGTTTGTACAGATGAGCAAGGATTGCTCTGAATCTGTGACTCGAAGCCAATGTTCCTCACAGAAATTGACATCTGTTACCGTGGAGTGCGAATGAAGGACATTTGCGAGTTCTTTCCTGCTTGGAGCGGGAAAGTGATTGACCATTATTCAGGTGGTAGAAATACAAGGACATAGTCCTGTTTACAGTAAACGGACATCATACTACTATGAGAGGCTTACCGGGGACGGGGCTGGATGGTAAGCCTCCTTGGATATAAGAATGATTATACAATTATAAAAATATTGAACTCTGGATGCAACAAATGCACTGTCAACGCCTTGGAGGAAGATAACTGATGCCGTATTCATCGAACGATTTCATGCAGCAGGGTGCCCCAGTCGGTGAGTTCTTCCGATCCGTGAATAAAGGATACGAGCTTGCTTATGAATGGGATCGGCATGACTATCATCCACGAGTAGAAGACCGGTTCGGGCGGCCCAGTGCCTCCAGGAGCGAATTCGGACTTGATCTCTCTCGCATTCGTTGTAATTCCGGTACTTGGGGAACAAATCTCGAAGATATCCAAAATCATGTTCTCTATCATGTTGTTCAAAATGCCAAAAATAACAGAATCACAATAGAATCATTCTTTCGAGATAGTATCCCACAGGAGAAGCATGATGAGATTGCTCGAAACATCACGAATGCTTGGCGTGATGAATTTGCGTTGAATGATCCTGTTGAAGGCGTTGGAGAGGATCGCATGAGGACGACAGAGTGGAGAATTGCACAGTGTTACTACGCGATTTTTAAGGCCCAAAGTGCGTTAATGCACGCTAATTTTGATGAGATTAGATCAAACGATTCTGGTGGGTCTCATGTCCGGATGTGGAAGAAGCATAGACGTGAAATGATGCCGCAACTCGGGAATTCGTTGTATGCCTACCCGTTTATGTTCTTCCCTCAAGCAACGACTGGTTCCGACTCTTCGAACTGGTTCGACTGGACAGTACCATTCCCAATCCCTGATCAGAATTTCGACCGGCAAGAGGATATCCTCCAGCAGAATGCGCGAGATTCTCTGGAGAATCTCTATGGTCAACTCGAAGAATTTGACTGGACAAACGAGGGTGGTCTAAACACCTTCTATGACGCGTTATTGATGCTCCGAGCATGGGCTAATTACCAGCATGGAGGTGTTTTCAGCCGGCTTTATGGAGAAGGATACATTCAAGCGATTGACGAGGCACTTCGATTGCTTGCTTTCACAGGGTTGGCAATAGCTGAGACCGGGATAATTCTTGCACACGGTTGGAGGAGGTTTCTTGTAATTTGGCAAGTGTTCTGGGCAAATGCCTATGCTGGTATCGCAAATTCATACGAGATCGCTCGACGTCGGCTTCAAGTATATCGAGAGGCCTTTGGTGACTAATTCGACTGACTGAATTCACTCCCCGCTGTTCTATCGGACTATCCACTCCCATAGCAGCTCGATTCTTGTGTAGCAGCACATATCGCCCCGCGAATATTTGTGTCCTGAGTGGTAGTAGCGAGATGAACAAGATGGATGGTGGAATCTACCTCGAACAAGATGGCGAACTCGTCGAAATGACTGAACATTCTTATCCAGAAGAAGACGTCCTCCAAGAACGCCTTGCTGAATTCCCCCGGCTTCTTGCTGGTAATCAAATGAACCCAGAGACCCCCCGAAACTGGGCACTTATTGCTCGAGAAGCCGGTATTCCGGATCACGAGGGCGGTGGTGGCCGTTGGTCAGCTGACCATCTATTTATTGACCAAGATGCCATTCCGACACTTGTTGAAGTGAAGCGCGCCTCAGACACCAGAATTCGTCGAGAAGTGGTTGGACAAGCCCTTGACTACATATCACATGCTTGCATCCACTGGGATGCCGACACCCTGGAAACACACTTTGGTCAAACTTGGGAGCAACAGGGCCATGATCCTGATCAAGTTCTTGGTGAACTGCTCGTTGACGACTCTCCGAGCCAGTTCTGGGAACAAGCACAGTCGAATCTTCGAGCAAAACGTGTTCGCATCCTTTTTGTTGCAGACCAGATCCCGAGTGAGCTCAAGCGTGTCGTTGAATTTCTCAATGAAGGCTTCTCAGACGCCGAGGTTTTCGCGGTAGAGGTTGCCCAGTACAAAGGGGAGGGTATGAAAGCATTTGTTCCTAGGCTCTACGGTCAAACAGAGGAAGCGCGTGGAACAAAGAAAACCTCGCGCTACGATGGGGCAATCGAGAACGAAGAGGAGTTTTTCGCAGACATTGATTCCAAACTACAGCAAGGCAAAGTGACGTCGAAACTGGCTGAGGCATATCGTGAGCTGTATGATTTTGCTCAAGAACAAGGAAATGTCCAGATCAACAGGGCACAGAATGCCTCGTTCAAACTACTGGTAGATGAACATCAAGGGCATGCTGGTGGGAATCCTGGAGTGTTTTCAGCCAATATTAATACAAATCTCCAGATATGGCAGGCGAGCAACCCTCTTCCCGATGAGGAGGGTGAATCTTCAGATGTCGCATGGTCGCGAGAGGCTTACGAAGAGTACCAAGAAGCATTCTCCAGACTTGAGGGGAATCTTGACGGGAACACAGCATCGATCGAAATCATCGCACTTGACGGTAATCTTCAACAGTTCAAAGCTGCCTGCAACGAATTTGTGACCCGATGTAAAGAAGCAACACATACAGACGAAAGATGGTAGTTGTGAACCATCATATCCACTGGTCAATTCTCTAGTTGCGTGCAAACCAGACTTCGTTATCTACTGTTAATTGATGTAGAGGGGCAACTTCACAATGAAGCATCCTGAATCTCAGGGCGTCATGCGAGAAAACGAACCGATTGAGTGTGGAATTTGCGGAAAAGGATTACTTGAGAAACCGGTGCCCTCTGGGCCAAAAGAAGGAATCGAGAGGATGGTATCATCCGATCAAGCGCGGAAGATGAAAGGGAGTGACAAGACAAAGAGAGAGGCTGGGAAGGCCTGGTCGTTAAAAATCGGATTCTGCGAGGACTGCACAAAGAAACATAATTTCGACGGGAATAGTAGCCTAGACGAAGTTCTACCAAAGGTTGCACTCTCTCGAGTTGCAAAGATTCCAGAAAAGTAGACTGGCCGTTAATCAGAAAAATGGATCGGATCGTTTCAAACCAACATAGACCGACTTGACTCACGGAATCATCTCGCTGCCAAGATCCAATACTCAAAATTCCATCTCCACTTGGCACTATGAAGCCGCCATCGAAGTTATACTTCCAGGATTTGATGACTACTCTGGAAGATGGGAAATGACTCAATTTGAGCTTGTAAATGAGTTCATAGACGTCTCGAAGGAAGACGACCTCACAAAGGCCGTCTTCGGCTGTCTTGAGCTACTGAGCACGGAGGCGCTCAACGAGATATTCAAGCAAGCAGCATTGGGTATCAATGTACAGTCAGAGCCTGAATTCACAT
This sequence comes from Haloprofundus salinisoli, assembly GCF_020097815.1. NCBI lineage: Archaea > Methanobacteriati > Methanobacteriota > Halobacteria > Halobacteriales > Haloferacaceae > Haloprofundus > Haloprofundus salinisoli. The sequence continues at coordinate 2,247,060 of NZ_CP083663.1, forward strand.
TTCACGTGACCGTAGATAGGCGAGAGCCCGACGTTATCATCGAAGACGGACGGAATCTCACCGTCATGGTTGAGGCCAAGCTCGGTGATCATACTAGGCCGAGCCAACTCTCCGATGAGTATGCAGATCTCATTGAGGGCTGGAACTCAGAATCCCTTAGACTATGGCACATCACAGATGACAGTCAGCGACCTCGAAATATCAAGGCTCGAACCGGTATACCACGGGACGACTTTCTGTGGTGCAGTTGGCGAGACCTTGCTTCGGCGTTACTCAATGTTGATTTGAGGGTGGTAAACAGTACAGACCGGAGTGTAATGGCGATGTTGGAGCAGATATTCGAGGATAACGGGTTTGCTCCGTTTGGAGGGTTCACTCTCATGAAGGATTTACAATCATTGTCAGGACAGTTGCAACAGGCGTATCAGGTACGAAAGCAGTACTACAGTGAAATCAATTTGTTCAGAAAAGACGTTGAGAGCTATCTCACTGATGAAGTTCGCTTCTGGCGGTTCTTTAGACGTGGTGTATCTGGAGGGATTTCATCGGGCCGGAAAACATTCCCAACGAAGAGTTGGGAGAATATGCCGAGAAACCTGTGGTTCAGTTATGTCCCTCAGGGTAACACCCCGGAACGTGCCACCAGACAATCCCACGAAAACTATCTGATTTTGGATTTTAATTCGAGAACTGGCACCATCAGAGCTGGCTATATGATGACTACAGCCACTGGTAAGGTCGAAGACGATGTCTTCCGGAAGATTCTGCATGAACAGAGAGACTTGGTTCTCGAGATTATTCGAGAGAACCAACTTCAGCCATACACAACCAGCTACAGTCTGACAGACAGATTAGGCCTCACTGACGACCTTGAGCCCTTCCTTGAGGAGCTCGGAGATTCCTCCTATGATGATTCTGAGTGGGGGCGGCGATTGCTACTCACCCGAACCTGGAGTACTGATGAGTTGCCGACCAAAGATGAAGGAGACGGACTATTTGAGCCAGCAGAGGTGACGAAGGAGATCGCAGGCGCATTGAACGACATTCACCAATTAACGTATCACGACTACGATCACATCTTCTATCCCAAAACTGAATAACTGCACCAAGTTCCGCCAGTATGGTAGTTTCCTCTGAGCGCACACTAGACAGACTTCGATGCATGCTGTAGCTGTTAGTTAGGTGTGTGCCTACTACACGTGACTGTGATGCGTAGGTGTGAATCGACACTGTGACGTATGGTTGTGTGAAGTGTCAGACAACAGATGGCACGTCTCTACGAGTACGCCGCCTCAAACACCAAGTCAGGCTACTTCCTCCGCGGTGGCTCCAGTGACGGCAACTATACTATGCGGGCAACCGACCTCGGTAGGCGACTCTTCGACAGTCTAGACTACGACCCCGGAATCGTCAATAGGGAGCGCGGCCCGCGTATCCCATCGCAACTACAGTGGGCGATGTATGATGTGGGGCTGCTCAAGACTGGTGATTCTGAACCATCTGGTACCGGAATTGACGGGGGTCTCGATGCTGAGGACGCGGAGATCACCGAGGAGATGATCGCCCAACTCGAAGAATTCGTTCTTGGCGAGGACTCCGACCGTGAGGAAATACTGAAACTTGCCGAAATTCTAGACATCGACCCCAAGGACGACTCCCTCACTCCTATCTGGGAGCTTTCCAAGTTCGAGGGGCAGGGAATCGTGAGCATCTTCGAGAGCAAGTTGGATGAAATAATTTGCACCGAAGACGCGCCCAACTGGGAAATCGACGTCAGGCACACACCCGAAATCCCCGGCCCTGAAGGCACGACGACCTTCCACGTCGACATCAAACATCCCGAAGACGGAGACGAGATCTACACGCATCAGATGTACTACGTTGCAGATGAAAACTCGGACACACCGGGGTTGGCAACGATGACGAAGGTACCCGTGGATGTCGACCGCCGCCTCCGAATCGATCGGCAGCGCGGGCGGGTACTTGAGGCTATGAGTCACGTCCCTCAGCTGGCCGGTATCTACGCTGGTGACCCGACGGTGGAATTGAACTGCATCATTCTGGAAGAAGTGCTGGACTGATAGGCCATCGTTACACCAGCCGATCCTCCCGCTTCCTCCGCTCAACCATCAGCCAGTCCCGGGCGGTAATCCACTCAGTCTTCACCGACCCTGACAGCCGTTGTTAACAGAGGAGATGGTGCTACCGGTGGGAGGGCTTTCGACTACTTGAGAACCGGATAGTTCGCAGGCGTAAAGGTCACTCTGAGGTCGTTAAAACGCGTCATCAAGAGCTGGTAACCCACGAAGGACTATTATCGGTGATACAAAACTAGTTGGTCGAGTTCTCTTCACCAACGACATCGTATGAATGACCGTGCCCGTGGGCTGAGATCGTGAACTGTGGGCTATTGATTATGGAGAGGCTGGGCGAACAGTGGCCCGAGGAATCGCGGTTTTACTTTCAGGATGGTATACTCAAGCTTATCAGTACAGCAATTAGTACATTCAATCGAAATGTCAACCCGTCTTCTTCATATCAGCGATACTCATCTCGGAAACCGGCAGTATGGGAGTGATATCCGCCGGGATGACTTCGCTGACGCATTCGAGAAAGCCATAGAGTATGCCGTTGAGCAAGATGTCGACGCGGTCATACACACGGGCGACCTGTTCGACTCGCGTGATCCGAGCCTTCCCGACCTGAACCGCTGTATAGACATCCTACAGCGCCTCGAAACTGCGGGAATTCCGTTCTACGGCATCGTCGGAAACCACGAGCGGAAGATGGACGATCAATACCTCGACCTAATCGAGAAGACGGGAGCAGCCGAACGCCTCACGAAACATCCCACACAGGCAACAGATGAGGTTGTCCTTTATGGCATTGACGCCGTAACCAAGCCGGCGTGGCACGCCGAGGACTTCCAACTCAAAGCACCACCAGAAGGCACGTTCACGATCCTCTGTATGCACCAACTCCTCGATCCGCCGGTGCCGGAACTATTTGCTGAGCACCCTCTTGACGACGTTCTCGAACGGGTCAACGTCGATCTTGACGCCGTTGCACTCGGAGACTACCACGAGACCGTCGGTACAGTCGAAGCCGGGACGAAGGTCTGGTACGCCGGGTCGACGGAGCGATGCGCGAAGGATGAGATAGAGCCCAGGACGGTGAGTCTCCTAGAGATCGATGGTGGTGAGTTGACCCGTCGAGAGCGAGAATTGGACACTCGGGACTTCATCACCATCGGAATCACGTTCGCCGAGGATGACGACCACTCGTACGCCGAAAATGTGATTGACCGCCACCACGTGGAGGATAAGGTCGTCTCGGTGGTACTCAACGGGGAATCGACGTCAGTCACCTCCCGCGACGTGCGCAAGGCCGTCATCAACCGCGGCGCCGCTGTGTGTCGCGTCGATGACGAGCGTGGAGGGCCCGACATCGATCTCTCTGAAGGGCCGCGCGGCGAAATAGAGAGCGTCGACCGCTTGATCGAAGAGAAACTGAGCGAACAGAACCTCAGCGAAATTTCGCTGGAGATCGAGGAACGCATCCGTACCGATTCCGTCGCTCGGTCTGGGTTCGACAATGAGGTGGAGGAACTCCTCATGGAGGCGCAAGACGAGGCGTTCGACGGACAAGCTGTGACAGAAGTGGAGGGCCAAGAATGAGGATGCAGCACCTCCGCCTCCAGAACATCCGAAGCTACGCCGACCAGACGGTCGAGTTCCCCGAGGGGACGATCCTCATCCACGGCGACAACGGAGCGGGAAAGACATCGCTATTGATGGGCCTGTTCGGGGGTCTCTTCCTCTCGGAGATTCGGAACGTCGGCAACAACTCGTTCAACCTCGAGGAGATTGTCCGGCGTGGAGAGACCAAGGGAACCGTCGGGCTCGTCTTCGGAGTCGGCGACGTGGAGTACACCGTCGAGTGGAAAATTTATACGACCGGTACACCGAACAGCGCGACGCTCACTTCACCGGCGCTGTCCGAGCCTGTGACAGGAATCACAGACGTTCACGACGAAGTGAGGCGCATCATCGGAATGGACGAGGATGACTTCGCCAACTCAGTCTATGTCAAGCAGGGTGAGATCGACCGCTTGATCGACGCAAGCAACCGGGCGGGAATGATTGACGGTCTTCTTGGACTCGACGAGATCGACGACTACATCGAGACGATGAAGATAGCCCGTCGGGGGGCGGGACGCGTGCGGGATCGTAAGCGCGACAACGCCGAGAGCCGCCGCAAGGAACTCCGTGAGAATTTCAAACGCGACGAGGATGACTTCGAAGATGAAATCACCGAACTCACTAAAGACATCGACCGATTCGACTCGCAGGTCAACAAGGTGGAAGACTACTTGGATGACCTGCGAGACACACGTGCTAACCTCGCAGGTGACATAGACGACTATGAGGATGCCGTCGAGCAGAAGCGCGAGAAGGAGCACCAGATCAAGGAAACAAAGGAGAAGCGAACGGAGAGGCAGCAGCAAATTGAGGAGTGCGAGGCCACCATCGATGACCTCGGTGTAGTCATTGATGACCTCGAAGACGATATTGACGAACTCGCCGCTACGGTCGACATGGATGTCGACACCGTGGACACGGCCAAGACCTCACTCGATGATACGCAAGACGCACTCCAAGCGACGTCGGTCGAGGAGGCAAATCGCAAAAACGACCTCGAGCAGGCGAAGGAGGCACTCGACGACCTCGAAGCGGAGTTGGACGAGGCACAGAAAGAACTAGAGGAACTCCAGGACGAGCGCGATACCTTCGAGAGGGAACTCGACACCTGCGAGGACAACCTCGATGCGGCGGGGGACGGTCTCGAAGACGCCGTCGACGAGCGAAACAAGATGGCGGTGGAATTCCTACCTGATGTTGACTTCGGCGACGAGATCGACGCCGAGACAATCGACCATGTGGAGGAGCGGATTGACACACTCGACGACCGACACGGAGAGATCGAGACCGAACTGGCCCAGCGCGAGACTACGCTCTCCGAACGCGAGAGTGATCTTGAAGACGAACGGGAGGCAGTGGACGATGCTCGGGACGCCCTCGAGGAGAAGCGACAAGAACTCGACTCGCTTGGGGACGACATCGACGCAGCCGAGCAACGACTCGACGAGGCCACTGACGAGTTCGAGAACCGGCTCTCGTCACTGGACGAATGCGCTGGCGAGTACGACATCGAGCTGTCCGCCGAGGAACTACAGGCCGCTGCCGACACCCGACTACCCGACCGAATCGAGGCGCTGAACGACGGCCTCGACAAGGTCGGCAACAGCATCTCGGCGCTCGAGGAGCGCGAGAGCAGTTTGGTCGACGAGCGCGAAGAGCTACGCGAACTCGACCAGGAGGGCAAGTGTCCACGGTGCAGGCAGCCTGTGGATGAGAACCACATCGAGGCTGAGGTCGATGAGATAGAGACCACTCTCGAAGAAACCCGCGAGGAGTTGGACGAACTGCTTGACGAACGAGAGACGCTCCAGCAGGAGAAGGCCGCGCTCGGCGACCTCCGCGACGGTGTCCTCGACGTCGTGGAGTTCCGCCGTGAGGAGGTCAAGACTGCCGAGGACGAACTCGAAGGCCTCGGCGACGAAAGAGACGATCTCCAAGCGAACATCGATGACCTCGAGATGGAGGTTGAGTCACACGAGGACGAGATTGATACGCTCGAAGACGACATCGTTGACCTCGAGGATGAGATTGAGCAGCTCGAAACCGACCGTGACGAGCTGGCAGAAGCGATTGAACGCGGTGAGGTTGTCGTTGACCAGTTCGAGACGGTCGCAGAACACCACGAGCGCGTAGAAGACATAGCGGAGGAAGTCGACCAGTTACGCACGGTAGTGGAAGAGAAAGAGGACGACATCACCGAGACACGCGACCGGATTGAATCGCTCCAGTCAGAGATCAACGAGCAAGAGGGTACCGTCGAAGACTGCGAGGCAGCGCTCCGCGAGGCTAAAGCAGAGGTCGACACCCTCGAAGATCGAAGAGAGACGCTGGAGGAAATCGTCGACCTCTACGACGAGATTGACGAGAAACAGTCTGAAATTTCTGACGAGCAGCAGAGCATCGAGGCCCACCGCGAGATGATCCAGACGCTCAACGAACAGCTCACAGACCTTCGAGAGGAGCGTGAAGGCCTCAAGGAGCAACTGGGCGATACCAATCTCGAGGAACTGAAGGCCAAGCTTGAACAGGTGGAAGACAAGATTGAGGAGCGAAAGGAGACGCGAGACAAGCTACAGGCCGAGGCCCTCAAGCTTCGAGAGGAGCGGAACACGCTCCAGAACGAGTTGTCGAACTTGCGTGACCTGAAGGAACGCATCGAGGAGTTCGAGCAGCGGGCGGAGTGGGCCGACGCCGTTCACGGCGAACTCGACACCACCCTCAGTGTCTACGAAAACGTCAAGTCGGAACTCCGTGAGAAGTACCTCGCGTACATCAACGAGTACACGAACGATATCTTCCAGAACATCTACCTGAACAGTAGCTACCAGCGGGTAGTTGTCTCTGAAACCTACGATGAGCGCAGCGACAGCTACGACTATGAAATCCAACTTCTGTGCGACGACGGCACCACCGAAGACCCGAGCAACGCCAGTGGCGGGGAGCGGGCGATCGTCAACCTCGCGCTCCGGGCGGGCATCTACAAACTCATCGCCGAACTGGAGGGCGGCGACCGTGGCCGACTTCCCCCGTTCATCCTCGACGAACCGACCACCTTCCTCGATGAGGGACACGTCGGCCAACTTGAGGAGATGCTCGACCGAATTCGGGAGTGGGATGTCCCGCAGGTTATTGTCGTCTCCCATGACGAGACGCTGATTGATGGCGCCGACCACGCTTGCCACGTCGAAATCGACGAGGTGACGAACACCAGCCGTGTCACGATGCGTTCCGCGGGGGCCGACTGAAGATGGACTCCGAAGCTGTCGGCACCGTTCGGGAGCTGTTCGCCGAGATCGACGCAGCAGTTCCCCGCGAACTTGAGTCACAGTCCGAACACGCGCGTCGGCTGTTCGAGTTGCTGGGGCTCGACGGAGGCTTAGTGAAGCCGATAGGCGATCCGACCTACCAGCGGACGCGAATCGATGAGCTAGGAACGTGGGCCGAAGACCCGTGGAGCAGCAGGAACTACGGAGTCGACGCTAGCACGACCCGTCCGATGGAGTACAACAACGGGATGGTCATCGACGCCGCCTACGCAAAGACTGCCGCCGTTGGCGACTCGGCTAATCGCACGGTCGAACAGTCAGGACGGATTGTTGGCGTGACATACCTCAACGACGCCGAAACCACTCTCCACCGGAAGACCATCGAGGGGGAGTACGTTGTGGGCGAGTTGGTACGGTTCCCCGAGTCAACCGAAGAGCCACGCAACATCTCGAAGTCGGTGGGGGCAGTCGCCCAGCGCCTAAGCGAGGGGCAGCAAGCGGTCAATTCGCTTAACAGCGTCAACGGGGCGATGTTCCTTGACGGGTCTGTCCTGCCGTTGGGAATCATCTACTGGGTGCTACTCGACTACGCAGGCGGAAGGTCGCCAGCCGGATCGTGGGGACTCCCAGCTGACATTGTCCGCAACTACGTTGAGGTTATCGACCGACAGTACGAGCGCAATCAACCCGTAATCGGAATTGTCAAGACATCGACGATGTCGCAGGTGGTCTCCTCGCTCAACGAGAAGCTTGATCAACACGACATCGTTGAGGATGGGCGGAAGCCGGAGGTGCCGTGGATTCGAGACCACCAGTTCCTTTCCGAGGTGCTTCGATTCGAGGATTTAGACTATCTTACCTACACGTCGTGGTTCGTCAGTGACGGGCAGAAAATCTCCGACAATGTCTATCAACTTCTGGAACCGTTGTCGGGCGACTTGCAGCACGGTGGCCCGGACGACTACCGGCGGGCGTTCTGCTTTGTCCGCCTCCCAAAGACCGGCGATTTGCTCCGAATCGAGACGCCTTACCTGATGGTGCGGGAGGAGGAGATGCGCCGGAAGATTCAGCTTAAGGCACTAAAGGCCATCGCGCAGCGGCGTGGCATTCCGCGTGCTATCCACCGAGCCGACAGACTCGCCCGTATCAGCCAGGAGAATCGAGAGAAAATACGCGGCATGATCAAGCGTACTGAGGCCGCATACGACCATAACTGGGATGGTCGCTGGCGCGACCTCACCGACGATATAGACCTATGACAGACGACGTAGACGAACTCCTCAATAACGACCCCATCGCCAACGAACAACAAACCGACCAGTCGATTAACGCGGACGACACCGACGGACAAGATGACTCCTTGTCGCGGGAAGAGACCTCTATCCCCGAATCTCCCGTGCCTAACAACGGATCAGCACCCGTAGATGGAGAAGTTGGGCACGTACTCGCGAGCGAGGAGATTCGCGTGGCTCGCGACGAATACAACGTCAACACCTTCGTGACGACGAGTCGGCGCGATGACGTGCGGGTAGGCGACTACGTGGAAATTCCGTACCCCGGCGGCGACGATGAACTGTTCTCGGTCATCGACGGCCTACGATATGAGCCGTACACGGAACTGGACGACAAGTCGGACACGCACAACATCATCAGCAAGGCCCGCACCCTCGACGAGTCCGAGTACGTCCTCGTGGCAGAACTCGACCCGATAGCGATCCTCCGCGATCGAGGTGAGGAACTGGAGCGGGGCATTGTGAACCGTATCCCCAAACCGAACACCCCGGTCAGCCTCTCTCGCGACGACGAGCACCTCCGTACCGGGCTCAACATCCCACAGGAGGGCATCTTCGCTGGTTACCTCTCGGTCGGTGGTGACAGGATGGAAATCGACGGCGACCCGTTCCCATACTATATCCAAAACCCCGGTATTGATCCCGACACCGGCGAGGTTGAGGACGGCGAACCGGCGGTGTTCCGGCATGCACTCGTCGCTGGATCGACTGGCACCGGCAAGACCCATTTCACGAAGAACCTCCTGAGGCAGTTCGTCAGTGGCAAGCGGTATCCCGTGGATGTAGGTTCGGACGGCGAAGTGGAGCGTAGCAGGCTCAATGTCGTCATCTTCGATCCGGAGAACGAGTACTGGGAAATGCGCGACGACAACCCGACGCTGACTGACGAGCTGCGTCAACGGCTGCGCAACCAAGACATCAAGTTCGACGGCGTCGACGACTTGGAGGTGTTCGTTCCGGATGTTGACCACACACGGAGCCCCTCGACTGAGGAGAGTCAGCAGCTCACCATCCCGTTCTCCGTTGCGAAGCACGAACCACAACTCCTGATGCCATTCAACCAGATGTCGGACGTCACTCGCGGGGCCATCACCAGCTGTCTCGACGCCTATTTCAGCTGCTTCGAAAAGGACAACAACGACTGGACTACGCGCCCCATTCCCGAGCCGACGTACGAGGACTTCGTCCAGTTCCTCAACGAGCATGAACACGAGGACAGTCAGCTCCGCCAGTGGAACAGTATCGGCGATGGAACGTGGGACGCGATGTGCCGGCGCACGAAACAACGCGATTATTTCGATGTCTTCGACACAGGCACGAACCCGTTCCCCAACATCTCCGACCAAATCTTCCGCGAGGGACAAGTCACAATCATCCCTACGAGCCACCTTCGGGGGGAGAAGGAGTACCTCGTCGTGTTGTCCATCCTCTCGTACATAATCGAGAACAAGATCGACGACTTCGGTGTCGACCCCGCAGTCAAGCGTACACCGATGCTCGTGGCGGTCGACGAGGCCCACAACTACTTCTCGAACCCATCGAACGTCCGCGAGGCCTACATCGTAGGGAAGGCCCGCGAGGCCGTCAAACAGGGTCGGAAGGACAAGCTTGGCCTGCTGATGATTACGCAGAATCCCGGCGACATCGACGGAGACATCCTCAAGCAGGTCAACACCAACGTCTTCCTCCAGCTCCGCAGCGAAGTTGTTGAGGATGTGCCGTCAGTCCCGCGCGGTTTCCGGAAGGACATCCCGAAGTTTGCAAAGGGACAGGCCGTCGTCAAGGCTCCTGACGTGGAGGTTGTGGAAGTAGTCGGACTCCCATACTGCCTTACGCGTCACGACAACTGACCCACTTCACCTGAACAGCCGGCCCAGGAATCCGCCCGGGACTATACCCAAAAAGGTGCGAATCCTCATTTTGAGGTATTATTTACCGGTAATTCTAGCCGAGCAGTGGCGGCGGTCGCGGGTGATGTCGCGCGCGCTGTTGGCCAATCACGTGCGACCGTGATCTGGAGGTGTGGGGTGTGGATGCGAGTCGAGACTGTGATTTGTGGGAGACACAACTAAATGTCATTCAAGAGATTGCCATGAGATAGTGCATTCCGCAAGCGCTCATCGAAATTTCAGGACACGAATTACGCCGAGCGATAATTACACAATATGCTAACCATATTGATTTGATTGATTTTCATGAAGTACAGGCTATAGCTGACCATAAGCAGATTTCTCAAACGCGTGATTGTGTGAAAGATGATTAGAGCGTGATCAAGCCGAAGATGCGCCAAGTAACGTTTAGCTCATTTATGGTAAATGAGACTCATGAGAAACTTACTGAACATTGAACCACCAATTTTCGAAATTGCTTTCTTGAGCTCAGAATCATGTTCAATCATCCAATTAGCCATCTCTGCAATCCGTTCCTTGATGTGATCTCTATTCTCGGGAACTAGCGTCCTACAAGCCTTTCCGCGGAGTTCCTCTAAATTATCGGCGAGAAGTAGTGAGTCGTCTAGTACAGCAAGTTGCCAGTGTTCAATTGGATGGCCGATCAATGTTTTGCGATTGGGACGGTTCGTTAGTGACGCTTGTATTTCTCTGAACTTCCGTTGAATGGAGAACATACTGTTTTGTTCATATTTTGAAACATCTAAAGCGACCAATATATTATTCAGAATCTGTAGTCGTTTTCTTCGTCGTTGCTGAATATGATTGTCTGAGAACTCTGGAGTATAAATGAATGCACCTCTGTCCGTTATAACCAATTTATCGTCTGCAAGAAGGCCAAAATTACTATTTGTTATTTCATCTTGGATATGTTCTGCAAGGTCTTTTGGTTGGCCAGAAACGACTTTTGACACAGCGGGGTCATCGACGTTTTCCCCCGAATACACGTAAGATATGAAGAATAAATCACTGTAAGAGGGGGTATCATCATGATGATTTTTTCCGCCAATTATTAGCTCGTCGATTAGTGTACCACGAATATATGAGAAAGGGTCCACTGAGGATTCAATTGAATTCCCTGTGACAGAGACTTCATATGGAATATCATTTATAAACTTGATATATTCGGTCGTGGAAAGGGTTTCAGAAACTCGGTAATAAAGCTTCAATCGAATAGAAAATAGGCCAAATGCATAGTATACTATCTCACATTCGGACTTGTAATCTTCTATACCATACTTATCTATGAGTGAATTACTGATCTCTACTTTGAATTCTGGATTTATATACAGTGGGCGAAGGTTTTTTGACGAGAATTCTACTTCATTTGGTTTACAATTATCCCAGAACTGCCAGTAGCCATCAATATCTCCAATGCCAAGTATATTTGTGCGATTAATCTCCTCAGGGAGTTCATCATAAGGATCATACCGACTACCATCAAGAACAGCTTTGTTCAGTTTGGTGAACCAATCGTCAACCGATATTTGTTCAAGAATTATTTCTGGAAAAAACATATTGTTTCCAATTACTACTGTTCCTTCCGAAATCTCCATGACTAAAGTGGAACAGTATCAGTTAAGTAGTTAGCGGTCAAACACTTTGTGGACTCGACAGCCCGTAATGGGCTGTATAGGGTCCATCGACCGTTACCACCTGAATCGGCTCTACCAGATGTCGGTCGACGTCCGACCGAGGTCGAACGCCAGAATGAGTGCTACGATGAGGAGGGTCACGGCGAGTGCCGGTCTGGGAGTCAGGATTTCCGCCAGTCCGAGCGCGCCGACAGCCACCATCCCGACGGCGAGTGCGAATAGCGAGAGTGGACGGGGACCGATTGCGGACATAATACCACTAATTGACGCAGAACCGCCTTAGAACCCGTCACCACTGAGAGCCGCCCAGACAATCCCCACCGCAATCAGGATTAGTACCATTGAGGAATCGAGGACTCGTAGAGTTCGCGGCGGTGTTCGATGTTGGTTCTTCGTTGATGCGGCGGTGCGTGGCGGTTGTGAGCGGGGTTCAGTGCTTGCCTCGCGCTCAGGGAGTTCGCAATAGGGCGACCGCTGTTCGGCGTCGTATGGAGCGGAATTGCACTCGCGTACGTGTGGCTATTGCGCCAGCAGGACCCGCCGCGTCCGCGAGCCCTCACGCTCGGCAGAAAGATAATGCAGTATCAGAAGTGGTCATGGGATCACGTTCGGTCCTAATGGTGCCGACGGCACCGTGGGGCCATCTTAACAGCGGTTTTTTGTCCGTCGGTGAAACATGATACTCGAATGGATCAGCTGACGAAGTGGCAGTTGGCGACGGTCAAATCAATCCAAGTGCTGTATGAGGACGATGATCTTCCGGAAAATGCCGATGAGCAACTCGAGACACTCGACAGACAGTCGGTTCTGCTAGGGGATGGCCCCGAATTGGAGGCGATGATACGGCTGGTTCGGGCACGAGATGGCCGACGACTTGCGCTTTCAAATCTGTATAACATGTTCTCCCAATATTGCCAAGCCGGCGGCAAGCTTGACCGATGGCACTTTCTGCATACTGCTGAGCTGTTCGAAGTACAACGACTGTTCGGAGAACAGGAAGTGGAGGCCTCACTCATCCGAGGAACGTCAGCACTAGAACATACCTTAGAGGAGGAAGTCGACATCACTGCACATTGGCCAGACTATGACCCAGACGAAGATTACACCCGATTCGTGAAGCTCATCGACTGGGCGTTTGAGGACGGCGTGATGACGTATCAAGATTTGAAACTCCATCATTTCGTGCGAACCGTTCGGAACCGGTTCGCTCACCACACTTGGTTGGATCGTGGCGACGATTTTGATATCCTGGTGCTGTCGGGTCGGGTCATCATCTATCTGCTGGATGCCCATGTGCAAGCGCGGTTCAACGCGATTGAGGAGGTGGAGCTTGAGAACTTCATCGAAGGGCTCGACCCCGACGAGGCGTATCTCGGAGTTATTGAGGACGACCACGGGTGGGAGTTCAGGGAATTCCAGAAACGATGGCGCGTCCCGGATAGTCAGTCCTAGCGGCGCTACGTGTCTCCATCACAGAACCCGGTTTATCGGTGCGAAAGGGGGTGTTTGTTGTTGAGAGTCGAAGAAACGGCTCTGACACTATATTCACCGCTGTTCGCTGAAGGGACGACGGCGTCGACCGGACAGTCAGAGCGCAGTTTCGTCCCACGCCTCCTGTACGCGATCGTGGTTCGCCCTAGCATCAAGGTACCTGCGCCGCTGGTCCTCGTTCTTGTCGATGTCCATTAAACTCACACGATTGAGACCCGAGTCCAATGCCACGCTCCGCTAGGAATCTCCAGTGTCGATACGTTCGAGGGCGGCGACAACCGTGAGGTAGCTTGTTTCCACCGTCCCGTCTTCTTTCTCACGTGGTTCAATGACGGGTTCAAGGTATCCATCAGTAACGCGGAAGCCGAGCGGTGGTTTAGTGGTCCACTTGCCTTGGCGTGTAGCTTCACGCCGGCCCCGAAGAGCACGGCGGTGTGCCTGCTTTGCCTCTTCCTCGTACCAGAGAGAACTGCTTAGCGAAGAACGCGCTCATTGGATTGTCTGGATCGATAGCATCGCTCATGTCACCAAGAAGATATATGGTAGTGCCTGTCTCGACTGCGGAGTCAATGAAATCAGCACTAGTTGCGAGGATGCGAGAGATCCAACTGATTTCTACCATGACCACGTCGGTGTACTTGCCGCGTTCAACTGAATCGACGAGGTGGAGGAATTATTCTCGGGTTGAGTCGGCCCCACTTTGCTCAAGGTCAACGTAGACGTCAGCTTGGGTGATGTCGAAGTCCTGTTCCTTGAGCCAGTCTTCGATGCTCCCTTCTGGGATTGGCTTCCAGATTCTTGTTTGGGCGTAATATGCTGCTTTGGAGGGCATATCGTCGTAATGGAAGCTACAGATCTACTAGATATAAAGCTCGTGACTAACCTACAGTGTGAAAGCTTCCCTGTTGAGTCGAGCCCACTATCCTACAGGGGAAATTCAGAAATTTCCAGTATTGCAAGTGAACTTATCAGAAAATACCCACTAGAAACGCCCAGTAATGCTGCGCTTTCACTTCCACTCCGGATGGGGAACTCATATACTCGTATCCGTCGTTTGTCTCAACAAACCGACTCCGATACCCAGTTCGAGCCCACTTCCCGTCGACGTACCTGACTTCCACGCAACCTCCGACTCTGTAATGCTCCCGGCCACATCTCTATTTGTGAGCACATGGGTACCATCCTCTGTCGATTGAGAGTCAGCAGGCTGTAACGGCGTCCCCTCGGCCTCCTCCGCATCCGCGTCAATGTCCTCCACCGTGGTGACTGTCCCGCCAATACGGTGGAATCGTAGCGATCCCATTTTGACACGCGGCCCGATGTTCATCATCCCACGATCCTTGACGGTGTCACGGAACATGTCCTGTTCCGCTTCAACGATAGAGGCAGGAATCGTCTCCTCCACAGATCTAATCTCAACCTCTGTCGAAGGGTACTCCATTCCCTCTGTGAAATCCCAAACCGTTTCATCTGTCATCTTACTATACTATGCTATTGAATTCGATTTCATTTCGCGTACTTATCCATGTACGTGATTGTCTGACAGCACATACTAATTTGAAGGTATTGGAACACCTACTGGGCTAATAGAGACTAGAGTGAAGCAATGGGTGCGAGCCATACACTCTCAATGAAAATAGAAAATAGTCAATTAGGAAGGAGATAGTTCTGATCACAACGCTTTTGATCAAGGCATGGGAGGGATTGTGTATGCATACGATTAGAAACCGAGTGAGTGATGCCCAACATCCAGGAGAACTATATTCATGAGTCAGTCGCTCAGAGAGCGGATTCAGGAGCAGGGAAGTACGATGATATTGGGTGACTCTACTAACCTTCGTCAACTCCTTGAGTCAGAGTACGATGCTGAAGAAGTAGAGGGAGCGGTCGATGTGACCATTACCTCACCACCGTATGCAGACCGGAAAATCTACGAGGCAGCTCGGGAGGACCAGATTGGCATTGATGAGCCATATAATGAATACCTATCCAATCTTAAACGCGTCTTCGAGGATGTCTATCAAGTCACTAATGATACAGGGACACTGTGGGTTGTCGTCAACACGTTCAAAGAGGACCATCGCATGGTCGACCTACCTGGCGACATCATAGACATCTGCAATGGGGCAAATACGCCTTCGTACTGTCCGAAGTGTGAAACCCAGGGTCTGACAGTGCCAGTTGAGTCTAGTGCCGACGGGTCACGAAAATACTGTCCGAACTGTAATGCTCCTCTCGGAGGGGATGGGTGGCTATTGCAGGACATCGTAGTTTGGGACAAGAAGCGAGCCCTACCATACAGCTCGAAAGGGAGCTTCAGGAACGTCTTCGAATATGTTCTGTGTTTCAGCAAGACCAAGACCTTCGAGTTCAACTTAGATAAGATTCGAAATCCGAACCTGGAAGACCTCAAAGAGTGGTGGGTGAACTACCCGGAGCGGTATCATCCCCGAGGTAAACTACCGGACAATATCTGGTCTATGGTGACACCCTCACAGGGAGCGTTTGCGGATACGTCGGTCGACCATCCTGCGCCGTTCCCACCGCGACTCGTTGAGCGCATCCTTGATCTGACGACGAAAACTGATGATGTTGTGTTGGATCCATTCGCAGGTTCGGGGATGGTCTGTGCACAGGCCAAAGCGATGGGCCGGCATGCTATCGGTGTGGAGCTGAGTGAAGCGTACCTAGAGCGCTACAGCAAGTTGGAGACCGAAATTGCCGAAAAGTGGGCTACACGATTGGAGAATAATAAGGTTCTCCAAAAAAAGCAAAAGGAGTTTACCCGAGCCATCAGTGGTCTGCGTCAAATTCGGTTCTGTCGGGAACTCATTCGGTCACTTGGTAAAAACTATGACCTACCGGTGGGGAAGCTGGGGGTCGAAGGTATCCTCCACGACTCAACGGCGATTGGTGATCCAACAGCGAATCCGCAGGCGTTCATCGAAATGGAGGTCGAACTGTTGTGTGACGAACATAATCTCCCCGAACCCTTGGCTGCATTTAGCGAGACTGTCCATACGGTCATGAATGAAAAACCATGCAATTCCTTTGGCATCGATTCGAACGTGAATTTGACGCCCGTAGAAGGGGATAGGGTGACTCTTAAGGCCAGCCAGCTGTTCAACGACCGAAAGGAGAAGCAACGTGGCTACTTGTACACCGGTGGTGCTCATAACCAGTACAAAGACCAAGCTCCACTGATAGAACTCGTGGCGACTATTGAGGAGCACAGAGATAGCAGGAATGTCTTTCCGCCAATCATCAGCACTGTCGGGGTAGATATCCCCCAGCCAGGGAATGTGTGTCTGGAGTGTGGTGAGTACACCTACAGCGTTGAGTACAGTTCCGAAGACATCCCCGAGATGAAAGTTCCCCTGTCACAGTAGGACACAGACCATAGATGACATAAATACCGTCATTAGGTGTTTGCAATCACTGTTCAGAAAAAATTCGACAAGGACGTATTGATGTGGTCCTCTGTGGATTGAATCTGAGTAGTTCCGAACTCAGTGTCCGACGCAGGAGGATTGTCAAGGAGTTGCTCGGAGAACTTCGGTCCGGAATCGCTTCGCTCAACGTAGACGAGAACATTGCTCACAAGCGCCGGGCAGTAGTTGCTTGCTGTGTGGCTGCGCCACCGTTCAGGGTCATTCCTGGCATCACCCCAAGCTTGTTCCGAGAGGGCTCTAGCCACTTGTTCGTGCTGGCCATTGGTGTAAATATAGGGCCCTCCATTGTAAGTTGGGAGTGACCCGTAATCGATATTTAACAGCGATTTAGTCCGAATAGTCGGATTGATCTTGAAGCCGTTCCAAGGCTCTTCGGCGGCCATGGCTTCCAGCCGGTCGAGATACTGACTGCCATCGACATCAGGATCGAAGACATAGGTGTAGGCAGTTTCCATAGTCTTGACGACGCCCTCGACCATCGATGGATCAGGTATCTCTGAATCTACGATGATGGAATGCAACCCGAGGTCAGCAATCGTATCGATGGATGAATCGCGGTCTCGTATTTCGGTACGGAGCTGTGTAGAGGCTTTCTTCGCGTAGACTAGCTGGCGAAGACCCCATATCGTTCGCGCCAGACGATCCTGTTGAAGTTCCAGTGTCTCATTGCTGGCTTGGCGCTCTTGCCAACGCTTACGCAGGTACTCCAGAACGTCTCCATAGTTCGCGAGATATGTATCGCTGATCTCAAAACCCAGACCCCGACGGCCCATGAGCATCGCTTGAGCAACTGTCGTGCCGGAACCGCCGAAAGGGTCAAACACCATTCCCCCTTCTTCAGTTGTCAGTTGTACAATTCGTTCGACCAATTGTGGTGGAAATGGTGCGGGATGACCTGGCCAGTTTTGATTCCAGCCCCCTTGGGTCGGAGTAACCATCTCCCAGACGTTATCGGGGATTTTGCCCCGCGGGTTGTATCGCTCGGGCCAATCAACCCACCACTGTTCTAGTTCGCTCTCGTCGGCAATACGAACGCTGTCGAAGTCAAATGCTGGGCCGTCCGATTTAGTGAAACAGAGGATGTACTCAAAGACATTGCGGAACGTCTTGTTCGCGTAGGGGCGCGCTCGCACCTTGTCCCATATGATCGTGTCGTGATGACTCCAGGAATCTTCAATTGTGGCATAGCCACAGGCATGACAGGTTGGACTCATGGAGTGTAGGTTAGCAGCGAGTTTTGTGCCACAATCAGGACACAATTCCATACCTTGAATATTCTCACAAATTTGGACGATGTCACCTGGGAGGTCAACGAATCGACCGCGCTCACGGAAGGAGTTGACTATGACCCAGAGTGACCCGTCCAGTTTGGTCAGCTCGTAGGTTTGCCGGAATATGGTACGGAGGTCTTCAATATAGTCCTCGTAGGCATCACCGAACCCAACTTGAGTATCTCGGTCTGTATCATACTCTATCAAATCCGAATATGGTGGGGAAGTGATTGTCACATCGATAAACTTGGAATCGGCGACTGCATCACCGAAGAGTTCACGGATGTTCGACCGGAGCTGGCGGCTGTCTCCCTGCTGGAGCCCATCGATGTCGTTAGATAAGGAAGGGAGAGAACGCTCATTATCGCCCATGTTGACTTCACCCTATAGGTTCTGCGTACATGAGTCTGTAGATTTGCAAGACAGGAATATGTTAATCAACATGTTTATGATGTCAGTATCGTGACTCTCAGGTCATGTCAAACGCTTCCAAGCCTAAAGAAACGGGCGAGAAGATTGAAGTCGCGATGCCGCTCTTCGGGGGTGGAGATGCCTACCTAGAGACGCTAAAACGTGTCTTGGAATTCGTTGAGATGGCGTCGCCTGAAGAGCAGAAGTTGATTCAATGGTTCAAGACTTCCTTCTCCAACGTTTCCAGCGATTATTCAATTCATCGCCGGTTGCAGTTCCTCCAGTCGTTGCGGTTTATAGCTGAAGAAGACGGTGTGTTCACGCTTGGCGCAGCTGGTCGGCGATTGCGAGCCACCGAGTCAGCGGACGTGGTGTACAATATACTGAAATCGAAAGTCACTGCCGTTGAGGAGATATTGGGATACCTCTGTCGCGGCCAGGTTGAAATTGAGACGCTCGAAAATGCCTTGGACCACGATTATGACCGTGTGAAATGGAAGCTGAACTGGCTTCGAAGCCTGGGTTTCGTAAATCAGGTTAATGGCGAGATTTACATCGCAACCGCGGAAGGTCAAGACGCTTTTCGAGTATATTCTGAGCCCGATTTTAGCCATTAATCCTTCAGACCCGTCATCAGGGTTCTATAGTCCTCGCTAGGCACTACGTCCGTAGCTTACAGGTCATCGTCGAAGATGTCTTGTGAGAGTCGTATAATATCTGTCGAGAGGTGACTCCACATGTTCTCGGGGCTCGTGCGAAGGTCGTCTAGATACGCGACTCCACCTGTAGCGAATTCGCCAGCGATTTTGTAGATTTCGCGTTTATTGTCAAGGATGTCGATGTGGTTGGATTTCTTGATAGCAATAGCCTTGAGGACCCAGCGTTGGTCATCCGACAGCGACGATAAATTCGCTAAGGCGTGACGTGATTCAATCTTCTGCTGGAGGCCTTGGTCGAAGCCGATGGCCGCTGCCAGCACAAAAAGATCTTTGCGGGTCATACCCTTGAAGGCCGAATCAGACTCGGTCGTCAATGCCTCAAAGGTGTCTGCAACAGAGTTGTCGATGATGATGTCTCGGGGTGCACTGGTTTGGTCATTCACGGGGAATCACCTCGGTTGTCTGGTTCTTGTAATTAAGCAGGTATTCATTTGCAACGCTACTAATCAAAAGTGATCTGACGCTGTCGGTGTACTCTTCATCGGTCATGAGGAATGTAATCTGTGTGTTATCTAGGTACTGTGGGAGATTCTCAGCAATGCGCTTGCGGGGCTCACTAGAAATACGTCCCAATGGCGTGTCGATGATGACTGGAGCATCGAACCCGGAGATTTGCGAGAGAGCCGCCATGAATGACAGCGCCAGGACCTGAGTCTCCCCTGCGGATAGCGACCCGATCTTGTTGTCGCCGTGAGGGTCCAAGACTTCGATGGAATAGTCGTCGTTCAATACAAGGTCGTATTCCTCATTCTTCCAAATCAGAGTATTGAAGTAATCCTCGAGATTCTCCTCAGTCTCCTGGCGGATCTCGGCCAGGATGTCGGCTTTGATATGTTCGAGTTCGTCGACGGCCTCTTCAGTGAACTCTATTTGGGCAACTAATCCGCGGTAGCGATCGTGTTTGTCGAGTTCGCGCTTGAGCCCCTTATCTTTCTGCTCAAGTTCGCTTTCAATTTCTGCAATTTCGTTTTCTAGAATCGCAATTTCACCATTCAGGTTGTCGCGCGTATCCTCTAAGCGCTCGAGTTGGTCTTCCAAGGAGCCGACATCAACGTCATCGTCAGGTAGCTCGTACGCCTGAAGTTCTGAGGAAATGTCCTTGACCCGCTGCTGGTCACTGTCGATTTCGTCTTCCAACTCGGCGATGAGCTGGCGCCTCGAACGAATTTGCTTGACCTTATCCTTGGCGGCGTCGATGATTGAAGGGATACGCGTCTTGCCCTCCATCCCTTCCTCAGTAGCCTCTGGAATTTCATCTCGGAGGTTCTGTAGGCGTTGCCTGTGGGCCTCGATCTCGTTGCGTTCTTCCTCGGACTCTGCCCACTCAGGGTCTAGGGGCTGCCCACACATGCATTCACCTTCCTCGATAAGTTCGTCGATAAACCATCGCCGTATTTTGGGAGGAAGTTCTCCTTTGCTCTCTTTCTCGGAGAATTCTTCCTTGGCATAGTGCAGCGCTCTGTGGGCGTACACGGTTGGCCCGGCCTCCAACATGAGCTCGGTAACCTCCTTTTGAAGGCGTAGGACTCGCTTTTCTTTGGCTTCGATATCCTCACGGAGGTCATCACGCTCCTTGTAGCGGCGACGGACCTCTTCGTTGCTGATATCCGCCATCTTGTTACGGACGTTTCGGATGTTCTGCTCTGTTTCCTCAAGGTCACGCTCCTTCAGGCTTTTTTCCTCTTTGGTCTCCTCAATCTCGGCTTCTAGTGCCTCGATTTCGTCCTGTAGCTCACCGACCTCACCCTCGGCATCTTCGGCGTCGTTCTGAAGATCACTTTTGGTTTTCTTCAGATGGTCGACCGATCGGTTCAGGAGCTGGGTGTGTGAGACATCTAAGATTGCGTCCTTGACATCTGTCGGGTAACCCTCCGAGAAGAATCCCTCGAGGTCCTCACCATCAAAGAGGAAATAGTCAGAGACGTTTCCGGGCAGGATCTGGGTGAGGTACGTGTTGGGGTTATTCTCGGTGACCCAGTTTCGGTTGTCGTAACGCTGGAGTGTGAGGTCGTCTCTAACGTCCTCAAACCCGCCATCGTCCCGTTTGTATGTCTCGAAGTCGCGGCGGAACCGGTACTTTGGGTTATCGTATCCTAATGTAATCTCGACGAAGCCCGAAGCGGATTCGCCTGGCTCTAATTCACTCAGCTTTGGCTGGGAGACGTAGGGAAGCTGCTCCTCTTCGGAATCTCCGTTGTGCTCTTCTTTACCGTAGAAGCACAGTGTCACCGCATTGAGTAGATTGGATTTGCCCGCCCCGTTTTGTCCTTCGAGGATGTTGATACGGCTGTGTTCGGGACAGGATAGATCGATAGCCTGTTCGCCAGCGTACTGGCGGTAGTTCTTGATTCGAATTTCGTGGATTTCCAAGCTCATTTGGAATCCCCCTCTTCGGGGTTGGGAGCGTACTGCTTCAGCAGTTTGCGGTAAGTGCTTTTGAAGTGTGGCTGGTCGCGGTCCATCTTCGAGCGTTCGAACGCCAGGGCTTCCTGGATGAACTCACGAAGGTCACCGTCGCCTATCTTGTCGACTTCGGCGGTAATTCGTCGATTGACGTCTTCTTTTTCCATTGTCATAAGGTGATGTGGTATCTTTTGTTCGTAGACGGAACGGACAGAGTTCTCGTTCGCGTGATGCTCTGTCCCGTAATTTTATAATTCATACTGAGTTCGAAGTGGTTCAATACGGTTACGTGCTTGGACTGCGTTTTTGGCGAGTCCTGCAAACTCCTCAAAGCGTCTGAGTTCCTTACGGAGTAGTCCTTTTTCAGATTTGATGAGCGTCCGATCAGGTTTCAGACTTGGCACAACAATGATGTCATAGATGTCTGCGTAGTCCTTTCCGAATTCATCGGCCCGACGGAGGACTCGCCCGCGGCGCTGGACGAACTGCATGGGATTGTTACTGTTGGACATCAGAATCGCCCGCTGAGTAGAGGGAACGTTGACTCCTTCGTCTAGGCATTTCATCGCTACCAGAGCGTCGTATCGGCCATCGGCAAAGCTCTTCAACAACTCGGCTCGTTCCTCGGTCTCCTCTTCAGCAGTGAACCGATGTTGTATAATGCCTTCCTCGTTGAGCACGTCCTGGACGTAATCGAACTGCTGGGGGTTCGTGTAGACTAACAGGTGGTCTCGTTCATGCTCAGCTATATCGCGAATGATGCGCCGGAGTTGCGGAATCTTGTTATTGGCAGCCTTGACCATACGTGCTCGCTTGAGCATCAGTCGTTCCAGTAGCTCTTGGTCTGGATCTTCTTTGGAGAATTCTGTGGCAATCTTCCGAGAGATGTTTCGATATATCGCCAGCTCTTCCTCGGTTAGTTCGACGATGACCGGGTAGTAGTTGTAAGGCACTAGGTACTCCGGAATGGCGTCTTTCAGCGGAAATTCATAGATAATATCGCCGAAGTACTCTAAGAGGTACTCTGTGCCGGTCTCGTCGTACTGGCGTTCAGGCGTCGCCGAGAGGCCCAGTCGGAAGTTGTACCCTCGGTGGAGCCCCTTTCGTCGATTTTCAGAACCTAGACCATGGACTTCATCGGCGATGAGTAACGCCTCGCAGGGTGCCTGCTTGGTCTGTTCGATGAAGTAGTCGTGACTCATCGAGGTATGGGTCGTCAGGACGATTTCGCAATCTCTAATCCCGATTGTGAGGTCATCAATGGCCTTCGAAAGGTCCTGCTTCCAGTTGCGGTTGGCGCTCCCGTAGACATGCTTGCTGCGCGAATAGCCCCACTCCTCAAGTGACTCTTCCCATTGTGTCGCGAGATGCGTGTAGGGAACGCTCACCACGATGAGCAACGGGTCGGTCCGATCCTCAATGAACTCATGCATTGCGCCTAGAGCAGTGTATGTTTTGCCAGTCCCAGTGGCCATTCGAAAGAGCCCGTGGTAGCCGTTAGTCTTCCAAGCATCGACCGCCTCTTGCTGGTAGTCTCTAAGTTCGATATCCGGTGTGTTCATATCTGGAAGTGTGTATGGTCGCTGAGTGGTGGTTCGTAGCGAGATAATCTCCTCGTAGACAGCGTCTGGTATGGAGTAGATGCTGACGTTGTCGTCCTCATCATTCCAAAGTCGCTCGAACCGCCGGTCGTGTTGCATAACTCGTTGGGTCTCGCGATCGTCAATCCAGTCTGCGAACACATCATATGATTCGTAGTTGCGGAATCCACGTTCGGAATCGTTCTGTGAGCCGTGGACAGCGACCCTATCGCCTGTCGCCGACTCGAATATTGCCCATTTGTCATGGAACTCACCGTCGAGGCGATTAGTTGGGACCGCAAAGCGGATCTTAATGATCCCGTCAGCAATGAGCCAGCCGAGCGCGTTCTTAGTGTCCTCGGAGAGGCATTGGTGTAGATCTGTAACCTGGTCCTTTAGTCTGTTTCGGAGTATTTGGTCCTGCTGAGCCTGTGAGCCGGTTTTGATGGCCTGCCAATCGGACTCGCTGAGTTGCGGGCTAGTGATGATCTTAGCCTTACCGCCATGCTTGGCGAGTGTTGTCATACCGGCTGCGTTTTCTCGCAACCACCCACTGGTGAAGTAGCCTACCCCCCGTTTATACTCTGCCGTCCGTTCTAACAGGGGGACATACAGTTCTGAGACGAAATCCGTCCGACTAGTGTCGATGACGGCAGGAAGGTCCAAGTCTCGAAAGGATGTTTGCTCCCGTCGGTTAGGGTGGGTCCCAGTCATAGCTGATCACCGCCCTCGTCCGTCACAGGCCCACAGCCGAGGTAGCTGTACGGGCAGCCCGCACAGTGATCGCCCGGCGTGTAATTGTCGAAAGAGACGGTTGCAAGAGTCTCGACGTACGGGCGTGCGTGGGTAGCCGACGTCTTGGCCAAGGACTCGCCCCTACTGGCACGCTCGTAGGTGCTGACACCTACGTTGTCGGGATGAACTTGTAGGAACTCACCTGGTAACACCGTCGCATCAGGCCAGCGTTGTTGGAGTGTTTCGTCCTTGCAAAGGGCCAGTTGGTAGATGGCCAATTGCAGGTGATCTGGCTCCTTTGCTCCGGTCTTTAGGTCAATAGGGCGTATGCCCTCTGACGTCCTTTCCACGGCATCGATGGAACCGACGATTTCTCGGCCACCGAGAACTACCTTGAAGGGGACTTCTGTTGCGACAACGGGCCATTCGTTCCCGTCCATGTCGAACAATATCCGAATCCGCTGCTCGACCGCCTCAATAGTCTCTGTATCTTGGTGCTTGTGACTGGTTGCCACTGCATCGAGGCGATCCAACCAATCAGCCAAGTCCTGACTTTGAGGCCACTCATGTTCTGCGACTGCGTGAGTCAGGATTCCGACAGTCCGGGGCGAGGGCCCGTCAGTAGCTGTTGAGCTCGACGACGAATCGTCGATGCCCGGTGCCTCAAGTACACCCTCTAACAAAGCCCGACGTTCGCAGTTTGCACCGGCGCTGACAGCCGTGAACGAGTAGCTACGGTCTAGACTCCGCGGCTTACTCCGCGTACGATCCAGCGCGGTCACGTCAACCTCTGGATCGGTAGTCTCGGCGGCAGTCCGTGTCTCCTGAATGGTGGCAATAAGCGCTTCCGTCTCGGTCGAGACTCCCTCTCCACGGACGCTTAGGTCCGATGGTTCACTGTCCGGCGGCTGCCAGGTCTTTGTCCCGGAGGGCAACACCGACTGAAGTTCAGTCCAAATATCGAAATCGGCGGAGGCTGTGGACGTCTCCAAAGCGTCGTTCAGATACGGGTCCACGTCTGGGAGCAACTGGGATGGGGCTGTCGAACCTGTCGAGTGTCCAATCATAACCAGCAGATCACGGGGGCGGGTGATGCCTACATAAGCCAAGCGGCGCTGGTTATTGATTCGGCGAGCGGCCACGCTCTGCTCAGCAGTGTCAGTGAAACGCCGGAGTCCCCGAGCGACGTGTTCAAGTTGTTCCTTGGAATGCCATACTGGCCAATCAGCCGAAGTCAGATCTGGCATGACGACTACCGGTGCCTCACTACCCTTGGCCTTGTGTATCGTGGAGATGCGGACACCGACCTGCGACGCCGGCACAGTCGCAAAGGTTCGGACATTTCTGATGGCTGTCACCGAACACTGTGCAGCATTATCGTCGACCCCAGTCAACTCGGTCGCTTGCTGAAGTGCATTTAGACTCGGTATCTCGGTTGAGATGCTATCTAGTCCCAGGTACTCTACCGTTCGACCCGATGCCCCTACCAGTGATTGGTGGGCTGCCTCGGAGGCAATCGTTTCCACGTCGGCGAGAAACGCGGTCACGCGTTTGCGGACATCCATCGGATCCATGTCAATGGCCGAATCCGGCAGTATCGCTTGACCCGTCGCGATGTCCTCTTTGATATACTCATAGGGTCGTTTCATGCTGTCCAGTGTCCCATCCCGAATAGCATTCGTAGGATCTTTGGGGATACCGTATAGTACGGTCAAGATATTAGCGATGCCAGCTGCTTGGTCGTCGATACTGTTGCTGTTCGTGATGTGCGAGGCGTTGCAGTCCTTGATACGGATGGCCGAGTCCTCCTCTAAGCACCCGACTGGCTCATCGTGTCTGCGGAGGGCCGTCGCCAGTTCCAGAAGGTCCAGCACAGCGCCGCCGACGGTACCTTTGAGACCCCTATCGCCTACTCGATAGGCGGGAATACCGAGACTGAGGAGCGCCTCTAGGCAATCCTTAGCACGGTCGTTCGTTCGGACAACCACTAGTATGTCCTCCGGAGAGACGGGCGTCGACACCCCAGCGGCCTCTCCTGTCAGGAGATCACATACTGCATGTTGGAAGGGGGTCTCGAAAGACCTGTAATTACTGCTGTCGATAACTGCAATCTGAGCGTCTGTCATGTCGAATTCAGTCATTTATCAGTCTCCGCCTCATTGTTTGTCTGGCTATTCTCTGTACGGTAGGCCAACGTATCGCGGGAGTCCTCACCGTCGATGAGACCGCGAAATCGGTCGCTGAACTCGACGATTTTGGCGCGAGAACGGTAATTCGTATCTAGACAGTCCGTATGGATCTTCTGGAAACCCTGTTCGATACCGCGTTCGAAGAGGTCCCGGTCGCCGCCGCGGAATTCGTTAACCGTCTGGGCGGAATCACCGATAAAGACGACCCTGTCCTCGCCCAATAGCGACACCAACCAAAACTCTAGAAGATTGATATCTTGGGCCTCGTCCACGAACACGATGTCGTAGCTCCCCTGAAACGACTCTGGATTCTGTGCGACTGCCACCGCTGCGTAATAGGTCAAGTCCTGGAAATCAGCCAAGCCTGCCTCGGCACGTACTGACTCGTAGGCTTGATATGCGGCTACCCAATTCGTTAGCTCCAAGGCCTCTGAGGCGAAGTTTCTAAACTCTTCACCAACAGGGAATGAGGTAGGCGCCGATTCTAGGTCGGTGTTCAGATACTCTGTCGGACTGTCGGCGTCAAGCATCGCTGCTGGGACAGCAGCAGTTGCCACAGGATCGGTCGGCTGCTCAGGCCAGTTGTCGTAGGTGTATGACACCATGGCTTCGCAGGTCGCTCGCAAGGTTATCAAGTTCCGTGTCACGAGGGCCTCAGTCCGACTACTGGGTCGAAACGACTCGGCGAGCGCGTTGGTATGAGTCCGCAGCTTTTCGAGTCCATTCAGGACCGCCATTTTGTCTTCCCGGCTCGTGCCACCAGGCACGATTTCCGTCTCGACGATGTCTGACATCTGTTCGAGGAACCCGTCAAGGCGGTCGGCCAGCGACTCTGAGAGTTCTAACTCCGCCGCATCGATTACGGGGTCGTCGACAGGCAGGCGGCTAGTATCCAGCTCGTTGAGCGAGACGGGGTCTACCCTGATACCGGCTGACTTTAATGCGTTTACAACGCTCAATAACCGCTGGGAGCCGATGTCGACGTCGATCTCCTCACACGCTTGGACCGCGATGGCAGCTTGCTTGGCTTCGTCCGCAATGTCGAAGTCTATCGGTAGATCGACCGTCGAGGCTGCTGCCCCGCCAATATCTAGTTTCTCGCGGGCCTGCTTGTGCAGTGTTTGGATAGTTAAATCCGGAACTACCTCGGGTAGCTGTGTGGCGAATTCGGCACGTAGGTCTGCCGGAACTGAGACGTTGAACGCCACTACGAGCATCGAGTCTGGGGAGATTCCCTGCTGCACGTGGTAGTCTACTGCAAGCACGATGGACGTCGATTTTCCAGCGCCTGCCGGGCTCTCTATCTTGATGGTTTTGTTGTCTACCTTACGGGGAGCCCGCTGAGGTATGGGGATATGCGAGATCTCATACTCGTAGACCCTTCGACTGTACTCCGCGTCGTCCGTTGAGGGTGATTCACTCATGACTATTGTCCTCGCTTGGCTGCTGTTCTATCACCGACTCCCTCGATAGTGTTGCCAGTGCCTCAGTGAGTTCTTGGCGTACGTTGTCTTTTATCTCTGAGGGCGCCGTTTCGACGCTGTTACGGAGCTCTATACAGAGTGCTCGCAACTCCGAAACGTCGTAATCTCCCTCTTCGATAGTCTCTCGAATTTCTCTAGCTGTGGCGATATCATTGTGAACGGCAGTCGTCACAGGCAGGGCGTCTTCGATGGCACTTACCAGCGTTGAGGGCATGGCGTCGCTCTCGTCGTCGGGCGCGAAGAGATGGACTTCGGCGGTGGCTCTGTCAATGGCCGTTCCCAGCTGTCTGGCATGCAGCGCTAACCAATACTGGCTGCGGAGGTTGCTCCGTTGAGGGGCGTGGCCGAATGTCTCCCTGATGGCCGCTTTGGTCGGAGCGGTCATTGTCGGGTGAGCTTGCCAGCCCGGCGACCCCGGTGGGAAGAGCTTCGTGGGCTCGGGAGAGTCGTCGAAGGAGTCCATGGAGACGTCCATGACGCAGATAACGTCGTAGTCCCGGTCCAGTTGCATGATGGAGGTCAGTGTCACTCCGTCGTTCTGAACTCCGTCGAGTTGATAACGTTGACCCCAGTCATCGTCGCCGAGGGCGTCTAACTGATTGTCAAATTCTTCCCAGGCCCCCTCGAAGAGGTCGTCGTTATCCATGAAGGAGGCGACCGACAATGCACGCGCATAGTGTTCGATAGCCGCTTGTTGCTCTGGGGTCCCCGTCGATTCCACAAAGACGGAGGAGTCGGCTTCACCCAGAAGACGCTCCAGAACATTCGCTGTCGTCCAGTAGGTTTCTAGCCCCGTTACGAGAGAGTCGGCCTGACGAACATCCTGAATCAATTGCTGAGTATCAACCACCGTCTGCCGGAATCGCTCGAAGACTCGGATGGTCCTTTCGGTGTCGCCTACTGCGGCTCCTACTAGAAGCTGGAGCTCTAAACGAACCGGGTTCGTGCGTGATGCTGTCGGCACCTCTACGGCCACATTGATACCCACCGCTCTCAAAGCATCGATAAGAGTACCGAAATCACCTGATTCGTCTTTCAGTACGATGGCAATCGACTTGTCAGAAGATGCCTGTCTGATGACCGACCCGACAGCTGTTGCTTGGGCCTTTAAATTGCCAACGCGATGGAGTATAACGTCACATTCGCTCACCACCGAGTCGGCTTTAGGGAGACCACGGCGGAGCCATGCGCCTACCTCGTAAGTTTTACTCACTTAACACCACACTCCGTCAAGGATGCCGCGATAGCACTGGCGCCTCCAGGTTCGGTGTAAGGTCGGCGGATGGCCACGTTTGAGGTGAGTATGACAGTTACAGACGTGTGTTCGGCCAAAGCCCTCACCAAGCGTTCGTCCATCGGCACGAACTCCTCACCTTGGGTCATAACGAGTGGGCGCAGGGCTAATGACTCTGCGTCACGGAGCAAATCTATTGTCCAAGGAATAACCCGGTCAGGCGGCATATACCCGTGCGTCTGGCAACGCTGGATATAGTCCTGAGCGACTCTTCCGATTTGGTTTAGAGGTGACGGTTTGGCTATCAAGTCAAGGTCTCGCCAAAGTGCTTGTTGGAGAACCTTGTTGACCTCCTTGATTACTCCGTTCGGGTCTTTCCGGTAGGCATTGGCGAGTACACCTGAGTGCCAGCTATCCTGCGCGTGAGACTCGATTAGCTTGCACCGCAGAGCGTTTGCTTCTTCCTGACCTAACACTTGGAGTTCGCTCCGTTGGGACGCCAGAAGGTTTCGACACCAGGCAGGGAGTGACATCGCCGAGCCCTGGACTGCTTGTGTGAGAGTCTCAACCCCACTGGGGTATCGACTGACACCAATTGGTAAGCCATTGATGCTCTCATGGGCTTCGCGGACCGTCTTCTCGACCTCGTCCGGTGC
Organism: Haloprofundus salinisoli; assembly: GCF_020097815.1. NCBI lineage: Archaea > Methanobacteriati > Methanobacteriota > Halobacteria > Halobacteriales > Haloferacaceae > Haloprofundus > Haloprofundus salinisoli. The sequence goes on from NZ_CP083663.1 coordinate 2,276,488, forward strand.
GCATCGGACGACGGTGAGCGTAGACTCCTTATTCCGAGTTGCTGGTGGTGGATACACGGGTATTAGATGTCGGTGGCTCTGCAATAGTTCTTCACCTAACAGAATATTTTGCCGGATGTTGGCTGATGTAATTCGTGTCCGTATAGCCTGCTATGAGTTATCTATCAACTAACCTTTTACAGTCTTCTTAGTAACTGGGGCCGCACGAACTCCACTGAAAATTTTTGCGAGAATTTTGGGCGCTTTGCTATTTGGTAATCAGACCCATGGGAACTATTCCTTTACAGGAGATATTTCTTACTCATAGTTTTGCCCGACCGTGAGAAAGCTCACGAGAAAATTTTGGCCTGAATTTTGGATTTCTTATTAACCACAATTTAGTATTACTCTATTAGCTTATAATATATACGCCTGTTCGCCTTTCAGAGAGGATAAAGAACCGCTAACCGGAGTTAATAACATTCAAAGACGATTTCACCATTTTGGCTCTTTGATACCATCAGACAATGTAACGACACAAATCAGCGAATTTTATAAATCCAGTCTAGAGGCCCGATACTATTCAAGTATACGTGGCGATCCTGTAGAAAAATCACTAGTAGCGCTAAAATAGAGTATAAAATTCCCCATACATACATTTCTATGGTGCGAACGTAGATCGCGATTACGGGTCCATTTTGTTGATGAAGGGGGTGCGAGATGGCAAGTAATTTAAACGAGTTTATAGGCGATTTTATTGGAGGATATTCGAAGAAATAATCCGGCATCAACTTCACTGCGTTCGCACCGGGAATTACGCTCCAAACATAAAGCACCGTGACCCGCCGCCTGAATCTCTCCCAAGTAGCGAATCCAACGGAATACGCGATTACTAGCCTGACAATAACCGTTGAAGACGATGGGGAGAACTCCCATCGCCGCTGTAACTCATCGCCAGAGTTCGGTCGACGTCCGACCTGCGCTGAATGCGAGTGATATCGCGACGACGAACAACACCACCCCAAACTGCGGTGTGGGGTCAAGGTGCCCAGAGATCCCGGCGACACCGACAGTACTCATTGCGGCAGCGAGAAGGATTGTCGAGAGTTGTCGAGGGCCGATTTCGCGCATATAGTAGCTACATGCACGCGTCTACTTATCAGTAGTTGGTAGTGCGGTTTTTATTGATAAACATCAGACAAAGTAGCCAACGCACGACATCCAATTCTTGGACCAAGTAATCGATGAGTGTATCGACATTCACGGTTGGGCTATGCATTTCCGTGAATGGCGTCCGCATATTGCGTCTCCCAGCGGATTCTCTCTCGACAAGAAAACAGAAGGGGTGACGGTGCCCCACGTTAATCTCGAGAATCTCCTTGCTTACCGAGCAGCACTCCAGCGTATCGATGATGGCCAATCAAAACATCGAGTCGTAAACGAAACGGGATTGGACCGGCGCACCCTCGATAACTCTACAATCATCGATAACGTGCTCTACAGGTTCGACGAATCGACGTAAAGTCAGCAGGAACTAACGAAGGATGTGTTCGACGAAATTATCGACTTCGTAGACAGTATCAAGCGGGGCAAGTGGACGTACTGTCTTCTGACGTTCGTCGTAATCGATGAGGCCAGCTTTAGCCATCCGAGGGAGTTGCACTTGTATGCACGATATGTAGGCCGGTGTACGATCATCACCGATCGACGAAAGATAGTCCGCAATTTCTCCAGCATCTGTGGTCGACATGTCCATGTCCGCCAGATAGGCGATAATGACCCGACGACGTTCGTTCGCCAGAAGTGCGTAGGCTTCGGACGGGGATACTGATGGAGTAGTAGCCGAAGAAGTGTGGTTCGAGGGTCTGAGTACACTTATGAGGTGCTTGAGCAGATGCATCGTGAATCTCTATCTGCATCTGCTCAAGGGACTAGAATAAAGCCAAGGACCAGCACCAGTCATTACCCCCTCCTCGCCTTAACAGACTCATCAGTAGCAGATATACCTACTAGTTTGTGTTTGTGCTAAGTACGGCTAGGCTTCCCCAAAACGTGATAGAGTACTGTTTTGTGTGAGTCTAGCTATATCCTGTGGCTGATTATAGACTTGAAATGACTGAATGGGTCGATATCCACCCGACGGTTAACCTAGACCCGCTAGTAGAACGAAAGAACGAGTCACACCATCACTGGGCTATCAAAGCAGCAATTGTCAGCATTCTACGGTCCAATCCAGAGCTTGTTGGCGAGATTGAGACGGAGCGAAAAACGGGAGAACGAATCGCTGACATCCGGTGTTGCCTTTCGGATTCGCCACCGGACTTTCCTCGACGCTTTGCAATCGAAATTGAAACGCCGGCATCGAACAAGGACCGATTCCAAGCGACCAGAGACCATCTCGTCTATGGACACTCTGTCTATTGGGTATTCACGGTTGATGCAATAGAGAATCGACGAACTACCGAGAATCTACTGAGTGAGTATCTATCGTCTCCACCATCACTAGGTGTTGCAGCACTCTCTGACGGTGAGCTTTCACTTGGATCCCCGATTACGTGGGACGATTTTGCGTATGAACCGCCGTGGTTGGCGCGATCTGAGATTTACATCCCAACGTATGATCGATACAAGGATTGGTACTGTCACGGTGACTTTAGATTCGATGACGAGCGAGTTTCGATAATCCGCAAACCGCGACGCAAGGAGCTTTACATCAGCCGATACACTAAGGGTGGTCAGCAGACGCTACCCCAACCTTCCGCTCTGTCGATGGAAGAGCTACTGCAACGTATCGACGATGGCACCATCGAACGAGAATCACCAGTGCGAGGCCCACCCTGAGAGGAAATCTGTCAAACCGAAAACGTTCTCGTCGTCCGAGTATATATGTCTACAACAATTGCCGACACAACGTGACAAAACCTCTTTGAGAGGTACTTCCAGCACAAACACCCGTTACTTGACAAGCTGTATGATTAGAGTTTGGCACTTACAGCTTGGGTAGCTGGTGCTGTATCTCGCTGAATTATCTCGTAAGCTTCGCCCCTGCTGTATGGTCTAAAACCAACTATTCTACAATGAATTTATACATTTCTAGCACGCAATTTACAGCATGGCTAATCACAGAAACAACTTCGATAAGCCCAATCAACACGAACTAACCCTCCTACGGAAAATTGAGCAAGACGCCCAAGTAGGGCTGTGGAACGTCCGAAAAAAGCATCTCCGCGAACTCTACAGGCTCAGTAAGGCGGAACATGACGTGTTAGAGAGAATGGCGACACTAGAGACACCCGACTGGACAACTACCTACCATGGTCAAGTGCATCACTTGCTTGAGGGACACACATGGTTGCGAAAGAAGAGTGGTGTCGACTTTGAATCTCTCCAAGATCGAGGGCTCTTAGAACGGCCTCGAGTTGACGGCAAACCACGGCAGAGGATCTATCATCGAGAATTCTGGAATTTGACGAGCGAAGCCCGAGACTTACTAGATACTGCAAAGGTCGGGGAAGGAATTGGTGACCTCAATGAGTCGGTAGTTCATAGTATTGGTGTTGCTCTAACATGCCTTTACGCAAAGCATGTGATAGAACCAGAGGTCGATGTTACCTACACACTTGATACATATGCCCCAGAGATGGGTGTGGTCTATGATTTGCTGACACGGGACGCTGATAGTGGCGATATTTTGGCAAGTGCCGAAGTTGAAACAACAGTACCTGCATACTCCCGACTACGCGACGAAGCAACTAAACTCGCATATCAGCCTGGGCCAACTATTTGGGTTGCTCCGAACCGTGATGTGCTCGTCCGAATCATGAATACACTTCGTGAATTAGGCCTTCTCACCCTTCCCCGTCCTCTACCACGGACTTTAGCCTTAACATCATCCGACTCTGTTCGTGGTATACGCGAACGGATTCATATGGCGGTGAGCGAAAGTGACGCTGAACTTGACTTCGTCTCTGATGTTGCAACATACGAATTTCTAGCTAACGAATTGAAGAAGGTTCGTCCAGAGTTCTTCTACACTAATACTCAGTCAGCATCTTTCACCCAATAACCACAGTTCTCGTTGGTGTGGACCGTATGTATTGGCTCATCTGGTGCGCCTGTATTTGGGCTGAGAGAAGGTGCTGATACATAATCAGAGTCTGCCCCTTGCTCGGTGTTTGAGTGAGCGATTGGACATACCTCCTAGGCCACTGACCAGGGACACATGCCTCGTAGTAATGGGTCTTCGGCTCTACCAGCAGACCTGCATTCGCGAGCTGTCCTCGGTGGCGGTCGTACGATGAGTCAGAGATACCAGATGCAGCAAGGATTTCGGACCGTTTTATGGGTTCATCAGCCTCAAAGAGGGTCTTCATCATCTTCCGAGCTGCTGGCGATAGCCACGGATAGATTTTCTTCGGTGAAGTAGCTCCAATTCCCTGAATCAAGTATTCCGTTGTAAGTGGCTTACGTGACGGTGCAAGACGGTCAGCGGCGAGTAACGCTTCAGCAATATCAAAGGGAGAACACGTGAGTGTGGAGTGTAAAACGTCGGCAAAAGCATGCAGATAGAGTCGAATCACGGACTCAAGTGTGAGTTCATCAGATAGGCACCGGTTGGTTCGACGAAGCGTCGACTCTACAGTTCTCCGCAAGCCACTGATTGTATTCGCGCGGCAAATCTCGATGGGGATTCGAATACCCCTCTCGACACCAGTAGCAATTTGTTCTCGAATTGGGACCGATTGGAGTGCATCTGCGAGATCGTCCTCAAAGCCGGTGGCTCCGGGACCAATAATAACCCAATTGGTTGTGAGTTCTGCATCCTGGTCGTTTGCATCAATGTCGACAGGAAATCGGAAACTAAGTTTGTCACCATCTCTCTCAAGTAACATCCTATGGGCTGAGTTCCCTCGGTACACAGCGTTCTTCGGCACCGTCGTTTTCACGAAATCGATGAAGCGCTGGTACCGTCGGTCGTCACGTGTGAGTTGGTCAGTGTCGGGGACACGGATGTGAATAGTAACGTCAAGGTTAGCGGCATCATAGAGGCTCGTTGCCGAGGCTAATAGTCCGTGTGCTTCTGAACAAATCCACGCCCAGGTATCAGGGTCTCTATCGCGGTACCATAGACGTTGAAGTAAGGCATCACCAACACGTCCGTACCGGGCCTGGATATGGTCGTAGTCGGCGTCAGAGATCCAACCCATCTGACGTTCAAGTCGTAAGGTGTCGACGGCGGTGGAACTTGTGAGGAGTGGGTCGACACGAGAGGGAGTTATAATCTCATCGAATGCCCGAGTGCTTAGTAAGGTAGTTGCAATACGCACAAGGGTGGGTATGGGGCCTCCCCATTGGACGACCACGTGAACCTCCCCGCCAGAGAACCCAAGGTGAGTTTCGCGTCCATCGTCAAACTCCGTAATGCGATCATTCACGAGGGTCACACCACGCGCGTGGGTGCCAACAGCGAGTCGATTCACGAGGTCTTGCTCACTAAGCCAACACTCATCTGGCGATAGCTCGCTCGGTTGGGGACCCTGAGAAATAGTGCGTTTGCCATCGAGACTATCCTCGTAGGGTCGACCCTCCATAGTAGGATGCGGTCGACCGGTCCCACACACTATACCTGTATTCGATTGAGGGGGTCTGGTAAGGTGGTGGTCCAACCGTGCTTGCTGGGGGTGACGGACCCGCAAGTCGGTGGTCAGGAAGCTTTGTGCATAGCGTCCTTCTGGAGTTAGTGTAACGGAGTTACGGAGGCCATCGAGCGATTCAACTGCGATGAAACCGTGATCACGTTCAAGCTCGCGGTAGTAGCGGTCAATCGTACCATCGCTCAATTCGACTCTACTATCATTCTTCAAATCACGGAGTTCGATATACTCCCCCTCTTCGGAGGGTATCGCACCGAGTAACTGGAGTTTGCCGTCGCCAGGAGCGAATTCTCGAAGACGGTCATAGACCTTCTGGGGATCTACCTCCTCTGGATCCGACAAAGGGGCGGTGTTACTATGCTCGACTGTATTGTTGTTCTGAGTAAGGTGCTCCTCACACCAGGTCGGATGCCGATCTCGAATGAATTGCTCCAGCGTTGGTGCGACAACGAGATCAATATCACATACTGTTGCGAGGAGGGAGAACGTTCGGAGAGCCTCTTTGCGTTGGGACCGGCGTTCGCCCCGCCATCGAGACTCGTCGAGAGAGAGTGCTATTGAGGGCGTCTCTGAGCAGATCTGCAACAATCGAATGGGCCCCGGTGCGAGTTCATCAAAGCTGCTACTGGATTCATCAGTCCCAGTACCGATTCGTATTAGATTCGCAAGTGTGTCATTCTTCTCTGGCGCTGGCCACTCCTCAGGACAAAGATCGCCGAATTTCAGAGTGAACGAGGTCACTGCAAAAGCATACCACCCTCCGAGGGCAGTAACATCGTACTCCTCGTTGAGAATAACATCAACCATACCTGGTCTTTGTACTCTCAAAAGTCTAGAATCATGGCGAAATGAGACTTCTTTCACGGCTTTTGTCATCCATGGAAGCAGGTCCTTGAGTAGTGGTGGGAGGAACTCACGACGAGATGTGGACACTGCGGGAGAAATAACATTGTATTGTTCTGTTGAACTGAATGCAGAGGCAAACTGTATCGACCCTGAATCAGCAGATGCTGATGATTTGGCGCTCGGGGAGGGCATAATGTGGTTTACAGAAGCCTACCTCCGTATTTAACGGCTTGTCAGACAATACTCAGAAAAAGAACGGTTGTCCACCTTGCTTGACATCCACGACGTGCCCTTCGACTGGAATGGTGACCCCGACAAATCAATCCGGACCTACCCGAACGCACGAAAACAGTTCGGGGGCGGCCTACTATGAGGACGATAGCTGGATAAAACCGCTCCACTGACGGACGGGTAACTCCAACTCAGCAAGTTTTTTGACATTGATACTGACCGCGCGCCGTGGCTGGCGTACTAGAATGCTCTCTTGGTAGCAGCGTCTTTCGCTAAGGCCCATGACGTGGACTGTATCGAAGGTTATATCCTGACTTCGTTATTCCCCAAATCGTTTTAAGAGACTAATGCCGCTATAGAGTCAGATGACATCGGATTTAAAGAACCTGATTGCTACGAGTTCAGAAAAGGAACCTGAACCGGTGCGGTATCGTATGCAGTGTCCAGAATGTGGTTCAACCTGGGAGAGATCACGTGACTGCAAATTCGTAGAACAGACTCGCCAGGGTGTCCGTTTCTGTGCTCGTTGTGAGGAAAGCCTCATACTTACCAAGGACGCCAAGAGTATCCACCCGGAGTTCGTCGCTCAAATCATACCGGAGCTCAACCTGGATCAAAACGTTACAATCGGCGTTGATGAATACGGAACCCACCATGGAGATGTTGCCGAGAAGGAACAGTTCGACGACGGATACTACGTACTGGTTGTTGGCGATATCGTCCAGAAGGAGCACCCAAGCCCTCCTGACTGGGTCAACGTATTAGTCTCAGAGACAGAAGACGGGTGGCAAGCCGAAATCACAATCGAAGTGACGGTGCACGACGGAAACGGGAAATTCTTGGAAAAGTACGAGACAGACGCCACACTGACTGAGTTGTGTCCTACATCTTAATTCGTAGCTGATTGCCGCGCACGTGGAGCAGAGATGTAGACCTTGATGTGCGGTGCGTGTTCACTAAAACTACTTCCCGGAGAGCTATCGCGGATTCACGGTTTTTCTCAATGGGAAGTTGAGTTCCACGAACGGGAAAACAATGAGTAAGGCGCTCGCGTGGATGCGCATGTCAAAAGGGTCCGATGACGACATCGGCCTCGAAGACCAGCACGAACTGGTTCACGGACTCGCCAACGAATTCGACCCAGACCACGACACCTCGAAGCAGAGCTTGATGCGACCATCGATGAATAGCTCACGACACACCTATTCCGGGGTAGGGCCGACGATGCCATGCTGGTCGAGTTGCTCGCTGATTATCCGCCCTAGCTCCTCTATATAGTGGTTCTCTCCTTGCAACTCCATGTCGACGTGTTTGTAGTTGGAACCCAATCGGTTCCAGTGATACGATGGGATAACAGTGTATTCGCCAATCTTGCGTGGTTTTAGTGCAAATTCTTTCCCGAAATTGCCTGATGAGCTTTCTGAGAACACGTTGCAAAGTGCTTTCCAAGGTCGTTTTCCGGCAGTAACAATCACTTTGGGATTGACGAATTCAAGTTCGGGCTTGAGGTACTGATGACACGTGTTGTACGCTTGTGCGTTATTGTAAGCGGCCAACTTCCCCTTAGAACCAAATGTGTCATCATCAGCAGGTGCTTTGATGTCAGCGCATTTCTTCCCGTTCGTATAGTATATCTCTTCGTTGAGGGCCTGTTTAACGTTTGAATTGTACTGAGGGACCGATTCAAGCACAGGAATGAGGAATCGAGAAAACATCTTCCGACTGCGATCCACATTCCAATTGTCTAGGTCTATGTGGCGTTCTGGTCGGTTCTTGGCGGCGTCTGGCTCAACTGACTGAACCTTTCGATTTCCTCCAGGAGTGATTGCGATAAAAGCCAAGTCAGCATCTTTCGATCCGCCACCATAGAATGGTCGCCACCGGTGGTTTTGGTCGCGATTGGGGCATTCCTCACACGGTCCAGTACCCTCTAGGTAGTTTGACCAGATGTGTTCTACAACGTCTTGCATAGTCTCCACGAGAAGATTCTTTCACATATCTATTCTGGTATGTTAGCCTGAGACTGAATGGAACACCAACTTGATTACACGAGCATCAACTAGGTGACCAACCAGAAATCCTCTTCGCAGCGAGTGCATTGCCGTCGACCGACTTTCGAAGAAGTAACGGCAACACTAGCCGTGAATCTCTGCGGGAACGGCGCGCGCGAGCCGAGCGCCCCAGATTTGGTGCTAGGAGAGACGACTTTTACACCCGTACATCGGGATACTACCCGGGTATTTCAACATCATGCTCCGTCCAATCCATTACTCGGACAGAGGCGAGTGCCGCGTTTAGTGGTTCCGGAGCGTCGGCCAGCGCGTCTCACTTTCCCCCGGCGACGGCGTTTCGGCCTCGAACGGTTCGACGGCCCGACTGTGTCGTGCGGGAGTACGAAGCGGTATGGCATCCTCTCTGGACTACCCCCACATGGAGGACCACTCGACACACGACCACGGCGAATCGTCGCCGGAGACGACCGAACCCGTCCGAGGATACGCACCGAACGGACACGCCGCGCCGGGCGGGTTGGCCGTCGCGGCGAACGGAGTTCGACTCGACCCCGCAGAGACCCGCTTCACCCCGGGAACGAGCGCCGGGTGGACGTTCCGCATCGTCGACGACGACGGGGCGGTCGTCACCGACTTCGAGGAGGCGCACGGCGAGCGGAGCCACCTCGTCGTCGTCGGGCGGGATCTGACTCGGTTCCAGCATCTCCACCCGGAACTGAAGTCGGACGGCACGTGGCGCGTCGACGACTTTGCACTTCCCGACCCGGGAGTGTACCGGGCGTTCGTCGACATCGTTGTGGGCGGGCAGCCGACGACGCTCGGGTTCGACCTCTTCGCGTCGGGACCAGGAACCGAAACGGTCGCCGAACGGCCCGACTCCTCGCGCCGGGCGACCGCAGACGGGTACGACGTCGAACTGCTCACCGACGAGGTTGCGGCCCGAGAATCGAGTCGGCTGACGTTCGAGGTTCGGCGTGACGGCGACCCCGTCTCGAAACTGGAGGAGTACCTCGGCGCGCTCGGTCACCTCGTCGCGCTCCGCGAAGGCGACCTCGCGTACCTGCACGTTCACCCGGAGGAGACGGAGCCTGGGGGCGGCCGCGTCGCGTTCCACGCACGGTTTCCGACGCCCGGGCGGTACCGATTGTTCCTCCAGACGAGGCCGGAAGGAGAGTTGGTGACGACGGCGTTCGACGTTCGTATCCGTCGGTAATCGTCGAACCGACGGCCCGTTTCCCGCCCGGAAGGAGGCGCGCAGACGGAGCGTTGAACGACGGGCGATGCGGACGTTCTACGTTTCGTTCTGTTCGCCGGCGTCGTCGGGACCGACTGACACACCCGAGCAAACCTTTTTGTCCTCTGACGTGACTCCGGAGTATGTTCCCCGAGACGGTCGAGACCGAACGGCTCCGTCTGGAGCGCCTCGGTCCCGACACGGTCGACACGCCGGAGGTACGCGTCAGCGATGAGTAGCGACCTCTTTCCGACGGTCATCGAGACGGAACGCCTCCGACTCGAACCCAGAACGCCCGACTACGTCGACGTACACGAACTGTACCGCATCTGCTCGTCGTCGCCGGAGATGGGCGAAGTCACTCGGTATCTGCCGTGGTCGCCGCACGAAACGCCGAAGGAGACGTTCGACTTCCTGCGCCGGGGGCGGCAGCAGCGCGAGAACCACGAGATGGCCGACTACGTCGTCCGCCTCCGCGAGGGCGAAGACGGGGCGGGCGAACTCGCCGGGTTCGGTGGCTTGACCCTCCAGTGGGACCGCCGCAGCGCCGAACTCGGTCTCTGGCTCCGCAGGCGCTTCTGGGGTCGCGGCTACTCCGGCGAGCGCGCGGCGGCGCTGCTCGAACTCGCGTTCGAGCGTCTGGACCTCGAACTCGTCCGCGTCGCTCACGACCCAGAGAACGAAAAGTCACGGCTCGCCATCGAGAAGTACATCGGCAGATTCGGCGGCCAGCGCGACGGCACGTTCCGCAACGCGGCGGTCGGGATGGACGGCAGCGTCGTCGACCAGACGCACTACACAGTGACGCAGACACAGTGGCGGGAGGCGACGACCGGCGAACGGACGGCGACGATGCGATGGGGCGACGGCTGAATCTGCTCGGTCGGCGCGACTGCCGACTTACTCCGCCGGCGGCAGCGACCCGGCGACGACCCCGCCGCCTTTCAGCACCGCCTCCGGGTTGTTGAGGCGCGTCACGTCGTCGGTGGGGTCGCCGTCGACGACGAGCAGGTCCGCGTCGGTGCCGGGTTCGAGCGTCCCCGACCCCTCCAGCCCGACTACGTCGGCGGCCGTCTCGGTCATCGCCCGAATGGCCTCCGTCTCGGTCATGCCGTACTCGGCCATGAACGAGATTTCGGTCGCGTTCGACCCGTGGGCGTTGAACGGCGTCCCGGCGTCGGTGCCGCCGGCGATTTTCACACCCGCTTCGACGGCCCGGCGGTACGAGTCGATGTGACGCTCGTACACGTCGCGCGTCTTTCTGGCGCTCTCCTCGGTCGCCATCTCCGTGTTGCGGATGATGTGGTACGGCGCGGAGAGCGTCGGCACGAGCGTCACGTCCTCGGCGACGAGCATCTCGATGGCCTCGTCGTCCAGGAACGTGCCGTGTTCGACCGTGTCGACCCCCGCTTCGACGGCGGCTTTGACGCCCTCACCGCCGTGGGCGTGCGTCGCCGCGTGGACGCCGCGGCGGTGCGCCTCGTCGACGAGCGCGTGCAGTTCCTCGTCGGTCATCGCCACCGCGTCGGGGTCGCTGCCGGGGGTCGTCACCCCGCCGGTGGTCATGAACTTGATGAACTCGGCCCCTCGTTTGACCTGCTCGCGGACCGCCTGCCGGGCGTCGTCGGGGCCGTCTATCTCCCGGCCGAGATGGTGGCCGTGGCCGCCGGTGATGGTGATGGAGCGGCAGTTTGCGACCATCCGCGGGCCGGACACGTCGCCGTTTTCGACGGCGCGTTTCACCACGGTGTCGACGTCGCGTGCGCCCATCGCGCGGACGCCCGTCACGCCGGATTCGAGCGTCTTTCGGGCGTTTCGGGCCTCGACCAGCGCGAGTTCCGCGTCGCTCATGCCGACGACCTCCTCGACGCTCACCTCCCCCGAGAGCGAGAAGTGAACGTGCGCGTCGACCAGCCCCGGCAGCACCGTACGACCCGGCAGCGAGATGACCGGTTCGTCCGCGTCGGCGTCGGCCTCCGCGTCGCCGACGGCACGTATCTCTCCCGCGTCGACGTCGACGCGGATCGACCCTTCACGGGACTCTCCTCGGTCGAACAACAGCACGTCTCGAAGAATCATCGTCACCCCTTAACGGCGGCGTAGGTTTGAACGTGTCTTTCTACGGTATGTGTTCCCGCACGACACATATTGACGACGTATCAGGTGGCCAGAAAGCACTTTTGACCCCGCCAGTTCCGAGTGGATATGACAGAGGCGGACAGCGGCCGGTTCGGTGCTCTCGCCGTTGCGGGGGGTGCCCTCGCCGGGGCCGCCGCGTACGCGTTCGGCTACGCGGTGACGTACGCGCTCACGAGTTCGGAGATTCGAGACTCCGGCGCACAGCAGCTTCTGGAGCTGTTCACCGGCGAATCGGCCACCTGGAAAGCCGTCGGCTGGGTGTTCTACAACGCCCACTTCGTCGACACGCAGATACCCGGACTGTTCGGCGTGTCGCGCGCGATCAACTTCGTGGCGGAAGTCGAAGCGTTCCCGTCCGTGCTGTACGTCCTGCCGCCGGTGTTGCTCCTGCTCGCGGGCGTCGGCGTCGCGCGGTCGGCCGGCGTCACGGACGCGGCGGACGGAGCGAAAGCGGGCGCGGCGGTGCTTCTCGGCTACTTCGCGCTCTCGGTCGCCGGTGCGTTCGTCTTCGCCGTCCCGGTCGGTCAGACGGCGACAGCCGAACCGGACTTCGTCGCCGCCGTACTCGTCGCCGGCGTCGTCTACCCCGCCGTCTTCGGTACGCTCGGCGGGGTCGTCGCCGGAACGGTTCAGAGCTCTCGGGCGACCATCTCGCCCCAGTGAGTGAAACCGAATCGCTCGTAGAACGCCTGCGCCCGCCCGTTCTCGCCGTCGACGTCGAGCACCATCCGGTCGAGCGGCAGGTCCTGCGCCCGCGCCGCGTCGAGCGCTGCTTCCAGTAACTCGTCGGCGACGCCCGTCCCGCGGTGATCGGGGGCGACGTAAATCTCGTTGAGCACGGCGGCGTCCCAGATCATCGACAGCGACGCCGGGAGGACGAACGCGTAACCGACCAGTTCACCCTCGTCGCTCTCGGCGACGTGAATCGCGCGTTCGTCCTCTTCGACGCAACGCCCGACCCACTCGCGGTAGTTCTCGCGGTAGTCGTCGGTGAGCTTCGCCTCGTACCTCTCGCGCTTGTCGTCGCCGCCGGTGCCGTCGCCGAGTCCGAGTTCGAAACCGCGTTTCAGTCGCCACAGTGCACTGTACTCCTCGGTCGCGTACGGTCGAATCTCCATGCCGAGGAGTCGACCAGCGACGGTATCAGTGGTTCGAGTCAGTGGTTTCGGCGGCTTCGTCCGTTCTCTCGCAAGCGCGTTCCGACGACGACGGCGCTCACGAGCACGAGCATCAACTGCGTGCCCGAGGAGACGACCGGGAAGACGCGCTCGACGTTCTCGGGTTCCGCGCCGGGGGAGGGGTCGACGCCCGTCCGGTAGTGACGCGTCTCCGTCGTCGCCCTCGGTTCCTCGGGCGCGAACTCGGCGAACGTCTGCACGACGCCCCGCTGATTCGAGAGGTACAGGTGGCCGTTTATCGAGTAGAAGCCGTCGTACAGCGGATAGAACGCGTTGATACCGTTCGTGAACAGGTCGGGACAGATGCCGCCGAGCGTGAGCGACCCGAGCGCGGCCCACCCGAGGCGAACGCCGCGGCCGCCGAACCAGTCGCGGAGCCGAGAGCGTCCACGGAGGCGCGTATCGTAGACGAGCACACCGCCCAGAAGCGCCGGCAGCAACAGCGTGTGGAGCAGCGAGCGATGCGCACCCGCCAGGACGAACCCGAAGAACGTGTCGAGGTCGGGAATCGCGGCGGCGACGAGGACGACGGCGAGCGCGCGGCGGTCGAGCTCGTCGCCGAGGAGCGCAACCCCGACGAGCGCGCCGAGAGCGAGGTGGACGACGGTCGATGGCACGTCCGGAGGTGGCAGAGCGAGCGTATGTACGTTGCGCCGCCGTCGGCGCGTCGGTGCAGTGATCAGCGCATCGGTGCGGTGGTCGGCACGTCGAGGCCGCGGTCGGACTCGTCATTCGTCGAACCCCCCTTTCGATACCCTTTTGTCCGGTCGCCGACCCACACCGCCTATGTGGCAGTCCGTCCGCGGAGGGCTTCGCCGATGACCGAAACGCCGAGAGAGGACCTCGCGCGCCGAATCGCCGGCGAAGTGACGCTCAGCGGCGAGCCCGGAGCGACGCTCCGCAAGTGGCGAACAGACTTCGACGTCTCGCAGACCGAACTCGCGGCGCAGTTGGACGTCTCCTCGTCGGTCATCTCCGACTACGAGAGCGGCCGCCGCGAGAGTCCGGGCATCGGCGTCATCCGGCGGATGGTCAACTCGCTGCTCGACATCGACGAACAGCGCGGCGGCGGGCGGATACGTCAGTACGCTCGCGTTCTCTCGGCGGGGTTCGAGAGCGACATCGTCCACGACCTCCGGGAGTACTCCACGACGATTCCGCTGGACCGCCTCTACGGAGCGATGGACGCGACCGAACTCGTCCGCGGCGACGACGACACGGTCAGCGGACACACCGTCATCGACAGCATCCAAGCGATTACGCGTCTCTCCTCCGACGAGTTCTATCGCCTCTACGGGCAGAGCACGAACCGAGCGCTCGTCTTCACCGGCGTCACTCGCGGGGAATCACCGCTGGTGGCGATGCGCGTCGTCAACCCGACGCCGAACGCCGTCGTCCTCCACGGCGTCGAGGAGGCCGACCTCTGGGAGCACGCCCCGGCGCTGGCGCGCATCGACGGCTTCTCGCTCGCCGTCTCGAACCGCGACCTCGACGAGATGCTCGACGACCTGCGCGAGCTGCCGTAGCCCGCGCTGCTCTCGGCTTCAGTACCGACGCCGTCGCTCGGTCTCCGCCGGGTCGGTGTCGATGTGGTGTATCGCCTCCGGCGAGAGCAATCGGCCGCTCGGGAGTTCGACCCACCCGGTCGCCAGCAGACGAAGCCGACCCTCGTGTAGCACCGTCTCCTGCTCGAAATCGGCGTAGACGACGGCGTCTCGGTACTCGCGTTCGAACAGGTCGGTGAACAGCTCCCAGAGCGAAGCGGTCGGAATCATGCAGCGAGGTCACGTCGACTGACAAAAAGCGTAGCGTCCCCACCGTTTTCGTCGGGCCGACTGTCGTTCACTCGACCGTAATCGCCCGACTGCTGTGTTCTTCGACGAACCCGACTATCGCGTCGGTCCCCTGAAAGCCCTCCGCGAGTCGCCCGACGAGCTCGCCGTCCTCGAACAGCAGCAGCGTCGGGACGCTTCGGATGTCGAATCGCGCGACGAGGTCGAGGTCGTCGCGGGGGTTCAGCATCGCCACCGTGACGTCGGTGGCGCGGGCGACGTTGCCGACGACGGGTTCGATGGACTGACAGAGCGTACAGCCCTTCGTGTAGAAGTCGACGAGCGCGAGGTCCTCCGCGGCGACGAGGCGGTCGAGTTCCTCGCCGGAGGAGAGCCGAATCGGTCTGCGTCGCTGCGCGTCGGCGTCAACGGAGTCTGCGGTCACGCCTTTCGATACTTGTCGTGCGGTAAAAGCGGTTGCGCGGTTCGGTCGGCGGGTCGCACGGCTGCCGGGAACCTGACCGACTCCCGATTCGTCGGCCGGTCGCCGCTCTCACCCGAACAGCGACTTGTTCCGAGCGGCCTGGATGGCGTATGCGGTTCCCAGAGCCGCCACCCCGAAGAACACCTCGGTGTACCCCGATGGCGTCGGGTTCGGTAGCAACGACCACGCGAAGATGCCGAGACTGAACAGGACGACGAGCCAGACGCGCCACTGGCCGAGAAGTCGCCTTCCGAACCCGG
Organism: Haloprofundus salinisoli; assembly: GCF_020097815.1. Lineage (NCBI taxonomy): Archaea > Methanobacteriati > Methanobacteriota > Halobacteria > Halobacteriales > Haloferacaceae > Haloprofundus > Haloprofundus salinisoli. Next base: position 2,292,277 of record NZ_CP083663.1, read on the forward strand.
CGTCGTTCGACTCCTCTTTCACCCTCCCGGTACCAGCGTCGGCGTCAGCGCCGGTGTCCGTCTCCCCAGTCCCCGCGTCCGCGTCGGTTTCGGTGTCGGTGTGAAGGGACATCTGTTCCCACCGACCGAATCTATGCTATCGAATGGCATAGGCTCGGGGCAGGAATACGAAAGCGTTTGAATCGGGTCGGGAAGTTACTCGATGTAGTCGTACTTCCGCTCGTTCATCCGTCCCCACCCGGTGAAGACGAACTCGTCGGACGGCGCGGTGAACTCCTCGACTTCGATCTCTTTCATCTGGTTGTGAACGTCGTGGACCTGCTCGTACTCGCTGTAGCTGAGTTCGTAGCGGCGTTCGAGTTGGTCGTTGACGTTGAGCGCACGTATCTCGTCCAACCAGCCCTCGCAGACGGTCTCGGCGTGAATCTCGGCCTGCGCGCCGGAGCCGTACGACCCGACGAGCAGCCGGTCGCCTTCGAGCGTCCGCCCCGCCTCGGCGGCGTTTTTCAGGGCACTGATGCGAGCGATATGTACCGACCCGGTGTACCAGTTTCCGACCTGCTCAGAGATAGCGAGCGTCGGTTCGATGGCGCGGGCGTACCACTCGCGGTACTCTTCGGTCTCCTTCAGCGTGCCCATGTAGTCGCGGATGGCCGACTCGTACTCCTCCCACGACTCGAAGTCGGCCTCGCGGGGCTGGCGGCCGATCTCGTCTGTCATCGCGTCCTCGACGTCGGTGCCGCGGGTCATGTGGCGGTAGCCGAGCAGCGCCGCCTTCCGGACCATCCCGGGGAACGGCGTGTGGAACGGAATGTACTCGAAATCGTCGGGGTGGGTGTCGCCCGCGACGCTCTCGTAATCTTCGAGCGCCTCGCGCATCCGGGCGAGGTACACCTGCACCGAGCGCTTGCCGTCGACGCTCGGGAACTGCTGGTTCGGCTTCAGGAAGTCAGTCTCGTCGGCGCTGCCGTAGCCCTGCTCGGTCGAGAGTTCGACGAGGTCGGGGTCCTCGGAGATGAGCATCGCCACCGCGCCCGCACCCTGCGTCGCCTCGCCGGGGTCGCCGCGCTCGTACAGCGCGGTGTCCGTGGCGATGACGAGCGCCGAGCGCCCGCGGTTGCGACCCGCCTTAATCCAGTTGTACGCGTCGTCGAGACTCTGCGTTCCGGCGATGCAGGCGAACTTCCGTTCACCCTTGTTCGCGTGGTGGAAGTCCTCGTCGTACAGTTGTTCGAGGCAGCCGGCGATGTACGTCGAGACGGGCTTGGAGTTGTCGAAGGCGCTCTCGGTGGCCACGTCGATGCGACCGATATCGTCGGGGGTGAGGCCGCGGCGCTCCATCAGGCGCTTGGCCGCGTTCGCGCCCATTGTGACGATGTCCTCGTACACGTCGGGGAACGAGGAGGCCGCGAGGCCGATACCCTTCGTGTACTTCTCGGGGTCTTCGCCCTTCACCGGGGCGAACGTTCCGGGAAGGTCGAGGACGAGCTTTCCCGTCCAGATTTCGACGGCGTCGATACCGACTGCGGTCATGGATGAGGGATAATGAACGTTGGTATATGGGCTTGTCGATGGGTGGTTCGTCGTGTGTCGAAACGGGGACGGATGCTTCGGCTCCGAACGCGATTAGCCGCTTTGGTTCGGTGATTTGGTCGGGCTCTGACCCGGATACTGGGTGTCAGCGTCGTCGATGGCTCCACCGGCGGTGTAAGTCACACCGCTGTCGCCGTCGACGATAGCCGACTGTATCGTGATACTACCGCCCGCATCGAGCGTGACTTCGCCTTTGTTGCTCGCCCAAAGCTCGGCGTCGCTCGCGCTGATGCTCCCACCGGCTGTCATCGATATGTCTCCCTGGTTCTGCGTGGAGATCGTCGCCTCACGAGCGTCGATATCTTCGCCCGCTTCGATACGGACGTCGGCGTTGGAGCCCGTCGTTTCGAGCGAGGCACCGAAGACGACGACGTCCTCGACGGCGGTGATGCTGATTGTCTCCCCGTTCCCGCTGGCGGTCGCCGTGAGGTCGGGTTCGACGTAGACGTTCTTCGCGTTGAAGTCGATAGTGTCGGTCCGAAGGTCGCTTCCGTCTTCGATGTACAGGTCCACCGTCTCGTCGTCGAACTGTCCGTCGCTCACGTCGACGGACTCGTCCGGGTCCTTCTGCCCATTCTCGTTGGCGTCCTGCCACGCCGACCCGCTGCCGTCGTCCCCGCTGCTGCTACCGTCGACCACGCTCAAGTCGAATCTCACTCGCTCCTGGTCGCTATCACCGTATCCCACGGTGACTTCGACATCGTCGTTGTTCTCCGGAGCCTCGTAGACGACGGTGACGCGTCCCTCCGAGCCCGTCGTCGTCCCCTCCGGCGTACTGACGCTCCCACCGCCGGACGTTACCTCGGGGTCGACGTCGACGCCGCTCACCGGATTCCCGAATCGGTCGCGTACCTCGACGGTGAGCCGCTGCGTCGCTCCGCTCTGCACGGTCGCTCCATCGCCCTCGATGTCGATTACGTAGGCTCTCGTCTCCTCAGCCACGCCCGACCCCACGCCGACCCTCGCCATCCGAAGCGAGTACGTTTCGTCGCCTTCGAGCGTAATCGTCAGGACGCCCTCAGTGACACTGACGTCCGCGACGTACCCCTCGTCTTCGAGGAGCGCCTCCCACTGTTCCTGGGAGAGTCTCGTCGCCAACGAGATTCGAATCGGCTCCCCGTCGCTCGTCACCGTCGTCGTCCGCGTCGAAGCGCTCACCGGCCGCACGTCGAGCGGTTCCGTCCCGGTTCGTTCCGTCGACAACTCTCCGTCGAGCGACACCAACGAAATTCGTCGTCCGTCGATAAGCGTCTGCTCGCTCCGCGGAAGCGTCGCTCCATTGTCGAAGCGGTTGTACAGCACCGAGTTCTCGTACACCGTCGTCGGCGGGTTCTGGTACCGGGTGTAGTCGGGCGTGTACTCCAGCGACCGCGTCTCGAACGCTCGGGGGTCCTCGCCCGTCCAGTAGTCTGCCGTCTCGGTATCGATGGCTCGCGCGTTTCTGATCACGATACCGTCGGCGACGCTCTCTGTGGTCGAGAGACGTCCGCTCGCCGGCGGCGGGTTGACGAACAACACCCGGTTCGGATACCGTGCCCCGAGAGAGACCGAAACCGGCTGCGTCGTCCCGGTGCCCGCGCTCTGCAGAATCGCGTTTCTGGCGTCCAGCAGATCCGCCTGGACGCGCTGGTTGTGGTCGAACTCGACCTGCTCGTTGTCCGCCGGGACGACCTGGGCCTGATACATCGACAGCGAGAGTATCAGCACACCGAACAGGAGGATGAAACCCACCTGGACGGTGACCGCACGTTGGTCGTCCCGGAAGTTCATGGACGGGACAAGTCGTCGAGGCAGTAAAAGTTACTGCTACGGCGACTGTCCGTTCGTCGAAAACGTCACTCGTCGTCTTCGACGACTTCGGGGTCGCTCATCGCGCTTTGGAGGCTGTCGAGACCGTTGACCCACTCGGAAACGAGACCGTACTCCAGCTCCTCGGCGACCGACATGTCGAGTTCTTCGCCGTCGATGACGTGCGTGCCCGCCTGGACGAGATACCCGAGGGCGGCGTCGAGATCGTCTTCGGCCTCGGCGTCGGCGGCGGCGAGGACGTACTCGTCGACGGGTGCGTCGCCGACGGTGCCGCTGTTGACGTACTCCTCGGCGGCGTAGAAGACGCAGACGAGGCTCGTCTGGACGCCGTCGATGAGCATCAACTTCTCCTCGTCTTCGAGCGACGGTTCCGAGAGGACGATATCACGAATCTTCGCGAGTTCGTCGAGCGCTCGTTGCTCGTCGAGCGCGTTGTCCTCGTACGCGGAGACGATTTTGGCGACGGCGATAGCCGCGTCGTCCTGCAGGTTCAACAGCAGACGTGCGGAGTCTTCGTTCTCGGGGTCCAACTCCTCCTCTTCGACGCGGGTCAGCCAGTTTTGCCACCGTTCCTCCGTGTAGAACGTTTCCTCGGGGTCAACCATATTTCACCCGAACGCTGCAGTACTCAAATGCCTTTCTTCTCACCGGACACAACGTGTGAACGCCTCACTCGGTGGTGACGCGAGGCCGAATTCCGCCGACCGAACGGCGTCTGACGTACCGCTTCCGACGCGGAAGATTAAATATATCGATAGTTACGAGCGAACACAGTTCCCGTTCGACTACTGCCGGTCGTCGAGCGTCGCCTCGATAACCGGTCGAGCGTCGCCTCGGTAATCAGTCGAGCGTCGCCTCAGTGTCGATACCGTAGACGCGCCTCGGCGTCTCGACGTGCGCGTTCCGCATCGCGTCCTCGTATCCCTCCTCCAGCAGCCAGCGGACGCGACGCGGAACCGTCTTCGGTCCCAACACAGCGCCCGGCCGGTCCGGATCGTCGACGAAGTCCGTCTCCATCAGGAACGGGTCGCCGGCCTCGACGGCGACGCGCAGTCGGTCCTTCTCGCTCATCACGCTCGGGGTCGGGCCGCGGAGCGTCCCGCCGGCGTAGTGTTTGACAACCATCTCGGCCGGGAGGCCACGCGCTTCGGCCCACTCCGCTATCTCGGAGAGGTCCTCGCTGGCCTCGGTGTGTAGTTGGACCGCGCAGTCGTGTTCCGCGCCGAGCGAGAGCGCGTGCTTCAGCACGTCGTTGGAGGCGTTCCAGACCGCGTCGGACACCTCGTAGTGGGGGCGACCCGACTTCAGCGCCAGCGCACGCCCCTCGGCGACGAACTCGGCGGCGACGTCGAGGCCGGCGCACATCAGGTCTCGTGCGTCCTCGGGCGCGAAGCCACGCTCGTCGGTGAGACGGGTAACGAGACCTGGGTGAACGCCGAGCACCGGCCACGCGCGTCCGTCGAGCGCCTCGTTCGCTTCGGCGACTGCGCCGAGCGTCTCCTCGAAGACGGCGCGAAAGTCCTCGCCCGTCTCGGATTCGACGCCGAGATGCCACGACGGTTTGTTGACGACGAGCAGATGGGTGCCGCCGAGGCGCGCGAACTCCTCGACGGCCTCGATACCGCGACCGCGCCGGGGGTCGAGGTGAAGGTGGTTGTCCAAAACTGGCGTATCGAGTTCGTCCATGGTCGTCGTCGGAGCGAGAGCGGGAAAAATCTGGCCGACTCGTCCGGCCGTATTCGGCCGTATTCGACGGTCGGCGCGGACTTACTCGCCGAGGGTAATGCTTTCGGTCGCCGAATTTCGGAGCGCGTCCGAACGTCCGTGCGTGCCCGGCGCGATGGCGAGCGTCCGAATACCCTGCGAGTTCGCCATCTCCAAGACGGGTTTGAAATCCGTGTCACGCGAGGCGATAGCCAACGTACCCATGCTCTCTTCGACGGCGAAGCGCGTCGCGTCGACGGCGAGTTTCACGTCTACGTCGCCGCTCGTGACGATCACCTCGTACCCGCGGGCCTCCGCTGCCTGAATCAGTCCCGGCGTCGCGTGCTCGTCGAGATACAAGCGTGTCGTGACGAGACGCCCCGCGCCCTCCGCCGCCTCCCGCACGTCGTCCAAATCGACATCGAACTCCTCGCGCAGGATGTTCGGCCCGTCGACGAACAGCGCGACGCCTCTGTCGCACCCCGACTCGTCCGTGAGCCGACCGAGCAACTCCATGTGGTCGAATTTTATCGAGAAAATATATGCGTGCTGATTCTCGTAGCCCCGTTTGTACGGCTATCCTCGTCGAGAATGTTTCCCGAAAATCGGATTTATCTAGATTTGATAGTAGGGAAAATAATTAAGTAATTCGGACAATACATTCAGTCGCAGCTATGTCAGAAGAAGACACTCTGTCGTGGAAGCGTCGTGGATTCCTGAAGACGACCGGTGCGCTCGGCCTCATCGGCCTGAGCGGTGTGAGTGCAGCGACGCCGGGTCGCTCTCCGGGCCCGAAGGAGGACGAGATCCTCGTCGGCGTCTCGAAGACCGCAGACAGTCCGCGAGCGGAAGTCGAGAAGGCCGTGCCGGGCAACGCCCGCGTCGTTCACGAGAACAAGGCACTGAGCTACGTCGCCGTCAAGTTCCCGTCGGACGCGTCCGACGTCGCCCGCGAGAACTTCATCGAGGCGGTCACCAAGCGCGAGAACGTCAAGTACGCCGAGAACAACGAGACGCTCGAAGCGCTGTATACGCCGTCGGACGAGCGGTACTCCGACCAGTACGCGCCCCAGCAGGTCAACGCCGACGTGGCGTGGGACACGACGCTCGGGAGCTCCGACGTCACTATCGCCGTCATCGACCAGGGCGTCAAGTACGACCACCCGGACCTCGCCGGCCAGTTCGGCTCGAACAAAGGCTACGACTTCGTCGACGACGACTCGGATCCGTACCCGGACGTCCTCGCCGACGAGTACCACGGCACCCACGTCGCCGGTATCGCGGCGGCGACGACGGACAACGGCGAGGGCATGGCGGGCATCAGCAACTCCACGCTGCTGTCGGGGCGCGCGCTCTCCGAGGAGGGCAGCGGGTCGACCGCCGACATCGCCGACGCCGTCCAGTGGGCCGCAGACCAGGGTGCGGACGTCATCAACCTCTCGCTCGGCGGTGGCGGCTACACGAACACGATGAAAAACGCCGTCTCGTACGCCCACAACGCCGGGTCGCTCATCGTCGCGGCCGCGGGTAACGACTACGGGTCGTCCGTCTCGTACCCGGCGGCGTACAGCGAGTGTCTCGCGGTTTCGGCGCTCGACGAGGACGAATCGCTGGCGTCGTATTCGAACGTCGGTCCCGAGATCGAGCTCGCCGCTCCCGGTACGAACGTCCTCTCGACGTGGACGACGAGCACCGAGTACGACCGTATCTCCGGTACGTCGATGGCGACGCCCGTCGTCTCCGGCGTCGCCGGGCTGACGCTCGCCGCCTACAGCCTCACGAACGAGGAACTCCGCACGCACCTCAAGAACACGGCCGTCGACGTCGGCCTCTCCAGCGACGAACAGGGCAGCGGCCGCGTCGACGCCGGCAACGCCGTCACGACCGAACCCGGCAGCGGCGACGGCGGCGACGGCGGCGATGGCGGCGACGACGGTGGCAGCGGCGACTCCACCTCGGCGTCGGTCACCGACTCGCTCAGCGGATACTGGGACTCGAAGTGCTGGAGCTACGGCTTCTCCTACAGCAACCCGTCGAAAGTCGTCGTCGAACTCTCCGGTCCGTCGGACGCGGACTTCGACCTCTACGTCAACGAGGGCTCCGGGTCGTGCCCGTCGACGAGCAGCTACGACTACCGCTCGTGGACGACCGACAGCCAGGAGACAATCACCATCGACAACCCCGACGACTCCGCGGACCTGATGGTACTCGTCGACTCCTACAGCGGCAGCGGCGACTACACGCTCACCATCACCGAGTACCAGTAACTCGCTACGCGGTCGCCTCCGAGCCGTCAGTCATCACTCACCTTCGGTCCCTGCTCTCGCCGTCCCGGTTGTCTTCTCTCACCTGGCGCGTCTGAGGCCATCTGCTTCGCTTCGTCGACTCCCTCGAACGGCGGCGCCGAGATTCTCCGCACCGTGTGAAATTTCTACAATTTGTAGAACGCGTGAGTTCATACGCCTCGCTCCCGTGTAGGTGTTATGCGCCTTCGATATGCCGACGGAACCGTCCGAGTCGAGGGGCCGATGGAGACGGTCGAGGGGTCGACGGAGACGGTCGCGGATGTGGGTGTCTCGTTCGACGTCGACGGAGGACGTTTCGACGCGCTGCACTACCGGACGTTCCGGGACTCGCTTCGAGCGGCGAACGTCGAGTTCGACGACGACGTACTCGACCCGGTTGCGGGTCCGGAGCTCTCCTGTTCGCTCTCGCTTCGCCCCTACCAGAGTGCGGCGCTGCGTCGCTGGCGGAGCGACGAACGCGGGGTGGTCGTCCTCCCGACCGGTGCCGGCAAGACCTACGTCGGCATGGCGGCCGTCGACGCCGTCGGCGGGCCGACGCTCGTCGTCGTCCCGACGCTCGAACTCGTCGACCAGTGGCGCGACGAACTCGCGCGCTTCGGTGTTCCGGTCGGCGAGTTCACCGGCCGCGCGAAGGCGCTCGAACCGATTACGGTGACGACGTACGACTCGGCGCACACCCACGCCGGCCGCCTCGGCAACCGTTTCGAGTTCGTGCTGTTCGACGAGGTCCACCACCTCGCCGCCGAGAAATACCAGGAGATCGCCGAGCGGATGGCCGCACCCGCCCGGATGGGGTTGACCGCGACGTACGAGCGCGACGACGAGAGACACACCCGACTCACTCGACTACTGGGCGGGAAAGTGTACGAGATACAGACCGACGACCTCACCGGCGAGTACCTCTCGACGTACACCGTCGAGCGGATCACGGTCGAACTGTCGCCCGACGAGCGCGAGACGTACGACGAACACGCCGCGGTGTTTCGCAACTACGTCGCCTTCAGCAGCGTCTCGCTCGACGGGCCGGACGGCTACCGAAAGCTGGTCATCAGAAGCGGCAACGACCCGCGGGCGTGGCGAGCGATTCGCGCCAAGGAGACGTCGCGGAAAATCGCGTTCAACGCCGAGTCGAAACTGGATGAACTCGCTTCACTCCTCCGTGAGTGCCGCGAGAACGGCGACCGAGTCGTCGTCTTCACCCGCTACAACGACCTCGTCCACGTCGTCGCCGACCGGTTTCTGATTCCGTCTATCACCTACAAGACGCCGACCGACGAACGTCGCGCGATTCTCTCGGGTTTCAAATCCGGCCGTTACGACGCCGTCGTCAGTTCGCAGGTGCTCGACGAGGGCGTCGACGTGCCCGACGCGAACGTCGGCATCATCCTCAGCGGCACGGGGAGCGAACGCGAGTACCGCCAGCGACTCGGCCGCATCCTCCGCCCCTCCGAGAAGTCCGCCCGCCTCTACGAACTCGTCTCCGCCGACACCGGCGAGGTTCGCACTGCCGACCGCCGCCGCGCTTGACTCACCCTTCGACTTCCGATGCTCACGAAGAAACTGCTCGAAACCCGACAGCGAAACCCCGAGATCTGGCCCGTCTACCGACCGCCCGAGGAGTACCGCGGCGTCGCAGCGTCCGTTCTAGACGCCTATCGCCCCGGCGTGACGAAGGGCGAACTCGACGAGACGCTCCGCGACGTCGAGACGCACGAGACGTACACGCTGGTCCGCGGCCTCAGAAAGCTACTCGAACAGAGACTCGCGTTCGAGCGTGACCCGCCTGTCGCCCCGGTCGAACTCCGGGAGGCGGCGTTCGAGCGGGGATTCGTCACCGACGCCCGCGAGCGACGGTCGGCGATGGACGCCGTCGGCGAGGCGTTCGGCCTCTCCGGCGACGAGGTCTCCGACTCGCTGTGGGCCGACAGAGAGCGCGAACAGCGCCTCCGCGACGCGCCCGACGTTGGCCCCGCGGACCTCCTCCGGCAGTACAACCTCGCGCTCACGCAGACGTTTCTCTGCGACGCCGTTTCGCTCACCGTCGAGAGTCGGACCGACCTCGACCGTCTCGCCGTCGCGGCGACCGAACTCGGCGCGATGGCCGAGTACGCCGAGGGTGCAAACGCGCTCCGCGTCGTCGGCCCGGCGGCGGCGGACCGCAAGTACCGGACGTACCGCAAGCGGGTCGCCGAGTGGGTCGGCCGCGTCGTCGCCGCCGCCGAGTGGTCGCTCGCCGCCCGCCTCGAAGTCGAGGTCCGCGGCGAGACGCGCCTGTACGAGTTCGCCGCCGATTCGGCGAAGAGCGGCCTGTTCCCGCTCTCGCCGTGGTCCTGCACGCCCGACGACGACCGGCGGGCGCGGTTCGCCGACCGAATCGAATCGCGCCTCCCGCGGTGGCGAGTTCGGGCGAGACCGACGGTGCTCCGCGGCGTCGGCGAGGACACCGACGGCAACGGTGTGCGGGCCGTCGCCGACTTCGCGTTCGAGCGCCCGCACAGCGGTCGCGAGTGCTACTTGGCGACTTTCGACGGCTGGACGCCCGACCACCTCGAAACTCGTCTCGCCGCGCTTCGGGCGGCAGCGGGCGATAGACCGATTCTCGCCGCCGTCAACGAGCGCCAGTGCTGCACCTCCGGTGTCGACAGGGAGGCGTTGAGAGACGGCCTCGCCTCGCGGCTCGTCGCAGAGCGCGCGGCAGGCGCAGACGCCGTCCTCTGGTACGCGAACGCGTTTCCGGTTAAGGACGTCGCCGCCGAACTCGACGCACTCGAACGGAAGTGGGTCGAGACCGACCGCGACTACCTGCTGCCCGTCGACCTCGACGCGGAACCCGACGTGCTGGAGGTCGACGCGTTCGCGTACGACCGGCAGGTCGAACCGGAGGCGGTCCGCCACCACGCGCTCGACACCGGCCACGGCGCGCTCTCGAACGGGTCGTACCTGCCCGAACACCTCGTTTCGGACCTCCGAGCCGAAATCGAATCACTCGACCGGCGGACGCTCGACGCGGTGCGGCCGCTCCTCGGGAGCTACGACCTCGGGCCCGATGCGCTCACCGCGCTCGGCTACGTCGTCGACGACGCGAATCGCGCGGCCCTCCGGGTTCGACGACACGGAGCGGACTGATACGCCCTCGGTCGGAACCGCCTCGACTTACAGCGGCTCCGGCTCCAACTCGACCCCGACGGCGCCGGTCAGATTCGGCGTAAAAGAGAGGACGGCTTACCGCTCGTTCACCTTCAGCACCTTGCCCGCGGCGATGGTCTGACCCATGTCGCGGATGGCGAAGCTCCCGAGTTCCGGAATCTCGCTCGACGGTTCGATGCTGAGCGGCTTCTGCGGGCGCAGCGTGACGATGGCGGCGTCGCCGGCCTTGATGAAGTCGGGGTTCTCCTCCGCGACCTCGCCCGAGGCGGGGTCGAGCTTCTGGTCGAGCGACTCGAACGTGCAGGCGACCTGCGCCGTGTGGGCGTGAATGACCGGCGTGTAACCCGCGGTGACGACCGACGGGTGTTGCATCACGACGATCTGCGCCTGGAACGTCTCGGCGACTTTCGGCGGGTCGTCGGCGGGACCGCAGACGTCGCCACGTCGGATGTCGTTCTTCCCGATGCCGCGGACGTTGAAGCCGACGTTGTCGCCGGGTTCCGCGCGGTCGACCTCCTCGTGGTGCATCTCGATGGTCTTCACTTCACCCGAGACGTCCGAGGGCTGGAACGAGACGTTCGCACCCGTCTCGAGGATACCGGTCTCGATGCGGCCGACCGGAACCGTCCCGATACCCGAAATCGTGTAGACATCCTGAATCGGGAGTCGCAGCGGCGCGTCCGTCGGCGGCGACATCTCGGGCAAGTTGTTCAGCGACTCCAGCACCGTGGGTCCGTCGAACCACGGCATGTTCTCGGAGTGCTCGGCGATGTTGTCGCCCTCGAACGCCGAGATAGGGATAAACCGCGCGTCGTCGGTGTCGAAGCGGACCTGCGTGAGCAGTTGCTTCACGTCGTCGACGACTTCGCGGTAGCGGTCTTCCTCGTAGTCGACGGTGTCCATCTTGTTGACGGCGACGATGAGCGTCTCGATGCCGAGCGTCCGCGAGAGGAACACGTGCTCGCGGGTCTGTGGCGCGACGCCGTCGTCGGCGGCGACGACCAACACGGCGTGGTCGGCCTGCGACGCGCCGGTGATCATGTTCTTGACGAAGTCGCGGTGACCGGGCGTGTCGACGATGGTGAAGTAGTACTTGTCCGTGTCGAAGCGCTGGTGGGCGATGTCGATGGTGACGCCGCGCTCTCGCTCCTCGGCGAGGTTGTCCATCACGTAGGCGAACTCGAAGCCGCCTTTGCCTTTCTCGGCGGCTTCCTCGCGGTGCTGTTCGATGACGTGCTCGGGTACCGACCCCGTCTCGAACAGGAGACGCCCGACGAGCGTGCTCTTGCCGTGGTCGACGTGACCGATGATGGCTAAGTTCTGGTGTGGTTTGTCTTGAGACATGGTAACAGCAGGCGCTGTGCGCCTGTCAGGTTATTTATGTCGTACGAGAGCAAAACGATTGTCTCCGGTACGTTGGTTGAATATACATCCCTTTGACAGTATCACAACCGACTGATACCCGCGAATCGACGACGCTGTCTCCGGCTGAAAAGAATACGGTGGAACTGTCGCGCGCGGAGAGCTTACGCCGAGTAACCCGGCGACTGCGCCTCGATGACGTCGGCGATGTTCGTCATCTCCTCGCCGACGGTGGCGACCAGGTCGTCGAGCGTGACGATGCCGACGAGTTTGCCGTCGTCGTCGACGACGGGGAGTCGGCGTACCTTGACCTCGCCAAACTTCTTCGCGACGGCGAACCCTTCCTCGTTCTGGTTGATGGTCTCCGGGTTCTCGGTCATGATATCTTCGGCGGTGATCTCCGAGATATCGTCGTGTTCGGCGACTGCCAGCGCGATTTCTCGGTCCGTAACGATGCCGCGTGGTTCGTCGTCTTCGACGATGACGACGGACCCGGTTCCCTCCGATGAGAACATCTGCGCGATCTCTTTGATACTCGTGCTCGGTTCGGCTTTGACGACGTCCTCGGTTGCGAGGTCACCAACTGGCATAGCAACTGTTAGCCCCACGGTGAACGCCGTAATCGTAGGGCCTGTATTTTCCGGGGTGACCGACAACTGTCGTCTGTCTAGGGTTTCGAGCGGGATTGCGGTCTCAAATGTTTGAAAATTTTACAAATTGTATACTGTTTGGGACGGTTTGGCAGGTGCGGTGTGTCGCGGTCGACACGTCTTCTCACCGAGCACCCGTTGCACCACTACGATGTTTCGACGGTCACCTCTCGTGACTATTCGCTGCTCTCCGGCGACAGATACCGCTCCAGCAGACGCTCGTAGACGCGGGCGGTCGCAAGCAGGTCGCCGACGGCGACGGACTCGTCGACGGTGTGGGCGTCGTCCTCGATAGTTCCCGGACCGAACAGCACCGCCGGGATGCCGCGGGGAATGAGGTACCGGGTGTCGCTGCCGGCGTTGAACCCGACGATGTCGCTCTCGATGCCGACGTCGCGCGCGGCGTCGACAGTGCGTCTGACGAGCGGGTGGTCGGCGTCTACGGCCGCGGCGTCGACGGTCATCGTCCGCCGGAGTTCGAATTCGACGGGCGGGGCGTCGGCGAGACCGGACTCGACGGCCTCCCGTACCCGCTCGTCGTACGCCGCGGGTTCGGGGCCCTCGGGGAGCGTCCGCCACGAGAGAGTCGCCCGGGCCTCGCCGGGGACGACGTGGGGGGCGGAGCCGCCTTCGATCTGGGTGACGGTGATGGTCGGGCCGGGTTCGAGAATCGGGTGATTTTCGGCGGCGACTTCGCCCGCGAGGTCGGCGACGCCGTCGAGCGCGCACCGAAGGCCGTCGATGGCGTTGATACCCCGGTCCGGTCGCCCTGAGTGGCTCTCGCGGCCGTTTACGACCAGTTCCCAGTCGAGCGCGCCGTACTGCGCGATGGCGACGTGGAGGTCCGTCGGTTCGCCGATTATCGCGGCGTCGACGTCGCCGACCGCCTCCGCGATGCGTTCCGTACCCGGACCGCCGCGCTCCTCGTCGACGGCGAAGCCCAAGACGACCTCGCCGGGTTCGTCCGATTCGCCGCGGGTCGTCAGAAACGCCTCGGCGGCGACGACCTTGGCGGCGAGCGCGCCCTTCATGTCCGCGACGCCGCGGCCGACGAGGCGGTCGCCGTCGCGCCGGAGTTCGTAGGGGTGGCCGGTCCAGTCGCCGGCGTTCGCGGGAACGACGTCGGTGTGACCGGTCAGGAGGAGTCGGCCGCGTTCGGGGTCGCCGGCCCGCGCGACGAGGTTGGGCCGACCCGGTTCGAGTTCCTCGCGTTCGAGCACCCAGTCGACGGGGCTCTCGCGGAGTCGCTCGACGAGTGCGTCCACGACCGCCGCCTCCGATCCGGGCGGGTTCGGACTCGGACACTCGACGAGCGTCCGGGTCAACTCGACGACTGCCGATTCGGTGACGTTCATCGTCTCTCGCTCTCCCGCAGCGCGTATAGCCCCGTCGACGCCGGAAAACCTCACTGCCGGAGGCGCTGTCGGCGTCGGTTTCCGCCGACGACGGCGTTAAGCGACCCGACCGCGACGCACCCGTATGACCGAAGATCTCGTGACGCTGGCCGACGTCGAAGCGGCCGCCGAGCGCCTCGACGGCGTCGTCAAGCGAACGCCCGTCGACACCTCGCGGACGTTCGCCGAACGCTGTGAGGCCGACAGCGTCCACCTGAAGCTCGAATCGCTCCAGCGAACCGGCTCGTTCAAGATTCGCGGTGCGTCGAACCGCATCGCGCAGTTGGGCGACTCGGAACTCGAAGGCGGCATCGTCGCGGCCAGCGGCGGCAACCACGCGCAGGGCGTCGCGTCGGCGGCCGCCGCCCACGACGCGGACGCGACCATCGTAATGCCCGAGGTGACGCCGATGGCGAAGAGAGAGGCGACGCGGGGCTACGGCGCGGAGGTCGTCGTCCACGGTGAAGTGTACCAAGAATCGTACGAGCGAGCCATGGACATCGCCGAGCAGCGAGGCGCGACGTTCGTCCACCCGTTCAACGACCGCGCGGTCATCGCCGGACAGGGAACCGTGGGTCTGGAGATGGTCGAGGACGTACCCGACGTCGACACCGTCGTCGTCGCCATCGGCGGCGGCGGCCTCGTCTCCGGCATCGCAACGGCGGTGAAAGCGAAGCGACCCGAGGTGCGCGTCGTCGGCGTCCAGACCGAGGGCTGTGCGCACATGAGCGAGTCCCTCGAACGAGGCGAAGTGTACGAACGCGACTCCATCGACACCATCACCGAGGGAATCGCGGCCAGTCGAACCGAGGAGTACACCTTCCGACACGTCCACGAGCGCGTCGACGAAGTGGTGAACGTCACCGACGCCGACGTGACCGCGGCGATGGCGCTTCTCGCCGAGCGGTCGAAACTCGTCACCGAGTCCGCCGGGGCCGTCGCGCTCGCGGCGCTGGTCGGCGACTACCTCGACGTGACCGGCGAGACGGTGGCGGTGCCGGTCTGCGGGGCGAACATCGACCTCACGCAGTTCGCCGACTACGCGAAAGCCGGGCTCGCAGCGTTGGGCCGCTACCGGACGATTCGGATCACCGTCGACGACTGGCCGGGGTCGCTGGCGTCCGTCGCCGCGGCCGTCGAAGAAACCGGGGCGACCGTCGACGAGCTGTCGCGGATGCCGCAGCGGTCGG
The DNA here is from genome assembly GCF_020097815.1 of Haloprofundus salinisoli. Taxonomy (NCBI): domain Archaea; kingdom Methanobacteriati; phylum Methanobacteriota; class Halobacteria; order Halobacteriales; family Haloferacaceae; genus Haloprofundus; species Haloprofundus salinisoli. Next base: position 2,307,432 of record NZ_CP083663.1, read on the forward strand.
GCGTCGAGCCGGCGCGGACCGAACTCGCCGTCGCAGTCGAAGGGAGCGGTCCCGAGCACCTCGAACGCGTAGCCGCCGCACTGGACGGACAACCCGGCGTCACGCTCGTCGAATAACCACTTGCGACATTTCGTATCTCGGTATTCTGTGTATGGGGGGCGTACGGTCCGGCGAGTGCCGTCCGAGAGAAGGCGATCGCGACGGTGCAAAGCGACCGACTCCGAGGGATGTGGATACAAAAGAGAGCGAAAGAGCGAGAGAGACGAGCAGACGCCGCGTTATAACTTCCGCATCGCGCGAGTCATGTCGGCGAAAGTTGCGGTGCGGCGCTCGGCGGTGGCGAGGTCGGTCTGAGTCCGTTCAGAAACCGTTGCTCTGATCATATCGAGATAATATACGAACGATTACATAATTCTTCTTTCAGGAACTCCGACCGGTGGGCGACCGGAAACAGCTTGAATAGCACGTTCGTGTATATCAGCCACGTGTATTCTCCTGGTTCTCCCGAAAATTCGACGTAATCCTTCGGGGACGATACACGGATGCGCACATTGCCGGCACATCCCCGAGACGAGATACCAAAGCATTACTTACCCCGAACCAAGCCACTCATATGGCCCATCGGAAGCCGCCACTGCGGGAGGTCCACGCCGACCGCGGGGCGAAGTTCACCGGGTTCGGCGGGTGGGAGATGCCGGTGGAGTTCGACTCCATCCGCACCGAACACGCCGCGGTCCGCGATTCGGCGGGCATCTTCGACGTCTCGCACATGAGCGAGATCGAGGTGTCCGGGCCGGACGCGACCGAACTGATGCAGCGACTGACGACCAACGACGTGGCGGCGCTCGACCCGGGCGGCTCGCAGTACTCCTGTATCACCGACGAGTCGGGCGTCATCCTCGACGACACCGTCGTCTACGCACTGCCCGACGAGTTGGACGACTCCGACTCGCCGGACCCGGCGTACCTGTTCATCCCGAACGCGGGCCACGACGAGCAGATGTACGAGCGGTGGACGACCCACCGCGACGAGTGGGGTCTCGACGCCACCGTCGACGACCGGACCGAGGAGTGGGCGATGTTCGCGGTCCAGGGACCGGACGCGCCCGGCCTCGTCGCCGACGCGGCGGGGTCGGACGTGCTCGACCTCTCGCGGTTCGAGGCCGCCTCTGCCGAGATCGCGGACGCCGAGTGTCTCGTCGCGCGGACGGGCTACACCGGTGAAGACGGCTTCGAGGTGCTCTGTCCGTGGGACGCCGCCGAATCAGTGTGGCATGAGTTCGACTGCCAGCCCTGCGGGCTCGGCGCGCGCGACACGCTCCGCATCGAGATGGGCTTCCTACTCTCGGGAGAGGATTTCGACCCCGAGAACGAGCCGCGGAACCCCTACGAGGCGGGCATCGCGTTCACCGTCAAACTCGACACCGAGTTCGTCGGCCGCGACGCGCTCGAACGGGCGAAGGAGGAGGGCGTCGACGAGCGGTTCGTCGGCCTGAAGCTCGCCGAACGCGGCATCGCCCGCCACGGCTACGAACTCCGCGACGAGAGCGGAGAGAAAATCGGTCACGTGACGAGCGGGACGATGAGTCCGACGCTCGGAGAAGCTATCGCACTGGGCTACGTTCGAACCGACTACGCGGAACCGGGCACGCGCGTCCGGGTCGTCGTTCGCGGCGACGAAAAGCGCGCACAGATCGCAAGCACACCGTTTCTGGAGGATAAATAGATGTTCGAAGTACCTGACGACCTGCGGTACATGGAATCGCACGAGTGGACGACGACCGACGACGTGGCGCGGATCGGGATCACCGACTTCGCCCAGGACGAACTCGGCGACGTGGTGTTCGTCGAACTACCCGACGAGGGCGACGACCTCACCAAGGGCGATGAGTTCGGCGTCGTCGAGAGCATCAAGGCGGTATCGGACCTCTACGCGCCGATCTCGGGCACCGTCGTCGGCGTCAACGAGGCGCTGTTCGACCGGCCCGAACTCGTCAACGACGACCCGTACGCCGAGGGCTGGATGCTCGAAGTCGAACCGGCGGACGAAGGAGAGTTCGACGAACTGCTGACGGCAGAGGAGTACCGAGAGCAGACCGAATGACGAGCAAACGAGGCAGTCCGTACGCACCGCACGCCGAGGCGGAGGCCGCCGCGATGCTCGACGCAGTCGGCGTCGACGACGAGGAGGCGCTGTTCGACATCCCCGAGGACGTCCGCTTCGACGGTGAGTTCGGCATCGAGCCGCGGACCGAACAGGCGCTCCGGCGCGAACTGACGGCGCTGCTCGCTAGGAACGACGACCTCACCGAGTTCATGGGGCGCGGTCACTACGACCACTACGTCCCCTCTCTCGTCGACAACCTCTCGCAACGCGCGGAGTTCCTGACGAGCTACACCCAGTACCAACCAGAGATCACGCAGGGGTTCCTGCAGGCGCTGTTCGAGTACCAGTCGATGCTAGTCGAACTCACCGGGCTTCCGGTGGCGAACTGCTCGATGTACGATTCGGCGACGGCGCTGGCCGAGGCGGCGCGCCTCGCAGACCGGGTTCGACAGGCCAGCGGCACGCGAGTGCTCGTCCCCGAGTTCCTGCGTTCGGGCAAGCGCGGCGTCCTCGACAACTATCTCGCCGGAACCGAGATGACCGTCGAGACGTACCCGATGGACGACGGCAACGTCGACTACGAGGCGCTCGCCGAACTCGTCGACGACGAGACGGCGATGGTCTACGCGGAGAACCCGACCGTGAGAGGAACTATCGAGGAGCGACTCGCCGATATCGGCGGTCTCGCCTCCGAGAACGACGCGCTGTTCTGTCTCGGCACGGACCTCGTCGCGCTCGCGCTCCTCGAAGAGCCGGCGAGCGTCGGCGCGGACGTCGTCGTCGGCGAGGCCGGCGTGCTCGGCCTCCCGACGGCGTACGGCATGGGACTCGGGCTCTTTGCGACGCGCGAGGAGTATCTCCGACAGGTCCCCGGACGACTCGTCGGCGTGAGCGAAGACGCAGCCGACAAGCGCGCTTACACGTTGACGCTGCAGACGCGCGAGCAGCACATCCGCCGCGAGCGCGCCACGAGTAACATCTGCACGAACCAGGCGTGGGTAGCGCTTCGGGCGGCCATCCACCTCGCGTGGCTCGGCCCCTCGAGGCTCGTCGACCTCGCGGAGGACTGCGTCCGTGACGCGAACGACCTCGCGGAGCGTCTCGACGCGCTCGTCGGCCTGCAAGCGCCGATTCACGATCGCCACCACTTCCGCGAGTTCGTCGTCCGCTGCGACCAACCGGCGGCGGCCATCGCCGAGGAGCTCGAAACCGAGGGGTACGCGGTCCACGTCGTCGGCGAGCACCTGCTGCAGGTGTGTATCACCGACGCGAACGCCCACGACGCCGACGGTCTCGTCGCGGCCTTCGAGGAGGTGCTCTGATGATATACGACCAAGCCAGATACGTCGAGAACGGCCAGTACGAACCGCTACTGTCGGAGAAAGGCACGTCGGAGGTCGAAGTCGGCGGCGAGTCGTCGCCGCTTCCCGACGACCTGACGCGCGACTCTGTCGAGCTTCCGGACCTCTCGGAACCCGAACTGGCCCGGCACTACACGCGGCTCTCGCAGATGAACTGGAGCATCGACAGCGGGCCGTACCCGCTCGGCTCCTGTACGATGAAGTACAACCCCAAGTTCACCGAGGACGTCGCCGCCGACCCCAAGGGCGCGGTCCACCCCGACCGCTCCGCGAGGAGCGTACAGGGGACCCTCGAACTCCTCTGCGGTCTGCAGGAGTACCTCGCCAGAATCGGCGGGATGGACGCCGTCACGCTGCAACCGCCCGCCGGAGCGGCCGGCGAGTTCGCGGGCATCCTCGTGGCGAAGGCGTACCACGAGGCCAACGGCGAGGACAGAAACGAGGTCATCATCCCCGCCAGCGCCCACGGTACGAACTTCGCCAGCGCGGCGATGGCCGGCTACGACGTGGTCGAACTCTCCTCCGCCGAGGACGGCCGCGTCGACGTCGAGGCGCTGGAAGCCGCCGTCGGCGACGATACCGCGGCGCTGATGCTGACGAACCCCAACACGGTCGGCCAGTTCGAGCGCGACATCGAACACATCGCCGAGACGGTCCACGACGCGGGCGGGCTGCTGTACTACGACGGTGCGAACCTCAACGCGCTGCTCGGCCGCGCCCGTCCCGGCGACATGGGCTTCGACATCATGCACTATAACGTCCACAAGACGTTCGCCACGCCGCACGGCGGCGGCGGTCCGGGTGCGGGTCCGGTCGGCGTCGTCGACGAACTCGCCGAGTACCTGCCGTCGCCGCGCGTGCGCGAACGGTCGTCCGGATCCGGCTACGAACTGTTCGACCCCGAACAGTCGGTCGGGAAGGTCCACGGCTTCCAGGGCAACTGGCTCGTCCTCGTCAAGGCGTACGCCTACATCGCGCGTCTCGGCGACGAGGGACTGCTCGACGCGAGCGCCAAGGCCGTGCTGAACGCGAACTACCTCGGTTCGCAGGTGGAGTTCGACATCCCGTACGGTCCGTTCCACCACGAGTTCGCGGCCACCTCCGGCGACAAAGACGCCGCCGACGTCGCAAAGCGGATGCTCGACTACGGCGTCCACCCGCCGACGACGAAGTGGCCCGAGATGGTTCCGGAGGCGATGCTGACGGAGCCGACCGAGATAGAGACCAAGAAGTCGCTCGACGACCTCGCCGCGGCGTTCAACGCCGCCGCCGGCGACGACGAGGAGACGCTGGCGGACGCACCGTCGCGGACGACCGCCCGGCGCATCGACCAGGTAAGTGCCGCGCGCAATCCGCGGCTGTCGTGGCGAGCGCTCGACAGCGACGAGAAGTAAGCACCCGCGACGAAGTGGCTACTGCCCTTCGTCGATGATCACGCCGTCGTCCTTCACGTTCGGCGCGCCGACGACGAGCACGGTTCCGCCCTCGACGGCGGTCAACCGCCGCTTGGCCTCCGGTTCGACGACGACGTAGTCGTCGGGGTCGAGCTCCAACGTCTCGTCTTCGATTCGGAGTTCGAATCGACCCTCGAGAACCACGTACAGCTCCTCTTGTTCCTCCTGGTAGTGATACGGCGTCGACTCACCTCGCTCGAACGTCCAGACGTTCGGTCGCATCTGGGCGGGTCGGAGGTGGTAGCCGACCGGTTTCACGCGAGCGTCGGCCGCATCCGCGTCGTAGGCGTCGACATCCGCGAGATTGACTCGTGAGTACACGACGAACGGTACGTCACGGAGTACGAAATCGATTCGTCGGTCGACGCGTCTCCGGTGACCCATACCGATAGGGACTCAGACGAAGTAGACATTCTGATCTGGATACCGTTTTGGTATCGCAATAGACGGTGTACACGACGCAGATCGGTCTCCGAGAGCGCCGCTGTGGGGAGGAAACGGACCGCGGAATTCGAGAGGAACCACTGGAGAGTTCCAGAGACCGTCGGCTGGCCGACTGAGCGAGCGAGAGAAAGCCTCGACGGTCGTTACTGCGAGCTGTCGATGCCGTCGATGAGGACGAATCCGTAGTCGCACTCGGTGCAGCGCCACTTCGTCTTCTCGCCGAGGTGGAGGCTTGTACTCGCCGAGCGGTAAAACTCCTGGCTCCCGCCGCAACTCGGGCAGTCGTGTTCCATTTCGAGGCTCATGGTAGTATCTCGCGCGTGTGGTATGTTGAAGATGTTGGTTCGGCGGCGGCCGTCGTCGGCTCCAAGAACAGGAAACGTCGGTACTGACGGTGTCACGGTCGCCTCGAAGTGCCCCCAAGCCGAGTCCTCCGACAACCTATACACTAAATGCGACGATACCGAGTCATGGTTTATTCTCTCTGGTCGCCCAACGCTTCCGTGACTGAGAGACGAATCGGAATCCTCGGCAGTGGCGACGTGGGAAAGGCGCTCGCTCGCGGCTTCGCCTGTCACGGGTGGGACGGAGGGCTCGGGACGCGGAGTCCCGAGAAACTACAGGGTGGGTCGCAGAGAACGAAGACGCGACTTCGGTCGGGTCGTTCGCCGACGCACTCGACTGAGCGAGCTCAGCGAACCGATGCCGTCCGCCGCCTCTCGCGGGCGAACCTCTTTGACGGGCGCGCGCCTACGACTGGACATGTCCATCGAACTCTACGCGCTGGACGGCTGTCCGTACTGCGAGAAAGTACACGACGCGCTGCAGGAGAACGACATCGACTACGAGACCCACTGGACCGAGGCGATGCACTCCGAGCGCGACGAAGTCAAGCGCGTGAGCGGTCAGCGCGGCGTTCCCGTGCTCGTCGACACCGACCACGGCGTGACGATGAGCGAGAGCGAGAACATCCTCCGGTACATCGAGAAGACCCTGGCGTAATGAAGATCTACACCGGCCGCGGCGACGAGGGAATGACCGACCTCCAGAACATGTCGCGCGTCTCGAAGACCAGTCGGCGCATCGAGGCCTACGGCACCGTCGACGAGGCCAACGCGCTCATCGGGACGCTCCGGCCGACCGGTTACGACGACGTCGACGAGATACTCGAACGCGTCCAGAACCATCTGCACATCATTCAGGCGGACTTCGCGAATCCCGAACCCGACGAGGACGACCCGCAGGTACGCGAGGAACACGTCGACCGGCTAGAACAGTGGATAGACGAGATAAACGACGAACTCGAACCGCTGCAGTCGTTCATCCTGCCGGGCGGGAGCGAATCGGGTGCGGCGCTGCACCACGCCCGAGCGGTCGTCCGCCGAGCCGAACGCCGCGCCGTCGCGCTCGCCACCGACGAGCCAGTGAACGAACACGCGGTGACGTATCTCAACCGACTGTCGGACGCGCTGTTCGTCTTCGGCCGGGCGGTCAACGCCCGCGACGGCGAGAGAGAGGAGTCGCCGACGTACTGACCGCTCGCCGGAACAGGACTGAGAGAGCCCGGTGTGTCCGAGATGATGCCCACGGACGCCGGGTTGGGACAGATGCGGTGTCTGACGAGACCGGACAGGAACGTCACAACACCGTATTTTAGGTTTGCCTAAGAACGGCAAAAAGCGTTACGATTTAGGCTGACCTAAAATATTCCGAGAGACGTGAATACCCCACGACGACGCTTCGGCGGGCGATTTCGAGCAGGGGACGCCGCGGTCGGACAAGAAAATCCTTAAGTCATACCCGCGGGTACGACTGAGTGCCGGGTTGGTGATCTAGTCTGGTTATGATACCTCCTTCACACGGAGGAAGTCGGCAGTTCAAATCTGCCCCAACCCATTTGATTTAAACGCAGAGCGGCGATTTTCACCGCTCTTCCACCTTCTCTTCCACCGAGAGACTTCTGGGTTCGGAGGTGCTCTGTAGATGGCAGTTCGGCTCGGACTGCCGAGAGACAACTGCAGTTGTCTCCACTGCGGATCGCACGTCACAGACGGGTTCCGTCGCGTTTTCGGAGACGAGGAGTGTCGCGCCCATCGCTGCGGAGAGTGCGACACCTACGCTCGTCTCTCGCGCGGGAGCGCTGCGGGACACTCCGTCTCGATTCCTGACCCAGAGACATCCCCTGGTCGCCACGGAGGTGAAGTCGCGTGACGTTCGTTCGCGCGAGTCGTCTCTACGACGCCAGAACTCGAAGTCGCACGCTCGACACTGACCTACCTACCGCATTCTCCTCGCGAGAAGCAACTGATGCTGATGTTCGACGTGCTATCGAGCGCGTTGAGCGCGCCCAAGGTGGTGCCGAACAGTGAGAACCGAGAACGGCCGCGACTTCGAAGGCGAACTCAGTATTCCGGAGGCAGGTGAATCTGGAATCCCGACTGATGCAGTATGCACGGGTTGCAAGCGTGTCGTGGTAAAGCGCGTCAGTGTCGAGAGTCCCGACGATCTCTCTGGGTCGTTCCAGCACGTCTGCCGTAGCTGTCGGAGGGTCACCTGGTGGAATGTACTCGCTGTTCTCCACGGACTCATTCGACAGGAGGGAGAGTGATGGCACACGTCGCCACGGCCCCGCACGAGGTCGAGGGACACATGAAGTTCCACGAGAACGGTCTCTCTCCATACTGGGCTGTCGCGAAGTTGCTTCACCAGGGCTTTGACGGCTACTCTGGAGAGGTACACTTCGAGTTCGAGGATGAACCGTGGAACGTCAAACTCACCTACTCGGATTCTGGTATCGCACCGCGGCCGACTGATCACGTCAACCGCGACGTACTCCGCGAATACGACATTCACTGTGAGGGACTCGGTGAGAAGAAGGCCCACTACAACGTCTCTCCCCGGTTCGAGGATATGCGAAGTCCCGATGATGACCGTCTCTCGATTCCGTGGGAGCCGGGCGGAGAGGGCGTTGACGTAGACTTCAAAGGATCAAACGTCGAGCCCGAGAAGTACCCGCCGCATCTCCGTGCTGCATTTCGTGCGCTCGCTGACGAGGCCGCGATGATGGTCCGTCGCGACTACTTCACCGAGCTTCACGACTCGTCGAACATCTACACGTACGAGCGGTACGTCCGCATCTCGCGCGACATGTCGATGAAGTTGGTTCGTTCTGGAGGGACGTTTTATCGTCTGTTCTTCCTACTCTCGTCCGAGGAAGGGACGAAGTGGGTGTTTGCCGGAGACAACGAGGAGATCATCGGGAAGAACCACCGGCTGAAGCTCTGGCCCGAGGCTGCCTCGATGGTGATTCCGACGCACTCTCGCGGAAAGCAGCTGAAGTGCTACCATCCGAAGTATGTCCGAAACGAGGAGACCGACAAAGACGCTCTTAGTTCGCCGAAGTTCGGTGTCTTGCTGAAGAAGGCGTTCAACGACGGCAAGGCATTCTCGTGGGACGAGCACCGAGACCTCCGACACGAGATAGAGGAGACTCTCGTCAACGTGCTCTCTTGGGCTGGGATTCCTGTTCAGCCTGGTGCACCTGGAACGTTCATTGAAGACGATCACTTCGTCCCGGAAGAGTCGGACGTCCGAATCTCACGCTACGATAACCCAGCGCCGGAAATCGAAGCCACCCAAGAAGCGCTCATTCTGAAAACGATGCGTGATATCTCCGATGGTGCAGAGTCGATGGTGTTCGAGCTGGCTACCGACGGTGGCCGTCACTACGATGATCTCGCTGACGAGATGGGCGTCAGCACGTCGAGCATCTACCGCTGGCTGTCGGAACTAGGAGACGTGATCCGCAACGAGAACGGGAAGTTCGAACTTCGCTCGATGAAGTTCAAGCAAGAGATTGCCGCGATTGCGGAACGAACTGAACGCGCGGTTCGGAAGGGTGCGGACAGCGTTGCACGTCTCGCCAACCAGCAGGCCCGAGAGGAGCGAGACGGTGCGTTGCAGAAGTGGATGAACAAGTGGGGTGTGGAACTCGCTCAGAGCGATGACGACGCTCTCAACGGCTTCAGAATCGGAACGCTGGTTTCGGAGATGAAATCGGACCCGGTACTGCCGTATCTCGGTGAAGCGTTACGCGAGGGTCTCGAAGCGTGGACAAATGTAGGCCGCGACCGACTGGTCTTCGAGAAGATGATGTTCGAGTCGTCAGCGGACGACGAAGATTGGTTTACTCGACGGGCCGGGGACTGGATCGGCTGACCGGCCGTCACCGTGAGTGGCAACACTCTCGAATCGTCGAAGACGCGGCAACTCCTTCCTGATTTTCCCGTCACAATGGCCGAACCACAGTTTCGAGTAGAACGGTGTTCACCGGAGATCGCGCGTAATCACCTTGAAGCCGGTCGGGTCGTTCCTGCCAAGCAGGAACATCCCCTTAGGGAGTGTGCCTAAGGGCACTGCTGAAAAAATTACCCCACCCCGCGGCGGTTGTCGAGACATTGCAAGCGAACCGGGGGTTGCTGTGTCGCGGAGTTTCTTGAACCATATTTATTAACACACTGCTCAACACATTGAACAATCAACTATGCCCTCTCGACGCTCCATTCTCACTACCTGTAGTCTCGCAGCTAGCGCATCGCTTGCTGGCTGTTCTACAATATCCTCTCCACCAGGCAGTGATGCAGTGATTCGGAGCGATGGGTTTGATTTACCGGATCCAGAATCCGACCCTGTTGTTGTACGGGCCGAGACAGATTCTGGTGAGGATAGCTGTCCAGAGGGTCTTCTCCAGACTAGCGCCCGCATTCACGAGGTACGCCGTCCAGATGAAGATGGGCCTAATCAGATGCTCTTAGTGACGAAGCACAACGTCATCACGGGGAATAGTGGATGTGGTTCTGGGTGGGGGCAAACAGGAATTACAATCCATCACGACTGGCAGAAAGATAGCTTCCCTTTTGCTGCGAATATCACAGACATGGGCTCAAATGTTGTCTACACTGATGATTCCGATAAAAAGACGGCAACATTGGAGAAACAAGATGGAGGAAAGAATGGATATTGGCAGGTTCACTTGACACCACCTTGGAAGAGTTCGGGTACTTTCTATTTTGTCTCGGTGTTCACTAACACGGATACACTGAGTGAGGGTGATGTCTTAGCAAAGGCTCGTGCAGAGTCAAAGGTTCGGAAGGGCTGGTTCGGTGGCAATGACGTACTCAAGACCGAGACTACTCTTAGGTACGGAGACACCGACAGGAGTTAGCTTACTATTCGCTCTCGACCTCATGCAGGTCTCCAAGAGATCACAGCAGCGAATCCGTTCGACGTAGAGAAATACCAAGCGAAGTAGAGCATAGCGACACTCACGAACGAGAGAGCTGAGATCGCACATGCAGTAGTCGTTTCTCTGAGAGTCCAGTCTCTCGAAAACCCATATCCACAGACTGCAATCACAAGAGAAACGAGTGCTATTGCTGGGACAGTCATTCCGTAGCCCCAGAACCCAATCCAGTAGGTGAATTCGTTGACTAGCCCGACTCCGATGAGGCTCCAGACCGCTCCAGCCAAAATGCTAGAAAGCACCCGTTGTGAGAGCTCCATACTGAGACGAGATTTACTGCCGATATAATTCTATTCTAACCGAATATCTCCGAAATACCTATTTTCGCCTGTTGGGTCTCACGGTGAGCACCTCCACCATGCCACGTCAACAGTGGCAACTTCGACGAATGAATCATCTGTGTTCTCAGTACAGAGATTCCTTGGCCTCGTGGTTTGTAGACTCCGAACACATACACACCATTCTGTCGCCGAAGCTTCTCGTGGTACTTACGGTAGAGTTTGAACGTCCCTGGCTGCCCATCGGCATGGCGATGCATCGTCGCCTTCACCTCGACCGATGTTCCGTCCCGATCTACCGCATCACGCCACGATGCTCGCGCCGGTTCGAGACGATACTTCTCGAAGGCTTTCCGTTCGAAGAGCGTCCCGTAGTGGTTCGCCCGATGCGATCGACTCATACGCGCCCCGCGTGCGTCTTATATATACACTCCTCGCCACTCTCGTCGGGAACGGTCCGGCCCATCATGGCCGTCCCGACCGAAGGGAGGGAATGACTGCATGGGCTAACAAGGGGATTGTATCCGTATCCACCTATCCACCTCAACGCAGTCATGCGATTACCTCCTCGACTTTGGAAAGTGTTTCTCGGTGCAATCCATCCTCGCGGAACTCTCGCCATCGAGAACCGACCCATCCGTGACTGTACGGCACGTATTTGGCGGTTTCACGGTTCGTCAGTCCTTCCTCTTTGCACCGGATGACCGTCCAAATCGCTGTGTTCCGAATAGCGTCATTGGCTCCCATAGTATCCGAGTCCTCGAATTCAGACCACGACCACGAGGACGCTTCCTTCGTGTTGAACCGCCAGTCTGTTGGTGGAATTCCCTCGATCTCGAACTGGATATCTGCGATTTGGCCGCCTTTGATGCTGTCTGCGACGATTGCCTTTTTCTTCGAGACCTTCTTGACGATGGTTCCGACTCGCCAGAGCAGCGGGTGTATCGAACGCTCTCCGTGTGCGATGTAGATGAGACAGCCGCCGTACTTGCGGATCTTGTAAACCAACGGAGCCATTTTCATCCGAGTCTCGTAGCCTTGGGCACCGACGCCGCTCGCCGCACTGCTAAACTCGTCTCCGAAGAACAGTTTCGGCCTCTGTGAGTGACACAGCGGGTCTCCGTCCTGTTTCACCCACTCCATCAACGTCCCGTAGTTGGGTATCCAGCCGTCCTGGACATCGCCTTCGTCGTCGACCCATCGCTTCTTCTCCTGGAGGCTCTGGATATTCGTTCCAATGAGTGCGTCCTGCGATTGGTGTTCTAACCAACGCTGACCGAGGAGACACGCGAAATCGGTCTTCCCTTTCCCCATCTCGCCGAGTACGACGATGACCGGAGCTGGTCCGGTGATGAGATCGTCGACTTTCCCGATAGCCTTCAGTCCGGAAACGTCTGCTCGTTGCTGCTGATCTCCGGTGAGATGCTTGAGGGTCGGCATGTCACCAGCGTCGAGCGCAGTTCGTGCGGTTTCAGTCGCTGCGATACGCTGCAACTGCTGCATCTCTCGGAGGTCTTTCGCTTCCGCGGGCATCTTCCCCGGTCTGTTCATCGCCTCAGGGTCGTAGTGAGACGCTGTGACCGCCATATAACGACTCACTCGCTCATCTCGGACGATACCCGCGAACGGATAGGAGTCCGGGTCTCGAACACCGTAGCCGTCCTGATGCTCGCGGTACTGTGCTGGAGTGTATACGTCGTTGTCGTCAGTCATCTGCAGGAACCTCCTTCGGTCCGAGTTCCGGACCGAAATCGTCGTTTAAAATGTCGTCTTCGCCGACGGTCGGCAGGTCTTCCTCGCTGAACCCGTCGGTATCTCCCTTTGCGTCTTCGTAGGCACGTTTCACGGCCGTCTGGTCCATCATCAAGCCGCGCTCGCGTGCCTCTGAACCCTCGTTGATTATGCTGGACTGAATGTCACCAGCCATCCGAGAGACGCGCGCTCGCACCCGTCCGTAGTCCAGATACGCCTCTATTAGCTTGCCGTGGATGTCCTCCATGTGGGATTTCGACGTGAGTAGCTGTGTATCTCGGCATCCAGCCAGCCACGTACCGCGCACGATGAGTTTTCCGTCCTCACCTACGTCCGGCAGGTACTCGTATTCGCGCACTTCCCACGCGGTATTGCCGTTGATTGGCCGGGGACTCGGACCCTCTACCTCCTTTTCTCGCCATAGCTTCGGCGGAACGGTGTACTTCTCGTTGATGTCCTCAACCGCGTTCACATGGTGAACGGTAATCCAATCGCGGCGTCGAAGCCAGTTGGCGAAGATGTAGCCGCCTAGCAACAGCGGCGGGCAGAAGATAAGCGCAGCTGCGAGAAAGTCCACGAACCACGCCGGGACCGCCGGGACAGACGGCCGCCAGAGCGCCAGCACGAAGCCCATGCCCACGAGAACAGCGACGACGAGTAGTTGCGCCTCCGCAACCAGATACGTCAGCCTGTCGCGCCAGTCGGCGAACGTCGGTATCGGTTCGCTCATCGCGCCACCCTCGGTTCGCCGCCCTCTTTCCTCAGCACCAGAAACGCGCCGACGACGAACATTGAGACCGCCAGCACGATACCGCCGACGTAGCCCGCAATACCGGACGTGTTCGCCAGCGTCTCGCTCTCCTTCTCTGGTATCCCGTTATCCACGAGTTCGTACCCTCGAAGATTCTCTGACGTGCCGACGGTGAAACCGGCGAAACCACGGTGTTTGGTGACTTCAAGCCTGAACGTCACCATGTCGCCTCGGTCCACCCACTTCGCTTCGGTCGGAATGTCCGCGCCGGTCGTCCCGTTCGCTCGCATTGCCCCCTGAGAGTCCGTTACTCGAATCTGCTGGTACTTCTCAGACTTGATGGTGATAACCGCCTCTCCTCCGTCTTCGCCGTCAAACTCGTTGTATTCCATCGAAACGAGGACGGTGTTACTGTCGATGCGGTCCAAGTATCCGGGGTTGGACGTCGTACTATTCGCCGGCCCGTTCGCGTCGATCTTCGAAGCGTTCGCACTCAACGAGGATTCGTTTTCAGTCGCGGTCGTGTTCGAACGGTTCCCCAGCTCGGCAAGTATCTGGTCGACTGCCTGACTCACCGAGTTGTTCGCCGTCGTGTTCGTCGCGGTCTCGTTTGTCGGCGTCGTCGCGGTCTCGTCAGCGGCGACCACGCCCATGCCCATGCCCATCGCTGTCAGCAGTGTGATTAGCACAAAAATGTGTTTCATGGTCGTTAGCTTCTCGTGAGGACGATTACGGCGAATAGCGTCCCTATGACGGCTATCCCGACTATCTCGGTATCTCCGAATCCGCCAGTACTGTCGCCGTCGCCGGACCCTCCGCCGCCGCCGACTTGCGACTCTCTGTCTTCGATTTCCTGCCGAAGTTCGGTTAACTCCATCTGCATTTGCAGCAGTTCAGAGGTGTTCGCTGTCTTGTAGACGTACTTTGTCGTCTCGACAGTCTGAACCTCGCTGCCGTCTTTCGCCCGCATCTCGTTGAGGGTGAACATGTCGCCTTCGTCGGTGTCTACCTTCCTACCGTCTGTCGTCAGGAAGAACACCGTTCCGTCAATGTTCGACGTGTTGTAGGTCATTCCTGCCTGCCAAGAGCCGTTAGGAGCGCTCTCAGCCATGACCAACCCGTTGAACGTCTCGCCTCCGTAGGTGACGTTCATCGTACCGGAGTTGTTCAGATTCGGCGTGTCGTACCCCATCGCAGACAGCCACGCCGCAGAGCGCCAGAGACCTTCACTCTCGTTGCCCGAACGAACCCCGAATTCGAACATCGCCGTGTTCGCCGAGATAACGTCAGAGGCGTTGATTTTGCCAGATTCGAAGTCTCCGTACGTCGCCTCCACGAATTGGTCAGACTCAGCCACGAGGCCGTCTCGAACGGTCTGAATCTTGCTCCACTTCTCATCGTAGACATTCCAGTCCACGAGTTCAATAGGCGGATAGTCGTGCGTCGATGGCGTCGAGATGATGGTTTTGTCAGCAGTCCCGTACGAGGTCTGTGCTATGCCGTTTTTCGGGTTAATGTAGTTGGGTCCACCACTCGCACACGGGCCACATCGCAGCAACAGCGAGGTAGTCTGTGTTTGGGTACCGTTGAGGAGTGTGATGTTCCGGGCGTGAGCACCGTGGTAGGTGTACGGGTCCGAATACTCAGACGAGCCGGCCACGTAGTTGAAGTGAACGTAGTCGTTCTCGTCAACCCAGTAATCGGTGTTATCGTAGCCCGTACTACCGTCCTGTGAGCCGATAGGCGACTGCGTGATACCGGTCTCCTGCGACGCCTGCGCGACGAAGGCATGGGTCGCGGTTGCAGAGGCGTTCCACGAGTCGAGGAGTTGCATCTGCTTCACCGAGTAATAGTCATCAATCGCATCACGTGCAGCAGCTTTCGCGCCCGCTTGAGATGAACCGTTTTCGTAGGCGTTCGCAACAGCCGTCTGAACCTTCATCCATGCGACCGATTCGGAATCCTGGATGTAGTTCATTTCCTGCGCGAGGTACGTCTCTGAGTGCGCTTTCTGAATCTCGGCATAGTTGTAGATGTCTACCTCGGTCTGGTCTGCGTCTACCTGCTGCATCTCGTCTACAGCAGCGTCAACGTAGGCCGTCCGAGAACATGAATCGCCGTTCACTGCTCCGAGCGATAGGAACATGATGAATGTGTCCAGATTCGAGCAGTCGCCCGCCTCTGCCGCCACCGCCGTCCCCGCGCCGGGGCCGGCGATAGCCGACAGCAGCACGACGAGCGCGAGGGCGACGCGAACGAATCTACGACTCATAACGGAACTCCAGTCGAGACGAACACGCCGATGAGTGTCGAAATCGCTCCGAGAGCGAACATAGCCCGTCCGTCGAGTTCGGCCACGCTATCGACGCTCATCGCCCACCCTCCGAGTGGTTCATCATGCAGACGAGCGCCTTACTCGCCGAGTCGAAGTCTCTCCCACACGTTGGACAGGTGTGACGAACCTCAGGCATTCGCTACCTCCGTGCCCAGCTTTGCTGCCTCCGAGTCATCTTCCTGTTCTGTCTTTTGTCGCTTCTTCCGTGCCCGGAAGTCCCCGAACAGGAACGCCGCCGGGACTGCGATAGGTGTGAGTACGAACCAGACGGGGTCCGTCGAGGTCGAGACCACGCCGATCATTGACGCAGCCGACGCACCGACTGTCAGCGAAACCCGATTGGCTACCTCGTACACGTCCGATTTTTCCATGGGCATGGGCTTACTGAGTCCATCCCGTGTAGACGAGCGACCCCGACTGGACGAGTGCCAGGACGAGCCGAATCACGTCGTAGTCGTTCACGAGATCGCTAAACGGTGGGACGAGAACGTAGGCCGGAACTGCGAGTGCGCCGACTGCGATGATACCCCATTCCCACGTCTCGTACTGAGCGCGACCGTCGAGAACCTCGTTCGTGATCAGTACCCAGCCGAATCCGGCGACGGTCAGGACGGCTGCGAGTGTGACCTCGACGCCAGAGCCCGACCAGAGAACCATCGCCAGCTCGTAGCCGTCGCCGATGGTAATTCCGAGTGTGAACAGCCCGAGCGCGACGCCTCCGATGAACGGGACGAGAACGAGCGCGAGCAAGTCTTCGATGTCGATTGTGCTTTCTGCCATACTACACCCCGACCGAAACCCCATCTCCCAAGAACCTCAGATTTCTTGAATTTCGTGGATACAAGACAGTCAAAATTTGGTAAAAGTTAAGTACGATAGGGTGGCCGGTCGGGTGAACCATGTTCAGAAAACTCTCGAATCGAAGCGGTACGCCGACTATTTCGCTGGATAAAGGGGATCTGCGATTAGATGGGATCGTCGAGGAAGATGGGACGATTCCAGATTGTCAGGAGATGCACGTTCAGCGGCTTGGTCAGGGGGCGTATTTAGTGCGGGCCGTTCAGGATGGGACTGTACCGGAGTTAGAATGCATATTGCCATGATGGCCGGTCCTGGACAGGATATTCAGAGAAACCCATAGTTTTAGCATCCCTTCCTACAATCTTTATTTCTAATAAGTATGCCACAGTCCGAAGTAACGCTGGCAAAGCAACTTTCCGAGTTATCTGAGTTCAACGACTCCCCCGGAAAGAGTGAGCTATCACTTCTGAGGCGGCTTAATCAGGCAGCTATTGAGTTGCTCAACATAGCTGGCCATAGTAGAGATAATATATTTATTGACGTTGACTATCAAACGCCCTCCAGAATAAGAAAGGAATTCCCAGAGAAGATCATAAATTTCACCGCAATTGCAGCAAAGGATGCAGCTTCTCCACCATATGTTGCTATCAAAGCGAGTGCAAACCAAAAGACGTCTACTTTGAAAAGGCCAGTAGAGGACTTAGATAAGCGAACCTCGAAGTA
Organism: Haloprofundus salinisoli; assembly: GCF_020097815.1. Classification (NCBI taxonomy): domain Archaea; kingdom Methanobacteriati; phylum Methanobacteriota; class Halobacteria; order Halobacteriales; family Haloferacaceae; genus Haloprofundus; species Haloprofundus salinisoli. Next base: position 2,324,740 of record NZ_CP083663.1, read on the forward strand.
TGTATTGGCTTGTGATGTAACATCGAGAGCAAAGTATACTGTATTACTCACTGGTGAATATCTCGCAATCCTTGGTGAAGATTATCCTCCAAAAGCGTACCAGATACACAATATCAGAGAAGACAAAGCAAAAATTGTACTTGATCACCTGAGTCCCCCAGACGAGTATCCAGAGGGTAGAAGTGGCAAATTCCCTCCGGGATATCATCCCAATCAAACAAAACTCACCCGTTGGCTATTCACAGATTCCGAAGCAGTACCTGAATATCAACAAGAGATCAAGACAGAGCGCTTCCGTCTCGATATCGATGAATACAGCGAGATGTTATATCGGGCGTATTCTGCGGATTCCTCTACTGAAAAAGGGGATTCACTAGAAGAAGTGGTAGCATACTTGTTTGAGGGTCTAACGATGCTATCAGTTCGAGATAGGAATCTCAGAACGAGGAGTGGTGAGATTGACTTGGTACTGGAATATGACGGAAGTGATGAGGTCAACCTGTTTGATTATCACTCACGATTTGCATTAGTTGAGTGCAAGAACACTGAAACGAGCGTATCTTCGAAGGAAGTCGGTCACTTTGATAAGAAACTGGGCGAAACAAATACCGATCTTGGAATATTAGTCGCTTGGAATGGTATTTCTGGGGCGGATTCTGGTGACAATGCTCAGAGGTACGTCGACAATGCTTCTTCGTCGGGGACTTATATTGTGATTCTTGAATCAGATGACCTTTACAGAATACTGGATGGAAAGTCCTTGTACGACCTAATTGACGAAAAGCTGTACAAATTGCAGATGGACATCCAAACTGAGTGAACGTACCCTATTCTTCCGGTGGCTGTACACTCCCTCGCCGGACACCCCCCGGCAGTCACACGTCGACAAAAGCCGCTCCGCAATATTGCACATGTAAAGAGCACATCGTGTGTGCAATACGAGTCGTGCTCGACGGCCCACGCCCGCCGATCAAATCTGTTCTCCCCAAATTTCCACTCCATTTATAAATGAACCTGGGTTGAGTTAGTCGCTGGAACCGGCGTTTCACGGAGCGTGTGCAATTTCTCTGTGCCTTCAGGCTTGTCCTCCGCAACATTCCGAAGTTCGCTATCTCGTCGCCTCTGTTTGCTCGATGAGTGTCTGATTGAACTCATCCCCGTCCTTCCCGTGATGCACTCGACGGTGGCAGTTCGGACAGAGGGCAAGAACATTATCTGGATCGTCAGCGCCGCCGTCGCTTCGTCGGTACAGGTGATGGACTTCGAGGAACGGTTTTCCCTTCGAGTCTACAAACGGTGCATCCTCACCACAGCCCTGACACACTCCATCTGCTGCTGCGAGAGCGTAGTCTTTGACTGCTTGAGATCTGGGGTATTGCTTTCGTGATCCAGAAGTCGTGTCCTCGCTCGACGTCACACTCTTTGGTGAACTCGCCTTTGCGCGTTTGTAAAGTTCGTCTACTGAAGAACCGCCGCCGGTCTCTTCGATCGCGACTTCAGTACCGCCCACGGGAACCAACTCGAAGCGGATGGCGTCCCGATAGTCTCCATTCTCGTCGGGGAGTGTATCGACCCGATGGTCAGAGTACTCGTACTCACCGACGTAGGAGACGATCCAGGCTTTATCGACATCCTCGAATACGAACAAACGCTCAGCGTTCTCCTTGTGGTCTCGTATTGCCTTGTTCCCGGCTACGAACTCCATGTCGCCCACCTGTCCCTCTCCTGTGTAGATGAACCTCCCGTCTTCGAGGAACTGGTCCTCGTAACCGTAGTCCTTCCCAGAGTCACCAGTGAAGAGGAAAACCGCATCAGAGTCGGCAGGTGTTGCAATCCCTCGATAGCGCTGTCCACCGTAGGTGTCATGGAGATCCCAGCGATTGTACCGTTGACCAACATCGAATTCGGGTGTATCGGGAATATCCGAGCCAGAAATTGGGTCTGTTTTCATCGGTTTGTTCAATCAAGAAGAATGACTTGAACCCTCTGGTTGCCCGAGAAGAACCATCAGCGTCCTCAAAGCATCTGTATCGAATGAGCCGCTAAAGCTAGGGTGGCGGAGATTGAGAACAATTCCATGCGGCTCAGAATGACCGATAGTCGGAAGCAGCGGTTCCAGGATCTCCAAGAAGCCCTCGACGAGAAGACGAAGTCGAAAGCACTCGACAAAGCCGCCAAGTACACCGTACGCATGCGCGGCGGAACCACGGCCGTCCCGAAAGGGGCGATTGCGGAACTGATGCAGCTCGCCGAAGAACAGGGTAGCGTCACTGTTGCTGAAATTGCTGATGTTCTCGATACTCCGGAAGTAACTGTGGAATACAAGTCACGCTGGACTGTGGGTGAGTTATCTCCTCGCCTTCTCAGTGAATGCCAAGGAAACCTCTGAGCTCCGTTTCAATGTCGGAGAGGACATCGTCGCCATCATCTCCTTTGCGGCGCTGCTTACAGAGTTCCTTGAAGAGAGAACTCAATCGAGAGCAAAGAGAATCTGGTAGCTCACGCGGATCAAGTACAGGTGCAGATTCTAACGGACCAATCTCGATTTTTTGGAGTCCGTTGTAGTCACGACTGAGTTGCATGAGAAAACGCTCAAAGAGGCGGCTGTTCAGATAGGCTAGGAGAGCATTCAGTTGCTCTTCATTGTATTTGAAGTCCAAATCAACAGTGTGGATGTTATTGAGCGTCAGGAGATTTGCATCATTCCGTATGAACTGGAATCCATGCCTGTTCATGTACTTAGCCAAAATTGGCGCAGCATCTTGCTTTTCAACTCTATACCACGGGTTACGGTTGCTTACAAGATATCCGTCGGTAACTCCTTGCTCAGTGCCCTTTCGGAGATATTTAATGAGTGAGTCATCTTCGAGATTTTCTCTTCTAATAACTCCATTCTCGTCGTAGCAGTAGAGTAGCCACACCTCATCACCATCTCGTTCCCAGGAACACCAGTCGTCAAGATTAAGATTGAGGTTCTCCATTCCGTTTGCTGTCCGAATTATTCGTCGACGGAAACTTTCTGGAATCGGATACTCCTCCAAGTCTTCTGTTGATAGGCAGAAGTAGTCGTTTTTACCAGTTGCAATTCCACGCTTAATCGTTGCAATGTCTTTGAATTGAGTTAGCTGAGGAATTTCCTCAACCTCTGTCGAGTCGAAGAAGCGGGTCCAACGCTCTGACGGAGTGATCATGTCTTGTGCAATTACCGTCTCGAACTCTACCTCACTGTGTTCTGTGAGTGGTTCATCTGAGTTTACCAACTCTGATGCAGAGTCAACACCTGGCCATGCGCTAAGTTTAACAAACTGCGTTTTGTGTGACAACGGAGGATGCCTAGATTCCAAGAGTAGGATACTTGGTCTGGTTTTAACGCCCTCAAACACTGGAATACTGTCTCCAAATTGGATGACTGAATGTATTTTGAATTCGTTTAGTAGGAACCTCTTCAGGTCCCGACCAAACTGGGTATCCATAAATTTGGATGGGATAATGAAAGCCAAACGACCGCCATCTTCAACAAACTGAGCTGCGTGCGCAATGAAATATGCATAGAGGGGCGTTCGTCCAGAAAATTCGTAGCCGGTTCTCTCTATAACAGTCTCATTCAGGCTTTCCTTTACCGCCGAACTCATCGATTGGTGGCGTGAATAAGGAGGATTCGCGATGACTGCATCATATCTGCTCTCAATCTTACCAGAACTCGTATACTCCACTGACTTCTTGTCGATGAAGTTGTCGAGTTCGAGATTCGGTGAGCCTGGACCGTCGACGAGTTTCAACGCCGTCGACGCCATAGTGATTGAAACTTCGTCGATATCGATTCCAGTGATGTCTCCGAGTGGGCTATTAGAACCGAGATTCAGCTTTTCGTAGAGAACTTGTAGCGATAGCTGCCCAGCACCGATTCCTGGATCAAGTACTCTATCGTCGGGATTTTGAACTGCCCACGATGCCATGAATCGTCCAATATGGACTGGTGTTGCAAACTGGCCGAGATCTCGTCTAGCATCCTGAGAAATCAGCCCTTCGTAGACTGTTGCAAGAGTGTTCGCTGGTTGGGGGTCATTGAGTAGCGCGTGACGTAGACTCAAGAGTAACCGGTTGATGCTCTCGTCTGCTTCTACGAGTGAGTCGACAGGCGACTGCTGGAAGCCAGTATCCTCAATTATTCTGTAGGCTTCCTTGAACAGAGACAACCACTGACTGTTCTCGGTTAGGTGATCTAGACTGGAATACTCAGGTTGATGTAGTCCGTAGAGCGTCGCCTGCAAGAATCGGCGATAAACTGCAACTCGATATGCGTAGATTAACTGCGAATACTCGGTGTCTACACCGCGCTTGGCAAGCCAAGACTGAATTTTGGGATAATCTTCGATTCTCTCGTCGGAAGTGACAAGCCAATCTGCAGCCTGACTAATTGTCTCTCTGAGTAGCGGGATATAATTCCGGTTTGAACTCTCGTCGACGATTGATGACGGATTCAGCGGAGATGTATTTAGTGCCCAGCGATAGCCTCGACCCGGCTTCGTCGACGTGACAAATCCCCCATCTTGGAGTTCCTTTAATCTCTTGAGTGCAGTTGGATTACTACAATCGAGAATCTCTTGAATTTCCTTTGTAGGCGATGTTTGGGTGAACGAGAGATGAACCAGAACACGTGTTTTGTCGGAACCTTCCGTACTAGGTCCTGTTACTGTGCTCTGGAAATTCGGCATACACTACTCAACTAGAGCACTCTTCTTGGAGGTTGTGATTTTGATACAGAACACCAATTTTTACGATTGGCCCAAGAGCGTCTTCCAGACATTGTTTCGATGAACGGTATACCAGAATCCTTGCAACTCAGAGCGTAGTTTCCTATACTTCGGCACAGTTGATGCAACTAGCTCCCAGAATGAATCTGTATGCTTCGGATGGAGGAGATGCGCCACCTCGTGTACGACGAGATAACGAATATGTGGCACCGGGAGAAAAGCACAACGAACGTTGAAATTGAGATTCCGACCACCGGAACAACTTGCCCACTTTGTCTGCTGATTTCGGATACTAAGGGTGCTGAATTTTGTTTCGTACATTTCACAGAAGTGCTGAGCCAAGGGTCGGAGAGCGTGTCTTAGTGCCTTCCGAGTTTGATTGTAAAGGTACGGCTTCGGTGCTCTTCCTGAGGGAGACTGTAGAATAAGTGCTTCACCGTCAATTTGGATTTTGTACTCGCCATCGGTCTCAATTAGATTGTAAGTGTTCCCCCAGAGGGTGATTCCCTCCATGAGGTTACCGTACTGGTTTTTGATTTCAGTTATGTGTTTGAGCTGTTCCTCGTATTGCGACTCAATCCAGCCTGTATTTTGAGCAAGGAGTGACTGACTCGGTGTGCCATCTGGTAGAATTACCGCTAATGTACCATCTGGATTCAGTGTGAGTCGGGGATTCTGGATATCTCGTCGGTGAACTGTATACGAAACTTGTTCACCTGTTTGAAGTTTCACAGCACCCTGCGCGGCACTCATTATAGGAAAAACATTCTCCCATGCAGTTATAAACTTGCCACCACTTTCGGTAGTTAATGGTCGACTCACCCGATGAAGTAATGTTCACTATTGACAGTCGGCTGCTCGAAGAGCTGGGTGAGAATCTAGTCACACGGAATCACGTTGCAGTCAGTGAACTAATAAAGAATTCATACGATGCTGATGCGACTGAGGTCATACTCGAATTCGAGGACGCTTCCGCTGATAATCCCACAGGAAGCGAAATCCGTGTAAGGGATGACGGCAGTGGTATGAGCTTAGTAGAAGTCAGAGATGACTTCATGCGCATCGCCACAACAGACAAGCTCAGGAATCCAAAATCGGAGAAGTATGGACGTGAAAAATCCGGTAATAAAGGTATTGGCCGGTTCGCGTGCAGACGTTTGGCACACGTACTGGACTTAACCACCACCTCGTATCTTGAGGATGATGAGGTCTATGAGCGCACGTCCCTGGAGATTGACTGGCGGCGGTATGAAGCTGATCAGGAGATCGAAGAAGTCACGTTTAAACCAGATATCGAGAGGTACCCTGGTGATGAGGACCTCAGTACTGGAACTACCATTTGTCTCCGAGATCTTCAGGACTCATGGACTCAGCGCGACTTCGACACACTCCGCCGCAATGTAGTTTCTCTAGCTGTTGTCCAACCCCGGGACCGAGGTCCACAATATGAATACGACCCAGGCTTTGACATAGAGTTTGATGTCCCTGAATTCGAAAAAGGAGAAGGGACACTCTCAGAACAGATTCACGAAGCAAGTTGGGGATGTCTTGAAGGCCAGATTAGTGAGACGGGGGAAATTTCCCTAAACCTTGATGCTAAGCTTATCGGCGAGCGGTCATACTCATTTACTACCGACGCATCTGGATTAGGAGGGACTAGCTTCAAAATTTCATATGTCCCACTTGACACCAAAGCACATTACCGGGACCCCCAAACACTTAGCATCACACGGGCTCGCGAAATCACACAGGAACAGGGTGGAGTCCGCGTCTACAAAGGGGGCTTTCGAGTTTTCTCATACGGAGGCCCAGACGATGACTGGTTAGGTATCGACCAAGATAGAGGAACACATAAAGGAAGAAGTCCCGATGAAACGTTCAAAGGTATCTCTGATTCTTTAGAACTGCATATCGATTTCAACAGAGTACTTCTTTCTGGTCCGAATAATCGAAATTTGATTGGCCGAGTGATGATTGATTCCGATGCCGATTTGACCATGGCATCAAATCGAGAAGATTTCATCGATGATGATCTATTCGACGATCTCAGGAAAATTGTCCGTCTCAGTTTGCAATGGTTGACCCTGCAGTGGAGTAATTATAAAGCACTGCAGAAAAAAGAGCGCCTCAAAGAAGAAACAGAAAAATTCAACCAGGAGATTAAAGATAGTGAGACTAGAGATTCAACCGATGAAGATTCCAAAAAAACACTTGACCAATGGTCAACAAACAAGTCGGATGAAGAATCTACGACATCTGGACCCAGTGGGAAATCTACAGAATCAGAAAAATCAAAGGAGCCTGTTGACAGCGCTCTAAACCTTCTAGAGGGTGTAGCAAGCACAGCAACAGAAACGGTCCCTGAGCAAGACCGACAAGTCTCTGATGAAGCGGTTGAGACCGCTACCAAGGTCATCCGTGGTTCACTAGACCAGAAGGAGCAAGAGATTGATTTCTTCCGCTCAGCATTTTCTGTTAATCAAGTCGTATTTTCGTTTTCTCATGAGCTTCGCTCAATGGTTAACGACCTTGCCAGCAACGCTTCAAAAATTGAGACTACTTTAGACGACCTCCCAGAAAATCAGAGGTCGAAATTCCTTGATGTGATAACCGATCTTCGAGCAATGCAAGACCGGTTCGAGAGTCAGATGGAGCTATTTGGCATCTTCATGGAAACCGGCAATCGAAAACAGGCAGAACCTGTTTCAATAAGCGAGGTCGTGGACGACGTTGTTGATGCCACAGAATATATCGCAAATTACTATGGGGTAGACACTTCGACTGAGATTCCAACTCTACTGAAGACGCCACCAATGTACAAATCAGAGCTTTATTCTATAGTGGTCAATTTGGTCACAAATAGTATCAAAGCAATAGGAACAACCGCCGAGGATGGGGGGGAAATTCTCGTGGAAGGTACCTCGACTGATGAGGGAATCAGTCTCCGAGTGTACGACAACGGTGTCGGAATTCCAAAAGAAGCACGAGAGGAGGCGTTTGAACCACTCATCTCCGATCCTGCGGATAATATTTATGATGACTTATCGCAACAAATGCCCGAAGAACTCAGTGAGCAACTTGGCAAAGGGACTGGACTTGGCCTCAGTATCGTTCGCAATATCGCCGAAAAGCATGGTGGGCATGCGAAATTTGTTGAGGTCGATGAATGGACTACGTGTATGGAGGTGACTATCAATGAGTGATTATGTTATCTGGTGGATAGATGACACAGAAAGTCGGAAAGAAAAACATGCAGAAGTCCTTGAGGAGCAAATGTCCAATTTGTCAGTCATTTTCACTCATCCTCAAAAAGCGGCAGAAAAGCTCAATCAAAACGACCACCCCGATGCAGATCTCGTTCTAATCGACTGGATGCTGAATGAGCAGGGGGAGTTCCTTGGCAAGGGGTTGACTATGGCTGGTTCCGTTCGGGAACATCTGCAGAATACACCAATATACGGGTTCACGGGAGGGTCGCTTAATGAACTACGGACACCAGCTAGTGAACATCAATTTCAGTCAACATTGCCATTAAAGGATATTTCATCACGTGCGGGAGCTAAGAATCTTGAAGGGGATATCAACGATTACCAACGCGTTGAGGCAGCGCGTGGTGACGGACTCAAAGCGTTGCTTGCAACGCTTAACCCACCAGAGGGTCTTGATGAGGAACTGAAAAGCCTTATTCCGCGTACATTCTCAAACGGTCTGAAAACTGACCCAACAGAAGAGGGAGGTAGCAGCCTCGAATTTGCGGACTGGGTACGGCACCGGTTTCTCAAGACACCAGGGCCACTCTTAGACTGCAACTGGACAGCGACAAAACTTGGAGTGAAGCCAGATTACTTAGACCAATACATAACAGAGTTGTACGAGACAGAATATGGGGAGTTCACTTACGACGGCATTTTTCACCATAGAATCAACCCGCTCTGGTGGACATCTGAACTCATCGAGGCTGTCGTCGACTTAGCTCAATCGCGCGACCAAACTATCGGTGAAATCCATGCTGCAGCTCCTAATTTACTTGGAGTGGATGATGACCATCATTCCATCTGTACAGCATGTGGTGATCCACACCCTGACACTGTAGCGGCGAGTATCGAAGGTAAAGACGCAACTTATCCGGTCCATTTCCACTGTAGCAATCTTCATCACTCGCGTGAAGGAGGATTCGAGGATTACCGAACTGCTGAAGATATCTAAGTACAAATGTCGACAAAAACCTCATCGGAAGATTTGCTTCCGGAACCTGACAAATTGTATGAGTTATTGATTTCTGAGCTGGAATATCTCTACAATCTCGGCGGTGTGTTAGCACGTAATAAAGATTCATTTAGAACTAAACGCGCCGAGTTGCAGAAAATGGATTCCGAGAACTGGAAGTTAGACATTACTCCCAACTGGGTACTTCCGATAACTGGGCCAGAAGAGCAAGCTCAGAGACAAAACGCACGTGATTTCTCCAAAGCAGAGGGTTTCGCTCTCATCGGTGGATTAATTCATGTAGAAGATGGGACGTATGATGACTATTCTCTCAATCTCACGTTGCTTGCCCAGGGAGATACGGAATTGCGCGGTAGTGACGAAAACAAGCACATTGATGCGCCCTGCTGTTGGGGCGCTGAAAGTATGCAAAGCAGTTGGCGAGTTGCAAAACGATATCACTTCGATATAGATCTCGGTGGCGACGACGAGTCGAAGCCAATTACACATCTACAAAGTGGTGGGGCTTTCAAAAAGAAACACCTTCCAACTGGCATAAAACATCACGAACCACATTACTGTTCAACACCTCTTGACAAACCACGTCTCACATATCCACCCATGGATCCTATCCTCATTCTCCAAATATTGGTAACACAATACGATAGTCTCAACCGAATTATGGTAAACACTTGGAATGCACAAGTTCAGAAAGCAGAGAGTACACTTTGGACTAAGTATTATTTACACCTGAGTGACATAATGGGCATGCAGAAGAGAAGCGAAACCCTTGATTCCTATATTGAGAACGGAACTTAACAGTAAGTCAAACGAAACCCGCCCAATCCCCCGGTCTCACCTTATCCGGTGGCCTTGGTTTTGGAATTGGACGCATCAACTCGGCATCGACCTCTCCTCGCAGATACAACTCACCCCAACCCGTGATCTCGAACACCTCGGCTCCAGCATCGTCCGTAATCGGCGACACTAACCCAGCGTGAGCGAGCACATAACAGCGCTCTCGTACTCGACGCTCCGAAGCGTCGGCACTCACCTCACAAGAAATCAACTCGGGAGAACACCATCCTTCGATTTGGAGAAACTCCAAGATTCTATCGTCGAGTCCACACTGCCAGCGACCAGTCTTCCTCACAGGCGACATTGAGTAATTTCTCTACGATTCCGACTCTGCGAATCCGTCTCCGTTTCCGTTCTCGCTTTCGTTGTCGACCGCCTCGACAGGGCGATCTTCCTCAGCATCCCATTCTCCGTCTAGATACTCTTCTCCTTTGTCGGTGATGATGTATACACCATTCCCCAGAGCTGTGAGCATCCCATGTTCAGCGAGTTTCTGGAGTCGTCGAGAGATATGTTGGCGAGAGACCTTGATGTAACCGCTATCTACGAGTTGTTTCGGGGAACCAGACCCCTCTTCGCGAATGTATTCTAGGATTCTATCATCCCAGATAGTCATCCACGTCCCGGACTGTCTCATTAGTCACGGATACAGGCTGTGGTTACCTATTCACAGCGCATATGCGTTTCATGTTCTAAGATACTGAAATAGTGACTGCGTAACTTATATGTGATGATAGCAATTTTGTGCTAAACGCGGAGTTGTGAGACAGGCTGTCGGCTGGTGATGATTTTGTAGGTCCTGCGGGCAGTGCTGGAATCACTGCCCGCCGGAATGCTCCGTCAAAACCCATGACGGAAACTAGGAATACGGGGCTAAGACCCCGCAAACAGACGGAGGCATTGCCCTTTGATAAGAGCGACGACACTGACTGTGAGGTCTGTGGTTGTCGTCCGGCCGAAGGCTTCGACGCGCAGATTCACAGAAGCGTTTGTAGACCCTGCGCGAATCGCGTACGCGTTGAGCAACTGAGAGCGACCCTACTGAAGCAAGTCGCAGAAACAGCTCAGACAGCCCAAAGCGTAGCCAGAGAAGAGGCTCGTCAGGAGGCAGGACAATGACGGTCTACTCGTCCATTATCTCGCGGATGTCGTCCTCACTCCACGGAAGTAGCACGACCGGTCCATCTTCGGTACTGCCGATGTTGACCTGCTCGCCGATCTCGACGCCGGAGTGTTCGACCGCTTCCTTCGGCAGGGTGACGACAACGGAACTGCCGTCTTCTTGGATTGTGGCCTTTCCATGCATCTCGGTGCCTTCTTCGGACATAGGCCGGGCTTCAATGCGAACTATGTCAACTCTTCCGGTGGTGAGCACTCGATGAGTCGCGGCCCGGACGATATGAAGCCGCGAGTGGCGTGGCGGCGCTATGTCGACCACCGACGGACGGAGGCGACGACTGGAACGGTGAAGACCTACCACTACCGACTGAAGCAGTTCGTCGAGTGGTGCGAGGATCAGCCCATCGAATCGGTGAGCGAACTGAACGGCTGGGATTTCGAGACGTACCAGACGGCCCGTCGCGGTGATGGTCTCGCGGCGACGACGCTCGCCGGTGAGATGCAGACGCTCAAGAACTTCATCGAGTACCTGGAACGCATCGAACTAGTCGAGGACGGACTGGCCGAACGGGTCCACATCCCGAACGTCGACGCGGCGGAGCAGAGTAGCGACAAGAAACTCGACACGGATCAGGCACAGAAGTTACTGAACTACTACCGAAATAGCGACGAAGACTTCGGTTCTCGACGGCACGCACTCTTCGAGGTATTGTGGTTCACGGCCGCGCGTATCGGCTCTATCCGTGCGCTCGACCTTCGGGATGTGTACCTCGATGAGCAGTACATCGACTTCAAGCACCGTCCGAAGACGGGAACGCCGCTGAAGAACAAGAGTAAGGGTGAACGCCCGGTTGGCGTTCCTCGTGAGGTATGCGAGGCGATTCAGGCGTACATCGAAGGCGACCGCTGGCGGAAACGCGACGACTACGCTCGACAGCCGCTGTTCACTACCAGGGAGGGACGTGGGTCTCTCAGCGCTCTTCGGTGCTACACGTACACGGCGACGCTTCCGTGCCTGTTCGGTCCGTGTCCGCACGGGAGCGAACGCGCGGCGTGCGGTTTCTTAGAGCCGTACGAGGCGAGCAAGTGCCCGTCGTCGAGGTCGCCGCACCAGATTCGGACGGGTTCGATTACGTGGCAACTCGATTGTGGCCTGCCGCCAGAGGTCGTCTCGAAGCGGGTGAACGCGTCTCAGCGCGTCATCAAACGGCATTACGACAAGGCGACTGCGCTGGAGGAGATGGAGAATCGTCGTCGACCGCACCTCGATCGTTTGGAGTTAGAATCATGAGTCAGACATGTCAATTCGTGTCCGAGCAGTTCGTTAGCGTAGCCGAGTGTCTATCAATGGTCAAGAAATTCTGCCCCAACCCATTTTCTGATTCCTCGCAACGACGAGCGATGCGAACGGCGCAGTCGTGAGCAAAGCGAGGAGTCCGTGGGATCGAAAATGGTGACGGCAGTTTGAACTCGGAAGCGAAGCGAACGGAGTGAGCGGAACGACCGAAGTTCAAATCTGTTCCAACCTTTCGATGAAACAGTCGTAGACATGTCTCTAAACCCAATTTCACCGCTGCAATCACGACTCCAGATACCATACCAGCACCACCGACCTGTTGCGAAACAGTTTAACTGACCGGACGGTTAGTACCACCAAGAACCTGACCGACCAGTCAGTCGACATCTATCTATGGCCGAGGAAACCACAGACGAACTGATGCGCGCGACGTACCGCGCGCTCTGCAAGCGGGGGTACGCCGCGTTGACGATGCGTGACATCGCCGACGAGTCCTCGAAGAGCAAAGCGACCCTCCATTACCACTTCGACGGCAAGCACGACCTGTTGGTCTCGTTTCTGGAGTTCCTCGACGAGCGGTTCGCCCGGAAGATCGCAGCCATCGACGCGGACGACCCGACGGCGAGACTGTTCGCGCTCTTGGACGTCGCCTGTCCGTCCGCCGAGGGCGACTCCGGCGAATTCCAGACGGCGATGCTCGAACTGACGGCGCAGGCCCCGTACGAGAAGGCGTACCGGGAGCGACTGCTCGGCTTCGAGACCCGTCTCCGCGCGGAGTTCGAGCGAGTCCTCGACTCCGGCGTCGAGTCGGGCGCGTTCGACGACGACGTCGAGCCCGAACGGACGGCCGAGTTCCTCCTCACCGCCATCGACGGCGCGCAGACGCGACGGGTCGCGGTCGGTCACGACGCAGACAAGATGAGAGAGATGATACGCAACTACGTAGAGACGGCAGTGGTATCGGACGAATCGCCGAGGCGAACCGAGGTGCGCGCCGAGTGAGTCTGCTCGACCGCATCGACAGCGTGTTCAAAGGCCCCGAGGACGTCGACCTCACGTCGGGCGGCATCGTGAAACCGCTGTTCTACCTCTCTTTGCCCATCGTTCTCACGAACCTGCTGCAGACGGCGTACAACCTCGCCGACACGTTCTGGCTGGGGCAGTACGACACCGCCGCGCTCGCGGCCATCAGCTTCGCGTTCCCGATGGTGTTTCTGCTCATCGCCATCGGGATGGGCTTCTCCGTCGCCGGGAGCGTCCTCGTCGCCCAGCACACGGGCGCGAACGACGCGAAGAAGGCCGAGTACGCGGCGTCGCAGACGGTGACGTTTTCGCTTCTGGCCGCGCTCGTCCTCGGACTGTTCGGCTTCGTCTTCGTCGAACAACTGCTGGGCATCTTCGGGGCCTCCCCCGAGGTGCTCCCGATGGCGACGAGTTACATGCAGGTCATCTCGCTCGGTCTCATGTTCATGTTCGGCTTCTTCGTCTTCGTCGCGCTGATGCGCGGCTACGGCGACACCGTCACGCCGATGCTCGTCATGTTCGGCTCCGTCGTCCTCAACATCTTCCTCGACCCGTTCCTCATCTTCGGCTTCGACGACAACCCCCTCTTTGCGATGCTCGGGATGGAGAGCCTTCAGACGACGCTGTTCGCCGCGACGGGCTACACCGGCTCGGGCATCACCGGGGCGGCCGTCGCCACCATCTTCTCGCGGGCGCTGGCGCTGGCCGTGGGACTGGCGATCATGTTCAACGGCACCCGCGGCGTGGAGATCCACCTCAGCGAGATGGTTCCTGACTTCGGCTACGCGCGGAAGCTGCTCGCCATCGGCCTCCCCGCGTCCGTCGAGGGCTCCGGTCGCGCCATCTCCATCAACCTGCTGCTCATCGTCGTCGGGCTGTTCTCGACGAACGTCGTCGCCGCCTACGGCGTCGGGACGCGGGTGCTGTCGGTCATCTTCCTCCCCGCGCTCGCCGTCGCCCGCGGCGTCGAGACGATGACCGGCCAGAACATCGGTGCGAACAAACCCGACCGCGCCGAGAAGGCCGCAACCAGCGCCGCGTTGACGATGTTCGTCGTTCTCTCGGCGTTGGGGGTCGTCACCTGGTTCGCCGCCCGGCCCATCGTCGGGGTGTTCACCGACAACCAGGAGGTCATCACCATCGGCGCGGAGTTCCTCCGCTACGTCGCGCCGACGTTCGGTTTCATCGGCATCGTCCAGTCGTTCGTCGGGAGCTTCCGCGGCGCGGGCAAGACCGTCGTCGCCGCCATCATCTCGGTGTCGATGCTCGGCCTCGTCCGCCTCCCGGTGGCCTTCTTCGGAGCGACCGACTTCGGATTCGGTCTCGGGTCGTCGGGTATCTGGCTCGGCTTCGCCGTCTCGAACGTCGTCGGTGGCGTCATCGCCATCCTCTGGTACCGCCGGGGGACGTGGCGCAACGTCGACCTCTCGTCGGCCCGAGGTGCCCCGACCGTCGAAGCCGAACCGACCGACGACTGAGAACTCGCTACTGAGTCGTCCACGACTCCAGTTCTCGGTCGTCGGACCGTCACACCACCGAGACGGTCATCTCAGCCTGCGAAACGATGAATATCCGGCGTTCGCTATCGTCGGTGCGGATGGAACTGCTGTTTCGAATGCTCGTCGCCGGGTTCGTCATCGTCGCACCCTCGGCGCTGTTTCTCGGTCTCTGGCACGGCCTCCACAAACTCCGAGACGACCGCCTCGTCGAGCGACTGCTCGACGAGACCGACGAGGAGTTCGGGCGCAGCGGCCAGTTCGTCCTGACGCCGACCGCGCGGCGGAGTCGACGCTCCGGAGCGGTCGCGTGTAGAGCGTGCGGGACGCCGAATCCGCGCGGCGTCCGCTTCTGTCACGACTGTCTGTCGAAGCTCGACAGCGCCTAGAAAGAGAGAAAGAGAGTTCGTCGTCAGACGGCTTCAGGCGCGGCGGAGCGCGACCGCAACTGCGCCCAAGAGGCCGACGAGCGCCGCGACGACGCCGAAGCCGGGTCCGTCGGTGCCGGTCTCACCGTCTCCGGTCGTCTCGGCGGCTCCAGCGTCTTCGGTGGTTTCGGCGGCTTCGGTGGTCGTCTCCGCGGAGGTGTCACCGTCTTCGGTCGTCTCTTCGGCCGTCGAGGTGGTGGTCTGCTCGCTCGCACCGTCGCCGGTCACGTACGCCGTGCTGCTGATGGGCGCGCCGTTCTCCTGGTACGGGGCGTCTGCGGACTCGTTGAACGTCTCGTCACCGTCGTCGGTGTACGCGGTAGCGATGGTCACCTGGTCGCCGGTGAACGAGTCGTTGAGCGCCACCGTGACGTTCGTCTGCTCGCCTGATTCGAGGTAGTCGGAGTGACCGACGAGGGTGCCGCCCTCGTCGAAGATGGCGACGTAGCCGCCGTTCGAGATGGTCGCCTCCTCGACGACGACGCTCTGGTTCTCGATGGTCTGGTCGTTGTATTCGAGCGTCGCGGTTCCGTTCGCGGAGTCGTTGGCGGTTCCGTCGGTCTGTGCAGCGACCGTCCCCGTCGTCGCGGGTGCGAGGAGAGCCATCGTCGCGGCGAGCACGGTGAACACCACGACGGCGGTCAACGCGGTGCGTCGGATTGTAGATTGCTTCATCGTTGTCTCTGGTTCCGGTGCCGTCCGGTTGTCACGGGTTGGTGGTGCCGGCACTCGTGGAACTCGACCTACACGTTCACAACCCGTGGTAAATTGTTTTGGGAAACCGAACGTCCCGTACTGGCACGCTCCACGATACACCCATCCATGGTGTGCGGAAACACGCCGTCTATCTGTCGTGGTTGTTAGTGACGTACATATCAGATATTCGAAAAACTCATAAGCGAGTAAATACTCATAGCAAGTATGCACTGGAAACACCGCCGAAACGCTCCGACCGCAGAACGAAAGAAGAAAGAAACCGACGCCGGCACCCGCTGGTCGTTCATCGCGGCCGCGACGATTGCCGCGTAAGAACCGTCTCTCGACTGCACTCGCTGACGTTCAGCAGATGACTCTCCTTCGTGTCGACGGCGCGCTCTCCGGCGTCGTCGACGACATCTCGGACGAACCTGTCCGACCGCCTCGATTCTTCGCCGATTGACATTTATCCGACACTCACGTAGACAGTGTATGAGTCACATCGCCGAGTTCGACCTTTCGAGCCCGAACCTCGCGTTAATGTCCGTCCTGGCCGCGGTGCCGTCGATGCGTATCCGCGTCGAGGAAGTGCTCTCGGCGGACGACTCGGCACCGTTGTATTTCCTGTTCTGGGCGACCGGCGACGACTTCGAGGCGTTCGAAGCCGCGCTCGAAGACGACGACACCGTCCTCTCGGTCGAGGTTCTCGACACGTTCGAGACCCAGAAACTGTATCGAACACGTGTCGACCCCGACGTGTTGCTCTACCCCATCGCGGCGGTCGTCGGTGCTTCCCGACTGGAGATGACCGCCACGCACGACAGTTTCGAGATGCGGATGCGCTTTCCCGACCGGGAGGCGCTCGCCGAGTTCCGCCGCCGCGTCCGCGAACAGGGGGTGTCGTTCACGCTCAAACGGCTCTACACGCCCGACAGTCCGGAAACGACCGAACAGTACGGCCTCTCCGAGAAACAGCGAACGGCGCTTCGGTCGGCGGTACGAATCGGCTACTTCGACGTCCCGCGCCGCGGGAGTCTCGACGAGCTCGCCGACGAACTCGGGATCTCCGGACAGGCGACGTCCGAGCGTCTCCGTCGTGGGACGGTCGCGCTCGTCCGCAACACTATCGGCGTCGAGTCGTAGGCGAGAAAAGAGTGTGCGAGCGGTCCGGCGACGAGTCGACCCCGATCAGAGGAACGACTCGATGTTGTCGGCGACTTCCTCGGGGGTGTCGCCGACGGGGACGCCCGCGTCGTTGAGGGCGCTGATCTTGCTCTCGGCGGTGCCGGTGCCGCTGCCGGAGACGATAGCGCCGGCGTGACCCATGCGCTTGCCCGGGGGCGCGGTCCGACCGGCGATGAAGCCGGCGACCGGCGTGTCCATCTGCTCGTCGATGAACGCGGCGGCCTCCTCCTCGTCCTCGCCGCCGATCTCGCCGCACATGACGACGGCCTCGGTCTCGTCGTCCTCCTCGAACAGCGCGAGGGCGTCGACGAAGTCCGTGCCAATGATGGGGTCGCCGCCGATACCGATGGCGGTGGTCTGGCCGATGCCGCGGGCGGTGAGGTTGTCGACGACCTGGTACGTCAGCGTCCCCGAGCGGGAAACGAGACCGACGTTACCGTCGGTGAAGATGTTCCCCGGGAGGATGCCGAGTTTCGCCTCGCCGGGCGTGATGATGCCGGGGCAGTTCGGGCCGATGAGGCGGGTGTCGACCTCCGAGAGGCGCTTGTTCACCTTCGCCATATCCTGGGTCGGGATGCCCTCGGTGATGGCGACGGCGAGGTCGAGGTCGGTGTCGAGCGCCTCGAAGACGGCGTCGGCGGCGAACGCCGGCGGGACGAAGATGACCGAGGCGTCGGCGTCCTCCTCGCGGACGGCCTCGTCGACGGTGTCGTACACCGGGATGCCGTCGACTTCCTGGCCGCCCTTGCCGGGGACCGCGCCCGCGACGACGTTCGTCCCGTACTCCTCCATCTGGCCGGTGTGGAACTTCCCTTCCCCGCCGGTGATACCCTGTACCACTACGCGCGTGTCGTCGTCTACGAGAATGCTCATTGGCTCGCCTCCTGGGCGTTTTCGACCGCACGCTGAACCGCGTCCTCCAGCGTCTCTTCGACCTCCACGAGGTCGGTGTTCAGAATCTCCATCCCCTCCTCGGCGTTCGTGCCCGCGAGGCGGACGACGACCTTCTTCGGAATCTCGTCGAAGGATTCGAGCGCCTCGTTGATCCCTTTGGCGACCTCGTCGCCGCGGGTGATGCCGCCGAAGATGTTGAAGACGACCGCGTCGACGTTCTCGTCGGAGAACACCATGTCGAGCGCGTTCGTCACGCGTTCGGCTTTCGCGCCGCCGCCGATGTCGAGGAAGTTCGCGGGCTTGCCGCCGTAGTAATCGACGAGGTCCAGCGTCGTCATGACGAGCCCCGCGCCGTTGCCGATGATGCCGACGTTGCCGTCGAGGCGGACGTAGTCGAAGCCGTACTCGCCGGCCTTCTTCTCGAGGTCGTCCTCGTAGGTCTCCTCTTCCATCTCCGCGAGGTCCGGTTGGCGGAACAGCGCGTCGTCGTCGATGTTCATCACGGCGTCGGCGGCGACGACGTCGCCGTCACTCGTGATCATCACCGGGTTGATCTCGATGTCGGAGGCGTCGCGCTCCTCGTAGAGGTCGTACAGCGTCGTGAGAATCGAGGAGACGCCGCGGGCGACCGACTGGTCGACGCCCGCGTCGTAGACGGCCCTCCGCGCCTGGTACGGGTGCAGGCCGAACGCCGGGTCGATGTGTTCACGGGCGATGGCGTCGGGGTTCTCCTCGGCGACTTCCTCGATGTTGACGCCGCCCTGCGTGGAGACCATGGCGACGGGCTTGCCCTCGCCGCGGTCCATCGTCACGCCGACGTACAGTTCGTTCGTGAAGTCGACGCCGGCCTCGACGAGCACCTGCTCGACGGTGTAGCCTTTCAGGTCCATCCCGAGGATGTCGTCGGCGTACTCCCGGGCCTCGTCCGCGTCGGAGGCGAGTTTGATGCCGCCGGCCTTCCCGCGGCCGCCGACGTGAACCTGCGCTTTGATAGCGACGGGGTAGCCGATTGATTCGGCCGCCGACACGGCGTCGTCGACGCTCGTCGCGAGCTGGGACTCCGGGATCGGAATCCCGGCGTCGGCGAAGATATCCTTCGCCTGATACTCGTGGAGCTTCATGCACTCGTTTGACGGTGCGACTGGCGCTTAAATCCCGTTCATTCGTGACACAGCGGCGCGCGATTGCGAACAGATATCACGGGACGGAAGCCGAAAATTTCTACGCTGAACCTGAAAGAAGGCTCAATACCGTAGAAGGCCTCCGTTAAGCTGCCTCGCAGTGCCCGGTCTCTCGCGCCCACGACACATCCACACTGCGGGGCGACTCAGCCCGGCGAGAGACGTGTCGTCGTATCGGGAGGACCGTCGCGCCGGACTGAGACTTTATTCGTTCCCGCCGTGATGCCGAACTATGACAGTACTCGACAGTTTCGGACTCGACGGACGCACGGCCATCGTCACCGGCGGGAACCGCGGTATCGGCCGGGAAATCGCCGACGCGCTCGCGGAGGCGGGCGCGAACGTCGTCGTCGCCAACCGCGACGAGGCGTCGGGCGAAACGGCCGCCGAGGAACTCGCCGACGAGTGGGGCGTCGAGACGCTCGCCGTCCCCGTCGACGTCGCCGACGAAGCCGAGGTCCGAGCGATGGTCGAGGCGACCGTCGACCGTTTCGGCGGCGTCGACGTGCTCGTCAACAACGCGGGTATCGTCGTCCACGAGGCCGCCGAGGAGATGACCGTCGACGAGTGGGATACGGTGATGCAGGTCAACGTCCGGGGCGTCTTTCTCTGCTCGAAGTACGCCGGCATCGAGATGATGGACTCGGGCGGCACCATCCTCAACGTCTCCTCGATGTCCGCCCGAATCGCAAACTACCCGCAGCGACAGGTCGCCTACAACGCCTCGAAGGGCGCGGTCGAATCCTTCACGCGACAGCTGGCCTCCGAGTGGGCCGAACACGACATCCGAGTCAACTGCCTCGCGCCGGGCTACATCCGCACCGACAACACCGACCAGGCCGACGACGTGGACCCGAACATCGACGAGGTGTGGCGCTCGGAGATGCTGATGGACACGATTCCCGGCCCCGAAGCCGTCGCTCCCGCGGCGCTGTACCTCGCCAGCGACGCCTCCTCGTACGTCACCGGCGCGTCTCTCGTCGTCGACGGCGGCTACACCGTACGGTGAGGACGGGAGTCGGCGCTACGTCCGCTCGTCCTCGTCGGCGTAGAGGCGCACGAGTCCGCACTCGGGACAGACGTAGCCACGGGCTGTGGGCGTCCGCTTGAACCCGAGCGACCCGAGCAGTCCCTCGCGTGCGTGGTCGGTCCGCAATTTCAACCGTTCCTGCTGCATCGCCGTCACCGGATCCGCGCGCTCCATCGTGACGTCGCAGTCGGGACAGCGGTGACTCGCTTCGGGCATAGGAGAGATACGCGCCGCCGGGCGAAAATCGTTGGCCGCTTCGGGCCGTTACACGTCGGCGTAGAACCGAACCAACCCGCACTCCCGACAGAGATACGCGTCGACGTACCCGCCTTTCAAATCGAGCGCACCGAGGATGCCACCGCCGGACCCGACGCGGATACCGTCGCCGTTGTACGTCGTCTTGTGGTCGATTTCCTCCATCGATACGTCACAGTCGGGACAGCGGGGAGCCATGGTCGACGCACGTCGCCTCCTTTTATCGCTCCTGCGGTCATCGGTGCTCGTATGCGCGCAGCTAGATTCCACGAGCACGGTGGCCCGGACGTACTGACCGTCGACGACGTCGACTCGCCCGACCCCGGCTACGGAGAGGTCGTCGTCGACGTTCGCGCTATCGGCGTCAACCCCGTAGACACGTACTTCCGCGAGGGCGCGTACCCCGTCCCCTCGCTTCCGTTCACGCCCGGGTCGGACCTCGCGGGCGTCGTGTCGAGCGTCGGCGAGGGCGTCGAGCGTTTCGCGCCCGGCGACCGGGTGTTCGGCACCGGCCTCGGCAACGGGATGCACGGCACCTACGCCGAGGAAGTCGCCGCGCCCGCGGAGTTTCTCGCAACCCTCCCCGAGGGAGCCTCCTTCGAGGACGGCGCGGCGCTCGCACTCGTCGGGATGACCGCGTGGCAGGCGCTCGTCGCGCACGCGGACCTCGGACCCGCCGAACTCGCGCTCGTCCACGGCGGCAACGGCGGTGTCGGCCACGTCGCCATCCAACTCGCCGAGACGATGGGCGCGCGCGTCCTCACGACGGCGAACCCCGACTACCGCGACAGACTACAGGAACTCGGCGCGGAGTCGGTGTTCGACTACGGCCGAAGCGACCTGACCGAGTCCGTTCAGCGTGTCGGCGCGCCCGAGGTCATCGTCGACACGCGGATGGACGAGTACCTCCAGTTCGACGCCGACGTGGCCGCGCAGGGCGCGCGGGTCATCTGCGTCGGCAACTCGACGGAGCGGGCGGGACTGTCGGCCGTCGGCGCGGCCAAGAGCAAAGACGTTCGCTTCCAGTTCATGACGATGTACAACACGCCGGACAAGGCGGCGGTACTGGCGCGGCTCGGCGACCTGCTCGCGCGCGGTGAGGTCGTTCCGGCGATTGCGGGGACGTACAGTTTGGACGAAGCGGACGAGGCGCAGCGCGCGGTGTTGGAGGATAGTTTCCTCGGGAAGTTGGTCATCACGACCTGAGCGGCGCGCGACCGAAACAGCCGCCCCGCCGCCGCGATTTTATGCCGCTCGCCGCCGACTTCTCCCCCGTATGACAGTGAGCTTCGACTTCAGCGACAGAGTCGCCGTCGTCACCGGCGCGTCGGGCGCGCTCGGCAGCGCCGTCGCCGAGGCGTTCCACGAGGCGGGCGCGACGGTCGCCGCCTGCGACGTGGTGGAACCGAGCGACGAGGATTCTCTGTTGGACGCCGACGACGGAATCCGGTTCTACGAGGCCGACTTCACCGACGAGGACGCCGTCTCGGAGGCGATGAACCGAATCGCCGACGACCACGGGCGAATCGACTACCTCGCCAACATCGCCGGGACGTGGCGCGGCGGGTCGCCCGTCGAGGAGACCGACGTCGACACGTTCGACTTCCTCTTCGGCGTGAACCTGAAGACGATGTTTCTCGCCTCCAAGCACGCGATTCCGCACCTCAAAGACGAGGAGGGAGCCATCGTCTCAGTCTCCGCGCGGTCGTCGCTCGAAGGCGGCGAGGGCGACGGTATCTACCGGGCGTCGAAGGCGGGCGTGCGGCTGCTCACCGAGACCATCGCCGAGGAGAACAAAGGGACGGTGCGGGCGAACGCCGTCATGCCGAGCGTCATCGACACACCCCAAAATCGGAAGATGATGGAGGATGCCGACTTCGACAAGTGGGTCAAACCCGGGGAGATCGCGCGGGTCGTCATGTTTCTCTGCTCCGAGGGCGCGGCCCCGACCAGCGGCGCGGCGGTGCCCGTCTATGGAGAGGCGTAGACCCGCGGCCAGGCCGTCGTCTCGGCCTCGCTATCGGGTGTCGTCACGTTCTCGATAGCGTCGTCGAAAAATCGCCGCGAAACGCCCGTCAGGGCGCGTTCAGAAGTACGTTTCCTGCAGGAAGCCGATGTAGTCCATCGTACCCAGCGCCAGCGTGACGAGCAGGATGAGGATGACCGGGATGCGGAGCATCCAGATCCAGTACGTCTCGAACGCGCCGTCGCCGTTGCGACCCTGCGCGAGCTCCGCCAGCGCGTCCTCTGCGTACGCCCAGCCGACGAAGATGGCCATCAGCGTGCCGCCGAGGACGAGCAGGATGTTGTTGGCGAACAGGTCGTACGTGTCGAGGTACGTCAGGTCTAGCGCCGTCGGGATGCCGACGACGAACAGGATGCCCGCCACAATCACCGTCGCCACCTTCCGGTCGACGCCGAAGTTGTCGATGGCGTAGGAGACGACGACTTCCAGGATGCTGAACGCGCTCGTGAGCGCTGCGATGCCCAGCATGAAGAAGAACACGAAGCCGATGACGTTCCCGGCCGGCAGCTCGCCGAACGCCGCGGCGAGGCTGATGAACACCGCGCCGGCACCGCCGGAGCCGGGTTCGGTCCCCTGCGCGAACAGGAACGGGAAGACGACGAGACCCGAGAGGAACGCGATGAACGTGTCGATGGCGACGACGGTCAGTCCGTCGCCGAGCAGGTTGCGGTCCTCGCCGAGGTAAGACGCGTAGGTGATCATCACGCCCATCCCGAGCGAGAGGGTGAAGAACGCCTGTCCGGCGGCGTCGGGGACGATAGAGAAGATGTTCGCGGAGATCTCGGCGAAGTCCGGCGAGAGGTAGTACGAGTACGCTTCGCCCGCCGAGTCGAGCGTCGAGCCGTAGGCGGCGAGGATAGCGAGCAGCACGATGACGCTCGGCACCATCAACTTGGCCGCGCGTTCGAGGCCGTCGCGGATGCCGAGTGCGACGACGCTGGCGACGAGGCCCATGAAGACGCCGTGGAAGATGACGGCGTTCGTTCCGGACGCCGTCGAGAGGAAGTACTCCTCGGGCGCGGCGAAGTACGCGCCGGAGGCGCTCCCGATGATATACTGCAGCACCCACCCGCCGACGACGCTGTAGTACGAGAGGATGATGAATCCGGCTAACGCGCCGATTGCGCCGATGAACGTCCACGCCGGTTTCCCGAGGCGCTCGAAGGCGTTGACCGGATTGCGTTCGGAGCGCCGACCGATGACGAACTCCACGAGAAGGACCGGCAGTCCGACGACGGCGATGAACAGCAGGTAGACGACGAGAAACGCCGACCCACCCGCTTGCCCCGTCAGGAAGGGGAATCGCCAGATGTTTCCTAATCCGACTGCGCTACCGACTGCCGCTAGGATGAAGCCGAGCCGTGTGGCCCAGGTTTCTCGTGCAGGCATGTTACGCCCTATCTAAGAGGTATCGTATAAACCCGCGACATCTTCTCTCATAGTGTCATCTGGTAACAGGTGTGTGGTTCGACGGAGGATGGAAAGGGCGTTCGACACCGGCTCGGCGCGGACGAGTTGGCTCGATTACAGGTGAGGATCTCTCGTCGCTTTCAGCTTTCGACCGAGAGTCTGATTCCGAAATGGGCCTCAGAGCGCCTATAATTCGTTATTTTTGCTATTTGAGGGTTTCTAGACTCGAAACGCACTTTAGCGGTGTCGGGCCAATGCCAAGCAATGACACGAGACGGGCGGTCGATGTACCCATGACACGAGAGACGTGGGGGACACGGATCGGCTTCATCCTCGCGGCGGTGGGAAGTGCAGTCGGGTTAGGCAACATCTGGCGGTTCCCCTGGGTAGCCGCCGAGCAGGGCGGCAGCGCCTTCCTGGTCGTCTATCTCCTCATCGTGCTCGCCATCGGCGTCCCCGGCCTGCTCGGCGAGTTCGTCATCGGGCGGCGGTCGAAACGCAACCCCGTCGGCGCGCTCCGCACGCTGTCGGGGTCGAAAAACTGGGGTCGAATCGGTTTCTTCAGCGTCGTCGCCTCCGTCGCGCTGCTCTCGTTTTACAGCGTCGTCGGTGGATGGATTCTTCGCTACTTCGTCGAGAGCGGGGCCGCACTCCTCGGCGGCGGCGCACCGTACTTCTCGAATCCGGGTGAGTACTTCGGCGCGGCCGCGTTCGGCCTCGACGCCGTCGTCTTCCACGTGCTGTTTCTCGTGCTCACCGCCGGCATCGTCCTCGCGGGCGTCCGCCGCGGTATCGAGATTGGGACGACGGTGATGATGCCCGCCGTCTTCGTGCTCCTCGTCGCGCTCGCGGTGTGGGCGTCGACGCGCACCGGTGCCGCCGCCGGCTACGAGTTCTTCCTGCGCTTCGACGTGGCGACGGTCCGAGAGAACTTCTTCCAGGTGCTCGGTCCGGCGGCCGGACAGGCGCTTTTCACTCTCTCGCTCGGCGCGGGGACGATGGTCACGTACGCGTCCTACCTCGACGAAGACCGCTCGCTACCCGCGGACGCGACGACTATCGCCGTGCTCAACACGGCTGTCGGCGTTCTCGCGGGTCTGGTCGTCTTCCCGCTTCTGTTCTCGCTCGGTATCGACCCCGCGTCGACGGGGACGGGTGAGGGTGCGCTGTTCGTCGGCCTCGCGGGCGCGTTCTCGCAACTGCCCGGCGGCATCGCCATCGCGACGGCGTTCTTCGCCGTCGTCACGCTGGCGGCACTGTCGAGTTCCATCAGCATGCTCGAAATCCCCGTCTCGTATCTCGTCGACGAACACGGGATGCAGCGCCGCAACGCGGTCGGTCTCCTGTTGGTGCTCGTCGCGGTGACCGGCAGCGTCTGTGCGCTTCGGCCGAGCGTCTTCGGCTTCGTCGCCGGGACGCTCGTCGACGTCCTCCTGACCGCCGGACTCGCGGTGTTCCTCGTCTTCGTCGGCTGGGTGATGGGCCGGGACGCCCTCGACGAGTTCCGCGCCGGAAGCGGAATGCTCGCCCGCGCGCTCGCGGACTCGTGGCGCTTCGCCGTCGGCGTCGTCATTCCCCTGTTCTTGGTGTTCACCCTGTTGACGACGTTCGGCGTCGACGCGGAGTTCGGCTTCTGGCCGACTGTCGCCATCGCCGCCGGCGTCGCGGCCGTGACGATTCTCGGTGCGCGCGCCTCGCGGCGACTCCCGAGAGCGAACTGACGCTCTCCTGAGCCGCTGTTGACGATCTCGCTGTTGACGATCCGGCCGTCGACGAGTATCGACTTCGCGGTGACGTACGGCGCGAGATCGCTCGCCGGAAACGGGGTCGCGGGAGCCACCGACCGTCCAGTCGGGACGAGGCGAAGAACATCGACAGATGTCGAACCGTGTTTTGCCGTATTGCGGAAACCCTTTTGCACATCGAACGAACGTTCGTGACAATGCACGTTGGTGGTCCGGTATGACGATGGACGACCGTATCGAAGAACTCCGCCAGAAACGCGAAGAAGCGCTCAAAGGCGGCGGTGAGGACCGAATCGAGTCTCAACACGAGAAAGGGAAGATGACGGCGCGCGAGCGCATCGACTACTTCCTCGACGACGGGACGTTCCACGAGTTCGACCAGTTCCGTACCCACCGAACCCACAAGTTCGGCATGGAGGAGAAGCAACTGTACGGCGACGGCGTCGTCACGGGCTACGGCGAGGTCGACGGGCGCACCGTCTTCGTCTTCGCACACGACTTCACCGTCTTCGGCGGCTCTCTCGGTGAGGTGTTCGCCGAGAAGGTCTGCAAGCTGATGGACCAGGCGATGGAAGTGGGCGCGCCCATCGTCGGCCTCAACGACTCCGCGGGTGCGCGGATTCAGGAGGGCGTCACCTCCCTCGGCGGCTTCGCCGACATCTTCACGCGCAACCAGAAGGCCAGCGGCGTCGTCCCGCAGATTTCGGCCATCATGGGCCCGTGCGCCGGCGGCGCGGTGTACTCACCGGCCATCACCGACTTCATCTTCATGGTGAAGGACACGAGCCACATGTTCATCACCGGCCCAGACGTCATCAAGACGGTCACCGGCGAGGAGGTGACGTTCGAGGAACTCGGCGGCGCGGTCACGCACGCGTCGACCTCCGGCGTCTCGCACTTCGCCGTCAACTCCGAGGAGGAGGCGCTCGACGAGATAGCGCGCCTGCTCTCGTACCTCCCGCAGAACAACGTCGAGGACCCGCCGCGCGTCGACCCGTGGGACGACCCCGAACGCGCCGACGAGGAACTGACGAACATCGTCCCCGACCAACCCCGGAAGCCGTACGACATGCACGACGTCGTCGACCGCGTCTGCGACGAACACTCGTTCTTCGAGGTCCACGAGGGCTTCGCGAAGAACATCCTCGTCGGCTTCGCCCGCCTCGACGGCCACGCCGTCGGCATCGTCGCCAACCAACCGCGCGTCAACGCGGGGACGCTCGACATCCAGGCCTCCGAGAAGGGCGCGCGCTTCGTCCGCTTCTGCGACGCGTTCAACATCCCCATCCTGACGTTCGTCGACGTCCCCGGGTTCCTCCCCGGCACCGATCAGGAGCACAACGGCATCATCCGCCACGGCGCGAAACTGCTGTACGCGTACTCCGAGGCGACCGTCCCGCTGCTGACGGTCATCACGCGCAAGGCCTACGGCGGTGCGTACGACGTGATGGCCTCGAAGCATCTGGGCGCGGACGTCAACTACGCGTGGCCGACGGCCGAAATCGCCGTCATGGGGCCGCAGGGCGCGGTCAACATCCTCTACCGCGAGGAACTCGCCGAGGCCGACGACCCCGACACCCGCCGCGACGAACTCATCGAGGAGTACCGCGAGGAGTTCGCCAACCCCTACACGGCGGCGGACCGCGGCTTCCTCGACGACGTCATCGAACCGACGGAGACGCGGGCACGACTCGTCGACGACCTGCACATGCTGAAGTCGAAGCGCGAACAGACGCCCGATAAGAAGCACGGGAACCTCCCGATATGAGCCTCGACGCCGACGCGAAAGGCGAGCAAGCCGGAGACGCCGAGGGCGAGACGACCCGCCAGCGCCTCGACGGATCGGCGGACCTCGTGATTCCCGCCGACGCGGACGACGCCGAGGCAGCCGCCATCGCCGCCGCCGTCGGCGCGCACCTCCGGGACCAACAGGCGGCCGCGGCGGCCGCCGCCGAGTCCGAGTCCGCCGAGACGTGGGACGGCGAGCGCTGGCGGTTCTCCGGGCGCGTCGACGCGTTGCAGGGCCGCGCCGTCCGCGTCCCCGAGGGCGCACCGACGGACGCGTGGACCGCCGCGGGTCGGACCGACCGGCTCTGACCGTCGACAGTCGTCACGCGTTCGTCGGCCGCAGTTCGTGACTGATTTCCGACAGCGGATCTCTCGAACGTCCGAATCGGTGTCGCCGACCAATCGTGAAGGGTCGTTGACCACTCTTCGCGACAGTTCACCGAGCGCTTTTGGTCGTCGCCTCCGAGTTTCACACAGTATGGCAGACACAGACGCTCCGACCGAAAAGCAGCCCTCTCGGAGCGACGGCGGTCAGCCGGCGACGTCGACCACCTCGGAGTCTTCGGAGCCGACTGCGCTGACCGTCGGTGATCTGGTCGGAACGACAGAACGGAACCGAACCGAACCCTCCACGGGGTGGCTGTTCCGTCACGCGCTGTACGTCGGCGGGATTCTGCTCGTCGGTTTCGTCGTCCTCCCCGAACTGCTGCTTTCGGTCGGCGCGGGATGGCCCGTCGGCCTCGCGTGGGCGTTCGCCGAGTCGCTTCGCTACGGCTCGGCTATCCTCGCCGGCATGTACGCGGTGAACGTTGCCGTCTCGGACGCGCTCGACCGGTAGGCGTCGCCGCCGTCGAACGCGCATTCGAATCGGTTCCGTCGGTTGGGGTGTCGCCCCGTGTCGAAACGCCAACGACGCATCGTCGACGACGAGTAGCCGAGTTCCGCGGCGACGTCGTCGACGGCGTCGTCACATCTTCGAAAGGCGGAGGCGACGATGATGCGCCGCCTCGTCGACTACCGAGTGTTCGGATTCCTGACGGAGTCGGACCTAACGAGCGGACTCCGGAAGGACGACATCGGAACGACGCGAGCGAGAACAGCCGCGTTCTCGCGGGAGGCCGAACTCTCGCGCAAGACCAGAGGCCGAGGTCGCGAGACGGGCGAAAGTGGCAGTCGTTCGACCGGCGAATCGACCGGCGAACGCCCACTCAGACGATGGCCCAGTCGTCGACGATGAGGCCGTCGACGCCGTCGAGAACCAACTGCTCGGCGTCGGACGCGGTCGGGACGGTCCATCCGTTCACCTCGAATCCGGCATCGTGCGCCGTCTGTATACGACCCGGGTCGTCGAGGCAGAGTCGGTACTCCGGGTGAAGATAGCGACAGCCGAGTTCGGTCGCCGTGTCGAGGTTCCGCTTCCACGACCCCGCGAACAACAGCGCCGTATAGAGGTCGCTCACCTCCCCGAGTTCGGAGAGCGCCTCCGGGAGAAACGAGGAGACGAACACGTCGTTCGGGACGTGCTCGCAGGAATCGGCGACCTCCGCGGCCGCTCCCCCGTGTTTGAGTTCGACGTTTACGGCCACGTCGGTCGGAACCGCGGCCAAAAGCTCGGAGAGCAGGGGAATCGTCGTATCGTCGCAGACGGCGGATTCGTTGCGCTCGTCGCGCTCACGCCGTTCGCTCACAGTGTCGGTCTCGCACACGACGAGCTCGCGGAGGTCGCGCCACGGCGTCTCGCGGACGCGACCCGACCCCTCGGTGAGGCGGTCGAGCGTCTTGTCGTGGAAGACGACGAGTTCACCCGTCGAACACTGCTGTACGTCGATTTCGACAGCATCGACGTGAGGTACGGCGCGTCGAACCGCGGCGACGGTGTTCTCCGGCGCGTAGACGGGACAGCCGCGGTGACCGATGAGTCGCATACCTCCCCGTTCGGCCGGAGGAATCTCAACCTACTGGGTGAAGTCGTCAACGTGGATCTGTGCGGACGTTGACGATATCGAACTCGGACCGATAGAATGAGGTTCCGCTTGCGAATATGGAAAGGCAAGAAATGTTCAGTAAAGTTCTCGTCGCAAACCGTGGAGAGATCGCGGTGCGCGTGATGCGCGCCTGCAAGGAACTCGGCGTCCGAACCGTCGCCATCTACAGCGACGCGGACAAACACGGCGGACACGTCCGCTACGCCGACGAAGCGTACAACGTCGGGCCCGCCCGGGCGGCCGACTCCTATCTCGACCAGGAGGCCATCCTCGACGCCGCCCGGAAGGCCGACGCCGACGCAATCCACCCCGGCTACGGCTTCCTCGCCGAGAACGCGGAGTTCGCTCGCAACGTCGAGGAGAGCGAGTTCACATGGGTCGGCCCCTCCGCCGACGCGATGGAGCGCCTCGGTGAGAAGACGAAGGCGCGCGCACTGATGCAGGAGGCCGACGTGCCCGTCGTCCCCGGGACGACCGAGCCCGTCGACTCGCCCGAGCAAGTGAAAGAGATCGCCGACGAGTACGGCTACCCGGTGGCCATCAAGGCCGAGGGCGGCGGCGGCGGCCGCGGCCTGAAAGTCGTCAGAAGCGAGGACGAGGTCGAAGAACAACTGGAGACCGCCCAGCGCGAGGGCGAGGCGTACTTCGACAACGCCTCCGTTTACGTCGAGAAGTACCTCGAAGCGCCGCGTCACATCGAGGTCCAGATTCTCGCCGACCACCACGGTAACGTCCGCCACCTCGGCGAGCGCGACTGCTCGCTGCAGCGCCGCCACCAGAAGGTAATCGAGGAGGCCCCCTCGCCCGCGCTGACCGACGACCTGCGCGAGCGCATCGGCGAGGCGGCTCGCCGCGGCGTCGCCGAGGCCGACTACACGAACGCCGGGACGGTGGAGTTCCTCGTCGAGGACGGGGAGTTCTTCTTCATGGAAGTCAACACCCGGATTCAGGTCGAACACACCGTCAGCGAGGAGATAACGGGCCTCGACATCGTCAAGTGGCAACTGCGCGTCGCCGCCGGCGAGGAACTCGACTTCGAGCAGGAGGACGTCGAAATCGAGGGTCACGCCATCGAGTTCCGCATCAACGCAGAGAAGGCCGCCCAGCAGTTCGCGCCCGCGACGGGGAAACTGAAGACGTACGACCCCGCCGGCGGCATCGGCGTCCGCATCGACGACGCCGTGCGCCAGGGCGACGAGATCGGCGGCGACTACGACTCGATGATAGCGAAACTCATCGTCGCCGCGTCGGACCGCGAGGAGTGTCTCGTCCGCTCCGAGCGCGCGCTCGCGGAGTACGACATCGAGGGTATCGAGACCATCATCCCGTTCCACCGCCTGATGGTCACCGACGAGGCGTTCATCGCGGGCGAGCACACGACGAAGTATCTCGACGAGGAACTCGACCGCGAGCGCATCGAGCAGGCCGTCGAGAAGTGGGGCCCCGCCGACGCCGGCAGCGACGACGAGGACGAGGAAGTCACCGAACGCGAGTTCACCGTCGAGGTCAACGGCAAGCGCTTCCAGGTGAACCTCGAAGAGCGCGGCGCGCCCGCCATCCCCGTCTCGGGGAACTCCAGCGGCAACAGCGCCCGCCGGCCGCTGGAGGCGAAAGACGACGGCGGCGGCGACGACGAAGTCGTCATCGAGGGAGACGGCGAGACGGTCACCGCCGAGATGCAGGGGACGATTCTCTCCGTCGAGGTCGAGGAAGGCGACGAAGTCGTCTCCGGCGACGTGGTCTGCGTGCTCGAAGCGATGAAGATGGAGAACGACGTGACCACCCAGCGCGGCGGGACGGTCACGCAGGTGCTCGTCTCCGAGGGCGAGAGCGTCGACATGGGCGACGTGCTCATCGTCCTCGAATAGCGACGCGCCCGTCGTTTTCGAACAGCGCCGCGTTCGTTCACCGTACGCTCTCGATCGCTTCTCTCTTTTATCTCCCGTCGAGTGACTGCAATCGGAAAATCGAGTCGCTTCTCAGGTCGTGTTCGGCGTCGACGCGGGGTCTTCGGCATCGACGGAGCGCTGCTTTCGGTCGTCGGCGAGTCGCCGCGAGGTCAGCACCGCCGACTGTAGCAGCGCGCCGGCGGCGGGGACGGGGTCGTCCCACGCCGGGATGCTGTGCCGATAGCTCCCGAGGGCGCGTCCGAACGCGCCGAGCGAGCTGACGGGGCGGTCCGAGACGTTCTCGCCGAGCCACTTGAGGTCCTCGTAGAACAGCCGCTGCATCCGCTCGCCGGTGGGGTATTCGCCGTCGTGGCGGGGGGTCTCGCCGAGCAGTTGTTGGAAGTGGAGCCACGGGAAGTCGACGCCGCAGGCGACGGCGAACGGTACCGATCCCCAGTACCGGCCGTTGACCTCGATGAGGTAGTACTCGCCGTCGTCGGTCCGCATGAACTCGACCATCGCCGGTCCCGTCCACTCCAGCGCGCCGATGACCTCCTCGGCGTAGCGCTGCATCTTCTCGTCGTGCATCGACTCCAGCACCGCGGAGTTGCCGCCCGAAGAGGGGTACGTTCGGACGCGCCGCTCCTGGAACTGTGCGAGCACCTCTCCTTCGTCGGCGAGAACGACCGTCGCCGTCGTCTCGCCGGGGACGTACTCCTGAACGATGGGTTCGTGGCCCTTCAGGTGGCTGTTACGCCCGACGAGTACCTGATACGTCGAGATGAGCGCCGCCTCCGTCTCGACGTAGTTCACGTCGTCGATCAGATCGGTGTGCGCCTGCCTGCCGTCGAGCACCGTCTTGCTGCGGTACTTGACGACCGCCGGAAGCGACATGCCGTCGGCGAGGTCGACCACGTCGGTGTACTCTTCGCGCTGTCGGGTTTCCGGCGTCGGCACGTCGAGGTCGGCGGCGATATCGAAGAGCGCTCCTTTGTCGTACGCTTTGTCGAACGTCTCGGGGTCCTCGACGGCGACTTTCGCGCCCGTCTCCTCCAGTTCGGCTTTGTGGTGCGAACAGACGAGCGAACTCATATCCGACACCGGGATGACGGCGAAGACGTCGTTGGCCGCCAGATACGCCCGGAGATCGTCGACGAACCGTCGGTAGTCCGACGCCGGGTTCGGATAGACGTACCTGCTGTCGGCGTACCGCGAGACCATGCCGAGGCCCACCCGACTCGTTCCGCCGACGGTCACGTCGACGCCCCGGCGACCGAGAGAGCGCACGACGCGCAACGCCGCCGGGCCGCCACCGTCCAACACCAGAACCTTCGGGGGGTCGGCATCTGTCTCTGGGGCGGTCGGTTGCGACTCAGGGTGATGCCGGTCTGGCATGTGGGATGGAACGTCGTCCAGGGTGAAAAAGCCAGTATGAGTGCATCTTGACATAGATATAAGTCTTCTGGTTGGATTTTTACATTAAAGATGACTGTATTTGTATTTGAACATAGAATTTATATATTATTTCCTTCTCGAACACGCTCGATACGGGCGTCGACGCCGAGACGACAGTCGACGACGCACGACCGCCGCGTTCATTGCGACTGCCCGCGGAGTCGCCGGCATGAGTGACACGCGGCGGGCGGTTCTGGACGCGCTGGCCGACGACGTCGTCTCCGGTCCGGCACTCGCCGAAGCGCTCGGTATCTCGCGGGCGGCGGTGTGGAAGCAGATAGAGGCGCTGCGGGCCGACGGGTTCGCCGTCGAGAGCACGGACGCCGGATACGAACTGGCGGACGTACCAGAGTACGGCGCGTTGGCGGTCGAACTCGGCCTCGACGCGCCGGTAACCGTCGAGTACCACGGCCGGATTGGAAGCACGAACGACCGCGGCCGCGAACTCGCCGCCGAGGGCGCGGCGGACGTCGCCGTGCTGGCCGACGAACAGGTCGGCAGTCGCGGGCGACTCGACCGCGAGTGGACCGCGCCGAGCGGCGGTGTCTGGCTCTCTCTGGTGTTCCGGCCGTCGCGCCCCCCCGCACACGTCCCGCTGTTCACGCTCGCCGCCGCCGTTGCGACGACCAGGGCGGCGCGAGAGGCGGGCGTACCCGCCGAGATAAAGTGGCCGAACGACGTGCTCGTCCCCGTGGCCGACGACGCTGTCGAAGGTGACACGCTGGGTCGCGGCGGTCGAAAACTCGTCGGCATCCTCACCGAGATGGAGGGCGAAGCCGACCGCGTCTCGTGGATAGTGGTCGGCATCGGCGTCAACGCCAACATCGACATAGAGACGCTGCCGGCGGGTGCGACGAGCATCCGTGAGGAGGCTGGCGACGTGAACCGACGGCTGTTCGTCCAGCGACTCCTCGAAGAGTTCTACGCGCTCCGCGACGACCCCGAGTCGGTACTTCCGGCGTGGCGCGAGTACAGCGCGACGCTGGGCCGGCGCGTTCGCATCGAGACGCCGGAGGGCGTCGTCGAGGGAGAGGCCGTCGACGTGGTTCATCCGGGCGCGCTCGTCGTCGACACCGACGAGGGCGAGGTGACGGTCCACGCCGGCGACTGCGAGCACCTCCGCTCGGCGTAGACCGGCACGACCGGGCGTCTTCGACTCGGTCGATACTGCCGCTCAGGCGGGTTGCCCCGGCGGTTCGTCGGCGACGTGGACGGTCAGCACAGGCACGTTCGACCCGCGGACGACCTTCTCGGCGACACTTCCGAGAAGGAGGCGGTCGATACCGCCGCGGCCGTGCGTCCCCATCACGATGAGGTCGCAGCCCTCGCGCTCGGCGTAGCTGACGATCTCGCGGCTCGGCGAGCCGTCGACGACGGCGGCTTCGACCGGGACGCCGCGCTCGGCGGCGATTCGGCGGACCTCCTCGACGGCGACTTCGGCGTCGGCGCGGAGCATCTCGTCGATGCCGTCCCACGACGACTCCATGGGCAGGCCCGCGTAGCTCGCGGTATTGACCACGTAGATGGCGTGTATCGTCGCGCCGTGCGCCTCGGCGAGCTCGACGGCGTGGCCGACCGCCCGCTCGACGCCGTCGGAGCCGTCGGTCGGAACGAGAATCCGGTCGTACATACCCATGCGATATCGTACCAAGCTACTGTCGGAGGGTTAATAACTGTTCGCGCGACGAGAGTCGCCACCTCACAGAACAACGCGTTCGACGTCCGAGACGCCCGCGCGACGGGCGGCGGCGCGGACGGGGTCGCGGACGCCCGAGAGGTTGTCGGAGTCGCCGTCGAGGACGAGCAGTTTCGCGTCGCGGCCCTCTTCGACGAGTCCGCAGTTCAGACCGGCGATCTCCGCGCCGTTGACCGTCGCCATCCGCAGCACTTCGACGGCGGAGACGTCGGCGAGTTTGGCGGCGAACTCCATCTCGCGGAACATCGACGGGCTGTTGAGCATCACGTTGTCGGTGCCGAGCGCCACCGTCGTCCGGTCGGCGAGTTCCCGGATGGGCGGCACGCCGACGTTCGTGACGAGGTTCGAGCGCGGACAGACCACGATAGGCACTTCCCGGTCGGCCACGCGTTCGAGGTGCAGCGATTCGGGGTGGACCATGTGGACGAGGAAATCCGGGTCGAGGTCGAGCGCCGGGTTGATGTCGTCGGGGTCGCGCTCGCCCGCGTGGATGCCGAACAGCTTCCCGGCTTCGTGGGTCGCGTTGCGGACGCTCCCGAACTCGCCGTCGCGCGCACCGCTGGCGCCGAACCCGTCCGCGATCTCCATCGCGTCGGCCGTCTCGCGGCCGAGGATGACCGGCCGGAGGTCGACGTCCGCCGCGGCGGCGCGAATCGCGTCGACGCCCTCGCGGCCGCCCTCGCGGAACTCGATGCAGGCGGCGGTGCCGCCCGACTGCATGTACCGAAGCGACCGCCGCATCGCGGTGATCTTCTCGGACTGACTCGCCGCCCGGAGCAGGCGGTGTTTGAGGCCGTCCGGCGGGGCGACGAGTTCGTCGAGGCTCAGCCCGCCGCCGGCCTCCTTCGCTATCGAGTCGCCGATGTGCGTGTGCGCGTTGACGAACGCGGGGAGGATTATCGACGTGGAGTCCGTCGATGTCTCTTCTATCGCCCGTATCATGCCGTCCTCGACGACGACCCGTCCCTCGACCGGTTCGAACTCCCGGCCGACGAGGACGGTACCCTCCAGTTCCATCGTCTGACTCGAGACGGTGCCGCGGCTTGAAACCCTCGTTCCGGTGTGCGGTCCGCGCGACCGGTCGGTGGCGTCGGGCGTCAGTCGAACTGGTCGAGCGTCGTCGCCTCGCCGGCGCGCACGTCGTTGACGAGCGCACCGTCGATGTCGAGGCCGAGTTCGTCGGCGGCGGCGCGGCCGACCGTCTCCGCGACGTCGGCCGGCGCGTAGACGCCGAGCCGCCACTGATTCTTCTGGGCGGTTCGCAGCGCGTTGACCAGCGGCGACTGCCGACCCAACTGTCGGATGTCGCCGTTGACGACGACCCGACTCGTCGACTCTCTCATCGACGGCTTCGCTGGCACGTCGACGACGACGTGTTCGGGCTCGACGCCGGCGGTGTCGGCGACGCTCGCCTCGACCTCGCGGATCTCCTCGTGGGGCGCTTCCAGAACGGACTCCGGAACGTCGGAGATCTCGGCCCAGACGCCGCGTTTGTACAGGTCGCGCGCGTCGAGGCGGCGGGCGAAGCCGGCGGTTCCGTCGATGTTCCGAAGCGCGACGAGCAAGTCGTGATCGTCCATCCGCCGCAGTCTGTCGGCGGTGCAGTCCGTGTCGGCGAGGAGGTGTTCGGCGGCGCGGCGCAGCATCGCCTTCGAGATTCGCGCGACCGGATGCTGGTAGACGGTCGGGTTCATCAGCGCGCGGGCGACCAGCAGGCTCTCGGCGGTCTGGACGTTCCCCTCCGCGAGCACCAGCTCGCCGTCGACGAACGTGAGTTCGCGCACGAGGCGCTCGTGGTCGATGGTGCCGTAGGGGACGCCGGTGTGATGGGCGTCGCGCACGAGGTAGTCCATCCGGTCGACGTCTAACTCCCCGGAGACGACCTGCCCGTACTTCCCCTCGCCGCGGACGAGTCCGGCGACGCGCGCGGGATCGAGGTCGTGGTCCCGGAGCACCTCGCCGACGGTGCCCTCGGCGAGCAGTTCGTCGACGTCGTCGTGGTACTTGCCGGTGTGGCGGTGCGTCAGCGCCTCGACGTTGTGGCTGAACGGACCGTGGCCCACGTCGTGGAGGAGTGCGGCGGCGCGGACGCGTTCGGCGTTGACGCCCTCGACGCCGAGGTGGTCGAGCGCGCGGGAGGCGAGGTGGTAGACGCCGAGGCTGTGTTCGAAGCGCGTGTGGTTCGCCGACGGGTAGACGAACTGGACCGTGCCGAGTTGCTTGATGTGCCGGAGTCGCTGGACCTCCGGCGTATCCAACAGCGCCGCGGCGACGCCGTCGACCTCGATGTGGTCGTGGACGCTGTCTTTGATGGTGATCATTGGTGGGCGATTCGGCGTCACCGGATAAAAACCGTCGGAGGGTCGCGTCTTCCCGTTCTCGTCTCTCCGTCCGTCTGAGCCCGTCTCACCTCTGTCCGGGCCCATCTCACACGGGGACACCGACCGGGGACTGAGGTGGTCGGACGCTCGCTCTTCGCTCGCTCACTTTTCGCCTGCTCGCTCTTCGCTCACTCACTTTTCGCCTGCTCGCTCTTCGCCGCTCAGTCGTCGACGCCGAGTATCTTCGTCGCCGCGTCGCCGACGGCGTCTACGCACTCGTCCGGCGCGTAGACGCCGAGTCGCCACTGCGCCCTCTCGGTGTTTCTCAGCGCGCCGACGAGTTCGGACGCCTCCTCCAGTCGTCGGACGGTGTCGTCGACGACGACGCGCGACGCCGACTCCTTGAGCGTCGGTCGGCGCGGTACGTCGACGATGACCGCCGCCGAATCGACGCCCGCGACGTCGGCGATGTCGCGCTCGGCGGCGCGAACGTCGTCGTGGTCGAGTTCCGACACCCAGGCGGGAACCTCCCAGAGTCCGGCCCAGACGCCGCGTTTGTACAGGTCGCGGCGCTCGATTCGCCGCCCGAGTTCCGGCACCGATTCGCCGAGTTCGACGAGCAGGTCGTGGTCGGCCATCCGGCGGAACGTCTGGACGCCGAGTTCCGTTTCGTCGAGCAGGCGCTCGGACGCACGGTCCAACATTGCGCCGGCGATGCGCGAGACGTGGTGGCGGTAGACGACGCCGTTCATCAGACTGCGCGCGAGAAGCATGCTCTCGGCGGTCTGGACGTTTCCGGACGCGAGAACGAGGCGACCGTCGCGCAGTCGAAGCGCGCGGACGAGGCGGCCGTGGTCGATGGTGCCGTAGGGGACGCCCGAGTGGTGGGCGTCGCGCACGAGGTAGTCCATCCGGTCGACGTCCAACTCCCCGGAGACGAGTTGGCCCAGCTCGCCCTCGCCGCGGACGAGTTCGGCGACCCGAGCCGGGTGGAGGCCGTGGTCCCGGAGCACCTCGCCGGCGGCCGACGAGGCGAGCAGGTTACCGATCTCGTCGTGGTGCTCGCCGGTCCGGCGCATGATGACCTCCTCGGTCTGGTGGCCGTAGGGGCCGTGGCCGATGTCGTGCAGCAGCGCGGCGGCGCGGACGTGCGCGGCCCGGTCGTCGTCGACGCCGAGGTGGTCGAGCGCGCGGGAGGCGAGGTGATAAACGCCGAGGCTGTGTTCGAAGCGCGTGTGGTTCGCCGACGGGTAGACGAGTCGGACGGTGGAGAGCTGTTTGATGTGGCGGAGTCGCTGGAGTTCGGGCGTGTCGAGGAGGGCGCGTGCGACGGGGTCCACGGGGATGTAGTCGTGGACGCTGTCCTTGATGGCGTTCATGGCACCCAACTTCGCAATCGGGGAACAAATAGCCGGCTCACTCGGCGTCGAGCGCTCGACCACCCCGGCATCGGGCACCGCTCACTTGGCGTCGGAACCCGTTCACTCGGTATCGGGGGTCCTCGCCCGTCTCCCGTCGAGGTGCGGCGCGGTGTGCGGCCGCGCGAGCGCGTCGCCGTGAAGGCCAGATACAAATCGCTGCCCGGTCAACCTCCCGCAAATGGTCACCTTTCTCGCCGGGGGGACGGGCACCCCGAAGTTGCTCGACGGCCTCGACGGGTCGACGTTCGACCCTGCGGAGGCGACAGTCGTCGGCAACACCGGCGACGACGTGGAACTCGGCGGCGTGCTCGTCTGCCCGGACCTCGACACCGTCTTGTTCGACGGCGGCGGCGTCCTCGACCGCGAACGCTGGTGGGGCATCGACGGCGACACCACCGAGACCCACGAGGAGCTGCACCGCCTCGCCGACGCCGCCGGCCTCGGCGGTGGCCCTCGCTACCTCCCCGAGGACGCCCAGACGGAGGGGAGGAGAATCGCCCGCTGGCGACGCTTCTCGGGCGTCGCGGAGTTCATGGAACTCGGCGACAGAGACCGCGCGGTCCACGTGACGCGGACGAGTCTCCTCGACGAAGGCCACAGCCTCACCGAGGTCACTCGGACACTGGCCGACGCGTTCGACCTCGACGTGACGCTTCTCCCGATGTCGGACGACCCCGTCGCCTCCGTCGTCCACACCGACGAGGGACCGATGCACTTCCAGGAGTACTGGGTGGGCCGCCGCGCCGACCCCGCGGTCCGCGACGTGGCGTTCCGCGGGGCCGACGACGCCGAGCCGACCGACGCGGTGCTCGAAGCGCTCGACTCTCCAGTCGTCGTCGGTCCCTCCAACCCGGTCACGAGTATCGGGCCGATGCTCGCGGTCCCCGGCATCCGGGAGGCGCTCGACGCGACGCCGGTGGTCGCCGTCTCGCCGTTCGTCGAGGACACGGTGTTCTCCGGGCCGGCCGCCGAACTGATGCGCGGCGTCGGCTACGAGGCCAGCACCGCGGGCGTCGCCGAGGCGTACCCGTTCGCCGACGCGTTCGTCCTCGACGACGAGGACGGGACGCGACTCGACCGACCGGTCGTCAGAACCGATACGAGACTCGACGGTCCCGACGACGCTGCGCGCGTGATGGGTGCTGTCGAGGACGCGCTGGAGGCGGTCTCGTGAGCGCTCGCCGTCGAGGTGTTCCGGCGTGAATCGAGTACGCCTCGCCGCCGCGAGTCTGAGCGGTGAGTCCGATTCACAGTGGGCCGAAACGGCCGCCCCGTACGTCGACGCGGCGTTTCTCGGCGGCGTCGCGTTAGACGACGCCTCGCGTGAGGCGGCGCGGGAACTCGCCGCTCGCGGACGCACGGAATTCCTTCCAGAAGACCCGCTGGCGTTCGTCGACGCCGAGCTCGGGAGGCTGGTCGACGCGCCCCTCCGAGTCGGCGTCAACGTGCGCAGTGCGACCGTCTCGCCGATTCGTTCGGCGGGTGTCGTCTGCGCCGACCACGACGCGATACTCGAAATCAACGCTCACTGCCGGCAGGACGAACTCTGCGCGGTGGGTTGCGGCGAGGCGTTACTGTCCGACACCGACCGCCTCTGCCGACACGTCGCCGCCGCCGCCGATATCGGTGCGACCGTGAGCGTCAAAGTCCGAACGGAGGTTCCGGGGGTCGACCTCCCGGAGACGGCGCGACGCGTCGCCGACGCGGGCGCGACGATGCTCCACGTCGACGCGATGGACTCCGAGCACGTCGTCGGCGACGTCGCCGCGGCCGTCGGAGACGACCTCTACCTCGTCGCCAACAACGGCGTCCGCGATGCCGCCAGCGTCGGCGAGTACGTCGA
Organism: Haloprofundus salinisoli; assembly: GCF_020097815.1. NCBI lineage: Archaea > Methanobacteriati > Methanobacteriota > Halobacteria > Halobacteriales > Haloferacaceae > Haloprofundus > Haloprofundus salinisoli. The sequence goes on from NZ_CP083663.1 coordinate 2,364,741, forward strand.
GTACGGGGCGGACGCGGTGAGCGTCGGGCGGCCGAGCGACGACCCCCGCGTTCTGAAACGGGTCCGCGCCGCCGTCGACGAGTGGTTCGGGGCGGACGGAGCCGACGAACCCGACGGGTCCGACGAACCGGAGGTGTCGGCGTGACGCCCGCCGAGCGCGCGCAACTCGCACTCCTCTTGGAGGTTGCGAGTACGCCGAAACCGGGCAACGTCGACCGGAACCGCGATTTGGACGACTTGCGGTTCGAACACTTCCTCGCGGGTGCCGTCGGGTCGGGCGAGGGGCTCCGGATGGCCGCCAACGACGCGTCCGTCGGGGAGGCGTTCGAGTGCGCAGTCGAGGGAATGAGTCGACAGGGGGGCGGCAACACCCAGTTCGGCTGCCTGCTGTTGCTCGTGCCGCTGGTGAAAGCGGCCGTCGAATTCGACGGTGCGCTCACCCCCGAAGACGCGACGCGCGTCGTCGAATCGACCACCGTCGCCGACGCCGCCGACTTCTACCGCTCGTTCGAGCACGTCGACGTCGCCGTCGCCGACCCGCCGGAGGACGCCCCCGAACTGGACGTTCGCCGCGGGTCGGAGGCGATTCCCGCGCTCGAATCTCAGGGGCTGACGCTGTACGACGTGATGGAGATGGGCGCGGACCGCGACGGCAACGCCCGCGAGTGGGTCGGCGGGTTCCGGCGAACGTTCGCCGCCGCCGACGCGATTTGCGACGACGACGGCCCGGTTCCGGACCGCGCGGCGCGGGCGTTTCTCGATTTGCTCGCCGAGGAATCGGACACGCTCGTCACCACCCAGCACGGCGAGGAGGTCGCCGTCGCGGTGTCGAAGTGGGCCGCCGACGCCCGCGGCGACGAGGCGGCAGCGGAGCGACTCGCGGAGGCGCTCGTCGCCGAGAGTGTCAACCCGGGGACGACCGCCGACATCACGGCCGCGGCGCTGTTCGTCGCGCTCGAACGGGGGGTGCGCGTGTGAGCGAGCCGGGGGAGGGCGACGGGGACGGCGAGGCGGTCGGACGGTGGCCCGTCGAACTCCGGGGCGTCACGGAATCGGTGGTGACGACGCTCGGGCCGAACGACCTGTGGAACGTCGCGGCGCTCGGGGTTCGCGCGCCCGAAGAGTCGAACGCGCCTGCGACGGCGACGACGTGGGGCAACACCCGGACGCGTCGGAACTTCCATCGGCAGGCTGAGGGCGTCGTCCAGTTCGTCACCGACCCGCGGACGTTCGTCGACGCCGCGGTGACGGTACGCGAGGAGTCGGGCCCGGTGCTCGACAGCGTCGACGCGTGGGTGCGCGTCGAAGTCCGCTGCGTCGAAAGCCAAGAGCGCCGGGAAACGACCATCGAGCGGTGGGAACTCCGGCCGCTGGAGTCGAACGTGGTCGAGACGGGCGTCCGAACCATCAACCGCGGGTTCTACGCCGTCGTCGACGCGACGGTCGCGGCGTCGCGGTTGGACGTGCCCGCCTACGACACCGACGTGCTGATCGAGCGCCTCGAATACTTCGAGGAGACGGTCGAGAACTGCGGCGGCGACGCCGAGCGAGAGGCGTTCGAGCGACTAAGCGCCGAGACGGGGTGGCGAGAGCGACGCGACGGACGCGAGCGACGCGATGACCGGGATGCGCGCTGACCCGAGGTCGGTCGTGAGAACGCGAGCCGTGCCACCGTCGCCCACACTGCAGGCGCGGAACGAATCGTTTTAGTGGGCTACGACGGAAGATTCCCGTATGGCTATCAAACCCAAGTACGTCAAGCAGATGGGTGCGCTGCTGCTGGAGAAGTACCCGCAGGCGTTCAACACCGACTTCGAGACGAACAAGGAGAACGTCGACAAACTGACCAACGTCGACTCGAAAGGCGTCCGCAACCGCATCGCCGGTTACGTCACGCGCAAGAAGCAGTCGCAGGCAGCCGCCGCATAAACGTCCGTTTTTCCGAGTTCGGATTCGAGAAAGAGCCCCTCAGCGACGGCGTTCGAATCGAGGTGCGGAGACCGAGAACGTCCGATTCAGACCGTGTATTCGGACTCTTTCAGCTGAACGTAGCGGCCCTTGCGGAACTTGTACTTCCGTTTCTTGTACGCGCCCGCGAGGCGGGCGGCGTTGACGCCCGCGCGAGCGCCGCCTTCGAGAATCTGGACTCCCCCGTCGGTGTCCAAGAGCTTACGCGCCGTCTCGAACGCCCAGTCCCAGTCGTCGGGGCCGTAGTCGTGGACGAGGTCGGCCATGGCAACGTTTCGCAGAATTTCGTCGTCTATCGCGTCCTTCCAGCGCTGGTTGTACGCCGAGAGATCGCCGGTGGCAGCGAGTTCGCCGGCGATAGCGCCCGTACGGACGGCGACGTGATCGCCGCCCTCGTGGAACGCGGAGGTCGCACCCATCGCGCCGCCGACGACGGCGATGTCCGCGCCGACCGGCGAGTCGATGGGTCGCGTCGAGGAGATGGCGTACGTCTCCGTCCCGCCGCGCTTGCCGCGGTCTTCGACCAGCGGGAAGTCGTCGAGGTCGTACTCGTCGCCGTAGACGTGGTCGAGGAGACGTCGGATGTACTCTTTGCCCTGCGGGATGCGCTCGTCCTCCGGGCGGAGGAGCGCGTACTTCTCGCGGTCGTTTACCTCGTCTATGTCCATCCCGATGGGCATCGTGAGGCCGACGCGACAGACGTTGTCGTCGTTCGGGAACACCCACGGGTAGGCGGTGTGACCGGGCATGTACCCCCACCAGAACGTGATCGCCGATCTGATCTCCTCGAACAGTTCCTCGGGGAAGCGGCGGTACTCCTGGTAGGCGATGTGGTTCGCCCGCGGCGAGGAGAGACGTTCGGAGGCTTTCTCGCCGTCGGGGAGGAAGCGGTCGAGCACGCGGTTCGTCACGGTTCGCTGGGGACCGTCGGCCAGAATCAGGAAGTCGGCACCGACGTTCTCGCCGCCTTTGAGTTCGACGGTGTGTCGCGGGCCGTCGCCGGTTGACGCGAGGTTCGTCTCGACGTTCTTCACCGAGGCTTTCACGCGGTACTCCGCGCCCGCGTCCTCGGCGCGTTGGCGCATCCAGTCGTCGAACCGAGCGCGGTGGAAGGTGTAGCCGAACTCGTCGTACGGCGATTCGATGCCCGTCGCGCGGAGCGTCAACGACTCGTTCGGGCCGACGAACTCCGCGCGATCGAGCGTCTGGAGGACGATTCCGTCGGGCATCTCGTCGGGGTGGATACCCATGATATCCACCCAGTAGTCGAGGATTCCCGCGGCGTCCGTCGAGTCCGGACCGAGTCCCTCTCGGTCGGCCCGCGGGACGCCTTTCTCCATCACGACGGCCGTCGCTCCGGCGGACGCGGCCGCGTGCGCCGCTGCCGTACCGCCCGGACCGCCGCCGACGATGGCTACGTCTACGCGCTGCATACCACGTATCCGGCAGTACATCGCCATTAAAGGTCCGGAACGTTCCGCGCAACGAACGGTCATCCGGCGAGTGAACGCAGAGCTGCCGACGGGGTCTGCAGGAGTTCGAGAGGGCGAGGAGAAACGACGGCTACTCGGCGGGCGTCGCCGAATCGTCGCCGCAGGCGTCCGGACTCGCCATCGACCAGATGCCGAGTCGACCCTCGTGGTCGACTTTCACCAACAGACGGTAACACGGCGCGTCGCCGAGATCCGACAGCGCGAACGTCTCCCACCTCTCGGCGTCGTCAAGACGCGCGGAGATGACGTACGACCCGGGCGTCTGGCTCCAAGAGAGGTCCACCGTCTCGCCGTCGGAGACGTTGTTCTCGACGCCGTCGAGGTCGTGTGAGGTCCAGTGGACGAGTTCTCCGTCGCGCCGGACGATGAGGTCGACACTGTGCGACTCGACGTGCGAGTTGCTGAGTTGGAGTTCGCCCAGCTGCGTCGCCCCTTCGGACTCCCCGAGAACGCCCGCGCTGGCGCATCCACCGACGATGCCGGCGACACCCACCCCGACCGCGCCCAGAACACGTCGCCGCGTCGTCTGCGACCGTAACATACACGCCACCGTAACGGTCATCGGATAAATACGTTCCGAGCCAGTGATGTATTCTCCGCAGTCTACTCCGTTGAAACAGGCCGCGACTGCCGAAGGAGATGCACTCATACGGTCGCTCCAAAAATGGAGGGGTATGACCGACCCCGACATCGTCGTCTTACGACAGAAGATTCACGGGCTCTCCGCGGCCGCCTACGCCGAGACGCTCCGCGAGCGGCTACCCGACTACGACGTCGCGCTGGCGAAGACCCCTGCGGAGGAACGCGAGTACCTCCGGACGGCCCGCGTCGCCACCGGCTTCTCGCTCGACGCCGACGAACTCGACGCCGCGCCGAACCTCGAACTGTTCGCCTGCGTCTACGCCGGAACGGGGCATCTGGAGCTCGACTCGTTCGCCGAGCGCGGCGTCGCGGTGACGAACGCCTCGGGCGTCCACGGACCGAACATCGCCGAGTACGCCCTCGGCGCGATTCTCTCGTTCGCCCGCGGGTTCGACACGGCGTGGCGGCGAAAGGAGCGCGCCGAGTGGCGGTCGTATCAGGCCACCGAAGTCCACGGAAGCAGAGTCGCGGTCGTCGGCCTCGGCGCTATCGGAGAGAGTATCGTCGACCGGCTGGAACCGTTCGGCGTCCACACCATCGGCGTCCGCTACTCGCCGGAGAAAGGTGGGCCGACCGACGAGGTGTACGGCTTCGACGAGATTCACGAGGCGCTCGCCGACAGCGACTACGTCGTCGTCGCCGCGCCGCTGACCGAGACGACGGCGGGCCTCATCGGCGAGTCGGCGCTGCGGACGATGCCGCCGCACTCGGTGCTCGTCAACGTCGGGCGCGGCCCCATCGTCGACACCGACGCGCTCGTCTCGACGCTCCAGACGAATGGCCTCCGCGGTGCGGCGTTGGACGTGACCGACCCGGAACCGCTCCCGCGGGAGCATCCCCTGTGGTCGTTCGACAACGTGCTCGTCACGCCGCACAACGCGGGGCACACGCCGAAGTACTGGGCGCGGCGTGCGGACATCATGGCACGGAATCTGGAGCACGCCGAGGAGACGGGCGCGTTTGAGGAGTTGGAGAATCAAGCGGTCTAGAACCACGACCTGTTACGCTCCGCTCGGTCGGTGAAAGCTCTAGCTCTCTTTGCGGTTCCGCCGCGGAGGCGTGGCAGACGCTTCGCGCCCGCTCTCGGACCAAAAGCACAGCGTCACCCCCGAGGCGCTTTGCGCCTTCGAGCGTTCCTCGGTCCACTCGCTCGCTCCTGTAGAGCTTCGCTCTTCAGTGTTCCCGTTCCCCTTCTTCAGTCGCTCACGGGAACTCCGGTCGCTCGCGGTACGACAAACGGGAATGTCCGCCCGCTACTCTACAGTGTTCCGTAGCGTCCCGATACCCTCGTAGGTGATTTCGACCACATCGTCCGGCTCGATGGTTCCGGGGTTCGCCGGGCTGCCGAACGCGATGGCGTCGCCCGGTCGGAACGTGAACCGCTTCGAAAGGTAGGAGACGACCTCGTACGGGCCGAACAGCATCAGTTCCGTGTTCGCCTCCTGTCGGCGCTCGCCGCTCACGTCCGTGTGCATGTCGAGGTTTCGGGGGTCCAACTCGGTCTCGATCCACGGACCGAGCGGTCCGGAGCCGTCGAACGCCTTTCTCGCGGTTCTACCCTGCTGGTCGAGCGCGTCCACGTCGTTCATGATGGTGTAGCCGCGGACGTACTCCGGGACTTCGTCGACCGAGATGTCGTGACACTCCTCGTCGATGACGGCGACGAGTTCGCCCGCGTAGGTGAGTTCGTCGGTGAACGGAGGGTAGGGAATCGGCTCCTCGTGGGCGATGACCGAGGTCGGCGGTTTGATGAAGAAGTCTGGTTCCTCGGGTCGCTCGTACTCCATCTGTTCGAGAGTCGCGGCGTAGTTGCGGCCGACGCAGTACACCGCCGAGGGTTCGCACGGCGCGAGCAGCGAGCCGTCCTCGCCGACGACGTACTCACCGTCGTCCGCGACGACGGTTCCGTCTCGGTACTCGCCCTCGCGCGGTCCGTCGGGGGTCTGAATACGGGCGATTCGCATGGTCGGTACTCCCACTACGGCTCGAAAGTGGTACCGGAAGCGGCGGAGGCTGCGTTTCTAAAGAGCACGGACCGACCCCACGCAGTTCGGTGAGAAAATGTGTCTGCGGCTTGCCCAACCAACCGCAGTGCGTAGTCCACTGTACGAAAATCGCTACGCGATTTTCGACCGACGACTGAACGGAGCGCTCGCTCTGCGAGCGCGAAGTGAAGGAGGAGTGTTTTTGTCCAGCTTTTGCCGAGGGCGCGCGAAGCGCGCCCGCAGCGCAAAAGGTGGGTGTTTAGACCCAGCCTTCTTCGACCAGCAACTCGCCGTTGAGGACGCTCGCGCCCGCCGCGCCGCGAATCGTGTTATGCGCGAGGCAGTTGTACTTGATACCCGAACTCGTCTCCTCGATGCCGCCCGCGGAGATGGCCATCCCGTCGCCGTGCATCCGGTCGAGGCGCGGCTGTGGCCGCGTCGGGTCCTCGAAGACGCGGATGAGCGGGTCCGGCGCGCTCGGGAGGTCGACGCCGGGGAACTCGCGCATCGCGTCGGCGATCTCGTCGACCGACGGGTCGTCTTCGAGTTCGGCAAAGACGTTTTCGAGGTGGCCGTCGAGCGTCGGAATCCGGTTACAGGAGGCGGAGACGTCGGCGTCGTGCAACGAGAGCTCCGCGCCGTCGAACGAGCCGAGCAGTTTGCGCGACTCGCTCTCCATCTTCTCCTCCTCGCCGCCGATGTGCGGGATGGCGTTGTCGATGATCTCCATCGAGGTGACGCCGGAGTAGCCCGCGCCGGAGACCGCCTGGAGCGTCGAGACGTGGACGCGTTCGAGGCCGAACTCGTCGAGCGCGGCGAGCGTCGGCGTCATCGTGATCGTCGAGCAGTTGGGGTTCTTGATGAGCGCGCCGTCCCAGCCGCGTTCGTCGCGCTGGACTTCGATGAGGCCGAGGTGGTCGGCGTTGACCTCCGGAATCGTGAGGGGGACGTCGGGGGCCATCCGGTCGTTCGAGGAGTTCGAGGAGACGACGTAGCCGGCTTCGGCGAACTCGGGTTCGACGTTCGCGGCCGCAGAGGAGGGAAGCGAGGAGAAGACGAGGTCCAGGTCGTCGGGCACGTCGTCGACGGCGGTGCGTCGGACCGTCATCTCGGCGACGTCGTCCGGGATGGGCGTGTCGACGCGCCACTTGGCGGCCTCGCGGTAGCTCTTGCCCGCGCTCTCGTCGCTCGCGGTGACGGCCGCGAGCTCGAAGCTCGAGTGACCGTCGAGAAGTTGGATGAATCGCTGTCCGACTGCGCCGGTGGCGCCGAGGATGCCAACGCGTACTGCCATTAGCGTGGGGGTGGGTGACACTCCCATAAGTGGGTTCGGATTCGGACGCAATCTTGCGTATGTTCGTGAACATTGGGCGGTTTGCCGCCCGATTCACCCATTTGCCGAAAGACTCTCGGCGGCCACCCGAATCGAGTTCGAGTCTGTCGGCGAAGCGGGTCGAAACCCGTATGAGGGCGCAGAGAGTACGTCGACTGCGTGCCTTTAGTCCCCGCCCGAGTGATCCCACTTCGGGAGCGATGACCGCGCGGCGAACCCGGGCGCGCAACATCAGTGCAACTGTCGTCCGGCCGAAAGGGACGACTGCCCGGCACGAGGGTTTCCCGGCCGACGCGGCATGCCGCCACGGGATGAGGCCGGTCGTTAGTGTTCCGGGCGACACTTTCAGCGCTCGACTGCCGAGAGTGACGAACGAGCCACGACGGGAACGCTCGATTACCACAGAAGCACGCGAAATAGCCGCCAAAAGAGCCAACAATGCCAATAAGGCGCGGCAAATAGTATTCAAACGTCTGTATTTATTTTCTATTTTGCAATAATCGTCAATTTATACGGGTCCTATAGATGCAAATTCGCAAGCCTTATCCCTCGACGCCGATTGGTTTCAGAAGCAATGGCGAAAGGCGAAGTTGATTTCTTCAACGACACTGGCGGCTACGGTTTCATCTCGACTGACGACGCGGACGACGACGTGTTCTTCCACATGGAGGACGTTGGCGGCCCGGACCTCGAAGAGGGACAGGAAGTGGAGTTCGACATCGAGCAGGCCCCGAAGGGCCCGCGCGCGACGAACCTCACGCGCCTGTAAATTAGTTTAGTACGCCGCCTGCGGCGGCAAAACGACCCCACATTCTGTCATTTTCGATCCGTTAGTGCCGACAGCGCTCTACGCGGCGGGAGCGTCGCAGAACCCTCGGACGATCCGACGAGTGTTCGGACTCGAGGAGGTCGTTACAACCGCCGCCCCGAGTCGAATCGGTCGTCGGAGAGATACACGTCGCCGTCTCGGCACTCGACCTCGATCAGGTCGAGCGACTGACCGCGACACGGACCCCGCGTGCAGAACCCGTCGCCGCGGACGAACCGCGCCCCGTGTTCGTGACAGACGATGTGGTCGTTGGTCGTCCGCGCGCCGAACCCGGGGTCGAGCCGGACGTGCGGTTTGTGCGGACAGGAGTTGCGCCACGCGTATACCTCGTCGCCGCTGCGTTCGAGTATCCCCTCGGTCCCGCGCTCTCCGTTGAGAGCCTCGAACCGAACCGTCCCTCTCGCGGGCACGTCGTCGACAGCGACGAGTCGATGCGAATCGCTCGGCGAGTCGGCTTTCGCGGGCGACGGGTCGGGCTCTTTGGTTTCGTTGGTTTCGTTAGCCCCGTCGACGGTCGCGTCGTCGACACTGAATCGAAACGTCGCGTCGTCGACCTCGACCGACCCTTCGGCGTCGTAGACTCGGACCGTCTCCTCTTCGTCGTCGGTCTCGACGGTGACCCGGATTGAGTCGTCCATGTAGTGAGTGTACACGGGCGCGAGCGACGATAGCTTGTCGGCGGCGCACGTCTCGTCTCCGTGACGAGTTCGGCGCGGGAAGACCCGACGGTGTCGCGGGACGTTCCGGAATGAGCAGAGTCATTGCTCCGACGCTGCTCTTCGACGCCATGTCGTCCGAACCAGGTTACGACGTCGGAATCGTCGGGTGTGGGGTCATCGGGAACCGGCTCGCCGAGTCGTTCGCCGCTCACGAGCGGACGAACGTCTGGGGAGCCTGCGACCTCGTCGAGTCCAAAGTCGAGGCGTTCGCCGACGAGTACGACTGCGCCCCGTTCACCGACTATCGGGAACTGGTAGGGGCCGACGCGGTGGACGTCGTCTACGTCGGCATCCCGCCGACCGGCCACCTCGAAGTCACGCAGTTCGCGTTCGAACACGAGAAAGACATCATCTGCGAGAAACCCATCGCCGAGAGCGCCGAGCAGGGAGAGAAGATGGTCGAACTCGAACTGTCGTCCGAGCAGACGACGGCCGTCAACCTTCCGTTTCGGTACACACCTGGGTTCGTCGAGATGCGAGAGCGAGTCAGCGACGGCGACGTCGGCCGCCCGAAGCGGATCTCGCTCGACTTCAGGTTCCCCCAGTGGCCCCGCGAGTGGCAGGACGTCGAGTGGCTGAAGAGCAGAGAACAGGGCGGTCCGCTCCGCGAGGTCGGCACGCACTTTCTCTTCGGCGTCCAGGAGATTTTCGGCCCCGTCGAGCGACTCAGCGCCGAGGTCACGTACACCGGCCCCGAGACGTACGAGGAGTCTATCGTCGGCTACTTCGAGGTCGGCGGCGTCCACGGAACGCTCGATCTGCTCTGCAACCACGAGCAGTCCGAGGAGAACTCGATTACGGTCGTCGGGTCGGAGTCGTCGCTCACGCTGACCGAGTGGTACAGACTCGTCGAGAACCGCGGCGCGAGCGAGGAGAGCGGGACGACACTCAACGAGATGCGCGAGCAGACGACGCTGACGCTCGTCGACGAGTTCGTCACCAGCCTCGACGGCGGCGATGGCGACCTGGTCTCCTTCGAGGAAGCGCATCGGGTACAGCGGGTCGTCGACGCGGTCTTCGACTCGGAGGGAACGATGCGAGAACTCGGCGACGACTGAGTCCGCGAGTACGGAACAGCTATGTCGTGTTGCTTCGGACTCGTGGACGTGTGAACCGCGACCGCTTCGTCCAACTCTCGTTTCTGGCGTTCGGCCTCATCCTCGTCAGTTTCGTCGTCATGGGGACGAGCAGAATCTTCCTCCCCTACGACGTCGCGCGGTTGCTCGCCGCGCCGACGTTCTTCGCGGCATTCGGCCTCGTCGGCTACCTGTTCGTCCGCGCGACGCTCTCGTTTCTCGGGGTCGTCCCCATCGAGGAGACGTAACGACGGGAGCGAAGGCGTTTATCGGGGCAGACAGGCGGCGAAGCTACCGGCACGCGGAGGACCGCCGCACACCCGCCTCGTTCTCCGCGCGTCGCGTCGTCAGGGCACGGCCGGGAGTGGTCGCGTCCTCTCGGATAAACGTTCGTGAGAGCTGCTCTCTCGCTATCGGAACGTCTTTTCCCGCCGCCGTCAAAGCGCGCCCATGCAAGTCAAGCGAATCGCGGATCTCGGCCCCGGCGAGCGCGACGCGCTGTTCGAGCGCGACGCGGGCGTCGACGCCGTCCGCAACGACGTCCGCGACATCGTCGACCGCGTCCGCGAGGAGGGCGACGTGGCGCTCCGGGAGTTCTCCCGCGAGTTCGACGGCGTCGAAGTCGGCAACGTCGACGTGACGGACCTCGCCGAACGGGCGTACGACGACATCGACGAGGGGATGCGCGAGGCCATCGAGACAGCCGCCGAGAACGTCCGCGAGTTCCACGAACGGCAGCTCCCCGAGGACTGGCGCGACGACTTCTCGGGTCACGTGAGCGAAGCGAACGTGACTGCGGAAGTGCGAAGCTCTTCCGGCAGCCGGGAACTCGGTCGTCGGTTCCGGCCGCTCGAACGCGTCGGCGTCTACGTCCCCGGCGGCGCGGCCGCCTACCCGTCGAGCGCGCTGATGGGCGTCATCCCCGCGAAAGTCGCCGGCGTCGAGCACGTCGCCGTCGCCACGCCACCCGCCGACGAGATCAACCCGGTGACGCTCGCGGCGATTCACGCCGCCGGAGCGGACGTGGTGTACGCCGCCGGCGGTGCGCAGGCGATTTCGGCGCTCGCCTACGGCACGGAGACTGTCAACGCGGTCCAGAAGGTCGTCGGCCCCGGCAACAAGTGGGTGACGGCGGCGAAAGCCGAGGTCCGCGGTGACGTCGAGATCGACTTCCTCGCCGGGCCGAGCGAGATTCTGGTCGTCGCCGACGAGACGGCCACTCCCGAGTTCGTCGCTGCCGACCTCTTAGCGCAGGCCGAACACGACCCCGAAGCCTCCGTCGTCGCCGTGACCGACGACGGGGAGACGGCCGAGGCCGTCGCCGAGGCGGTCGAGGCGGGAATCGACGAGCGCGAGCGCAGCGACGTGATTTCGGCGGCGCTCGACAACGACGCCAGCGGCGTCCTGCTCGCGCGGTCGATGCCGGAGGCCGTCCTCTTCGCCGAGGAGTACGCCGCCGAACACCTCTCGATTCAGGCGCGCGACGACGAGGAACTGCTCGACCGCATCACCAACGCCGGGAGCGTCTTCCTCGGTCCGTACACCCCCGTCGCCGCGGGCGACTACGCCTCGGGGACGAACCACGTGCTGCCGACGAGCGGCGGCGCGAAACTCTACGGCGGGCTCTCGGTCGACACGTTCCTCCGCTCGACGACGGTCCAACGTCTCGACGAGGACGGCTTGAACGCGCTCTCGGAGACGGTCACGACGCTCGCGGAGGCCGAGGGGTTAGAGGCCCACGCCGAGAGCGTGCGCGTTCGACTCGACGGCGACGAGACCGGCGAATAGCGGAGTTTCGGGGACGCCGTTCGAGAATTCTGCAAATCTGGTAATTTGTGGAAATTGTACAATTTTCAGAATGTGGCAGCCGTGTCATTCCCGTTTCGGCGGCGGCGCTCGGCCCCGTGAACCAGCGTCACAGTTAACAGCCTCCGGACGATACGCTCAGTCATGAGTACCGAATCCGTCGACGGCGACGCTGAGACGCCGGTGAAGGTGACAGAGAACGCGGCGTCGGAGGCGCTGTCGCTCTTGGAGCGAGAGGGAATGGACACCGACGTAGCGGGGCTTCGCCTGTTCGTCCAGCAGGGCGGCTGCGCGGGGCTTTCCTACGGCATGCGCTTCGACAACGAACCCGAGTCCGACGACGCGGTGACCGAACACCACGGACTTCGCATCTTCGTCGACCCGGCGAGTGGCCGCTACATCGGCGGGAGCGTCCTCGACTACGAGGGCGGCTTACAGGCTGCGGGGTTCCACGTCGAGAACCCGAACGTCGTCTCCGAGTGCGGCTGCGGTGAGAGCTTCCGCACGTAGAAACGTAGTTAACTCCCGTCACCCGAACTCGAACACATGGAACTGGAAGTCGCCACGACATCCGCAGACGACACCGTCTACGTCGACCGCAGTGAGGGGACCCGCGGGTCGAAAGCGCCGTTTTACACCGCGTACGTCTCCGAATCGCGCGACATCCGCTGGGGCTATTTCTGCGGTAACTGCGAGACGTTCGACAACGCGATGGACACGATGGGCCGCATCGAGTGCAACGCCTGCGGCAACATCAAGAAACCCGACGAGTGGGACGCCGCCCACGAGTGAATTGACGGACGAAAACGGACCGTCGTCCGGTTTCGGCTGTTTCGCTTGACGTGGTTCGACGTTCGTGACTGTTCCCGCAGTCTGTGACAAAGTTTATCACACGAGGGAGAGTACGTTCGCTTACATGGCCCCTGTTACCATGCCACCAGTCGAGGAGGCCAAGAGTATTTTCACCCGCCTCGGCTACACCGTATCCGGAGAGGGGACGGACCTACGGGCCGAACGAAAGTGGCGTACCGTACAAGTGACGGCTGTCGCAGACGACGATACAATCGGTCACGCGCTCGCCGACGGCGGACGCGACGACGGTCCACCGCTCCGCTGCTTCGTCACCTGGGACGAACACGCCGACTCGCTCTGTCGGCGACTCGAACGCGCCGCTCGGACCTACGAATGGGCGGTAATCAGCGTCGGAGACGCCAACGACTATCGGGTCATCCGCGAAGACGTCGCGGCCGTCGCCTGAGAGTCCGGAGTCGCTTATTTATCAGTCCGGAGGGTAGTTTCGGGTATGGGGTCACCCATCTTACAGACGGGCATCGTCGAAGAGGCGTTGGAGCGGTTTCTCGGCCAGTTGGTCGACGCGATTCCGGTGTTACTCGTCGGCCTCGTGTTTCTGGTACTCGCCGCCACCGTCGTCAAGGTCGTCCTCTTCGTGGTGAAAGCGGTGTTGGCGCGGGCGCTACCGGGCGAGTCGCCCGTCTACCGACAGTTCATCGTGACCATCGTCTCGGTGTTTCTCTGGTTCGGCGTCGCGCTGTCGTTTCTCTCGATCGTCGGCCTCGAAGGTATCGCGACGTCGCTCGGCACCGCCGCGGGCTTCGTCGCGCTCGGCGTCTCCTACGCCACCTCGGGGATGATAGCCGACGCGGTGGCCGGCGTCTACCTCCTCCGTGACCCCGACTTCAACCCCGGCGACCGGGTCACCACCGGCGACGTCACCGGCGAGGTAGTGAGCATCGAACTCCGCAAAACCCGACTGCGCGTCGAGGACGACACCGTGGTCCAGGGCAACGCCGAGATCGAAAACCGGTGGACGAAACTCGACGACTACGCCTAAGACGGGGACGCCCCGGCACCGTTCGATGTTCGACTCACCGACGGCGTCGGCGGTTCTGCGGTCCGTACATCTTATCTATTCCGGCGCGTAACCACCGGTATGTTCGTCGGGCACGCGGTGTTCGCGTTCGCGCTCGTCGCCGGTGCGGCGGTGATTCGCGGCGTCGACTCGACGCGCGCGTTCTCGCTGGGGGCGGTCGCTGCGGCGTTCGCCGCCGCCCCCGACGTCGACATCGCGTACGCCTTCGTCGGCGTCGTCGGCGCGGAGGCAACGAGCGCGCTGTCGGTCGCCTCGCAGTTCTGGCAGACCGGTAACCTCGTCCACCGAACGATGACGCACTCGGTGGCCGTCGCGCCCGTCGTCGCCGTCGCGGCGGCGCTGTGGCTCAGAGGACGGCGCCTCCACAGATGGCGCGAACTCGTCGCCGCGAGCGGGTTGCTCGCGGCCGTCGTCGCCGTCGCTGCCGTGGTCTCCGGCGGTCTCGGGGTGTTCGTGATGCTGCTGTTCGCCGCCGTCGCCGTCGGCATCACCGAGGGGACCGAGCGCTGGACCGACCTCGGCCCGCGAGCGACGTTCTCGGCGGCGCTCGTCGGACTGGTCTCGCACCCGTTCGGCGACCTGTTCACCGGGTCACCCCCGGCGATGTTCTACCCGTTCGACGCGACGGTGTTCACCGACCGGCTCTCGTTCAGCGTCGACCCGACGCTGAACCTGCTGGGCGCGTTCGGTCTCGAACTGCTCGTCATCTGGTCGGGACTGCTCGTCGCGCTCCACCTCTCGGGCTACTCGCTCCGGGACGCCGTCGACGGCCGCGCGGCGCTCGGCGCGGCGTACGCGGTGAGCGTCCTCCTCATCCCCGCGCCGACGCTCGAACTCTCGTATCCGTTCGTCTTCAGCGTGCTCGCCGTCGGCGTCGTCGGCGCGGCCCCGCGCGTCCGAATCCGGAGTCGACGGGTCGAGTTACCCGATAGACTCGCCGCGCTCTGCACCGGTCTCGCGGCGATCAGCATCGCCGGATTCGCGTACACGGTCGCGTATCTGGTCGCGTAGCCGCGGTCGAGTCGTCCCTTCGGTAGTCGTCGCGCGCGACCGTCTTAGTGGGAAACCTTTTGCTCGAAACGCGACGATAGGAGGGCATGGACCGGTCGGGACTGAGCGACATCGTCGAGAACGAACGGACGAACGCCGCCGTCGGATGGTTCTTCGTCGTCGTCTTCTGCGTCGCCGGCGTCGGGGAACTGCTGACCGGCGAACTCGTGCAGGCGGGGTTCGTCCTCGGAACCGCCGCGCTGGCGGTCGTTCCGGCCGTCGCCTACCGGAACCCACGGGCGATGCTCCCGTGGGAGGTGTTGGCGCTTGCGGTGTTGCCGGTGCTTGGACAGGCGTTCGTCGGCGGCCAGACCATCGACGGGGTGACGCTCAGCGGGCGCGTCGTCCGATACTTCGCCGTCGCCGCCGTCGCGCTCGTCGTCGCCGTCGAACTCGACGTGTTCACGTCCGTCCGGATGAACTACTCGTTCGCCGTGTTGTTCGTCACCGTCACGACGATGGCCGCCGCCGGCGTGTGGGCCGTCGTCCAGTGGCTCTCGGATCTCTATCTCGGTACCGAGTTCCTGCTGGACGGCCGTCCGGACGACATCATCCACACCGCGATGATGTGGGACTTCGTCGCCGCGACGCTGGCAGGTGTCGGGGCCGGACTGCTGTTCGAGTACTACTTCCGCCGCCGCGCCCACAGCCGAGAGCGACTCCCGGCGGCTATCAGCGGGGGTGAGAGCCGATGAGAGCCCGCGAAAAACTGGGCATCAGCGAGCGCCGACAGATACAGGTGGCGCGGGCGATGCAACTCGTCCTCGTCGGCATGGTCGCCATCGGCGTCGAGCGCGGCGACTGGGGCGTCGTCGTCAACGCGGGCGTCGCCCTCGCGGTGACGTACGTCCCCGCGCTGTTGGAGCGCGACTACCACATCCCGATGGACGCCGGACTGACGCTGTGGGTGACGACGGCCGTCTTCCTGCACGCCGTCGGCAGCGGCGGGATTCCAGGCTTCGAGACCGGCTTCTACCGGCAGTTCTGGTGGTGGGATCACATGACGCACACGCTGTCGGCGTCCATCGTCGCCGCCGTCGGCTACACCGTCGCCCGCGCGTTCGACGTGCACACCGACTCGGTCAAACTCCCGCCGCGGTTCATGTTCGTGTTCATCCTCATGTTCACCGTCGCCTTCGGCGTCTTCTGGGAGGTACTGGAGTTCGCCATCGGCGAGGTGGCGGCGATGACCGGCGGCGACCCCGTGTTGACGCAGTTCGGCCCCGACGACACGCTCGTCGACATCATGTTCAACACGCTCGGCGGCGTCGTCGTCGCCGTCTGGGGGACGGCGCATCTCTCGGACGTCGTCGGCGCGGTGGCGGGGAAGTTCGGGCGGGGGCGGGCGGAGTCGGAGTAACTGACCTCTCCGACGACGCGCGCACGCCCGGTCGTTTCTCGTGACGTGTGAGCGCCGCGTGCATTTTTACTGCCAGGAGTCGTAGGCGTACCCGAAATGGTGTTCAAGAAAATCACGCTCATCGGTCAGAGCGACGAGGGATTCGATTCGGCTGTCGACGACGCCGTCGACCGCGCAGAGGAGACGCTGGAGAACGTCTACTGGGTCGAAGTGGACGACCTGATGGTCGAACTCGCCCAGGAGGGGCGAGAGTATCAAGCCGAGGTCACCGTCGCGTTCCAGCTCGAATAGTCGAGCGAACCAGCACGAACGGTCGACCGAACCGACTCGAACGGTCGACCGAACTCGGTGGCTTCTTACCGCGGCCACCCCGACGCGGAGTGAATGCCGCGGTTGCTCCACTACTCCGATATCGAGAACGTCTACGACGACCCCGAGCGCGCGGGCCGTCTCGCAGGGTTGCTCTCCACGCTCGGTGGACCCGATTCGCTCGTCGTCGGCAGCGGAGACAACACCTCACCGGGCGTCCTCGCGTTAGTCTCGAAAGGTCGGCAGGCGCTGGACTTCTTCCGCGCCGTCGGCAGCGACGTGGAGACGTTCGGCAACCACGACTTCGACTACGGCCCCGACGCGACCCGCGAACTGGTCACCGACGCCCCGCAGACGTGGGTGAGCGCGAACGTTCGCGACGAACGTGGCGACAGGTTCGGCCGCGCCGAGGGCGTCGTCCCGTGGACCGTCGAAACCGCCGGCGGCGACGTCGTCGGCTTCTTTGGCCTCACCGACCCCGCCACCGACTCGCTCAACCCGCAGGCCGCCGAGTTGACGTTCACCGACCCGTACGAGGCGGCCGAACGCGCCGTCTCCGAACTCCGCGCCGAGGGCGTCGACTACGTCGTCGCCGTCTCGCATCTCGGCGCGGGCGACGACGAACTCGCCCGCCGCGTCGACGTCGACGCGGTGCTCGGCGGTCACGTCCATTCCGAACGCGCCGAGTACGTCGACGAGACCCTCCTCGTACGTCCGGGCGTCAACGGTCGGACGGTGCTCGAAGTCACGCTGGACGAAGACGGCGCACGCGCGGAGCGCCACGACCCCGAGGCGCGCGACGCAACGGTCGACGAGTCGCTGGTGGCGGCGCTCCGCGGTCGACTCGCCGAGTCCGGCCTCGACAGCGTCGTCGGCGAGGCGGAGACGCCGATGCGGCGGACCGAAGGCGTCGTCTTCGGCGGCGAGTGCGCCATCGGCAACTTCGTCGCCGACGCCTACCGCTGGGCCGCCGCCGCCGACGTGGGCCTCCAGAACAGCGGCGGCATCCGAAACGGCCCGCCGCTGTCGGGCGAGGTGACCGTCGCCGACCTGGTGAGCGTCGTCCCCTTCGCCGAACCCGTCGTCGTCGCCGAACTCACGGGTGAAGAGCTGCTGACGGCGTTTCGGCAGGCCGCGGGCGGCGCGGTCGATTTCGGCGAACCGCACTGGTGGCACGGGCACGTCAGCGGCGCGACGCTGCGGTGGGACGACGACCGGAACGAACTCGACGAGGTGCGCGTCGGCGGCGACCCCGTCGACCCGACCCGACTGTACCGGGTGGCGACGGCGGAGTACCTCCTGCACAGCGACCACGAGTTCCCGGTCATCGAGGAGCGCCACCGAGCGAGCGAACACGGCATCCAACACGAGATTCTGGCCGAGTACGCCCGCCAGTTCGGCGTCTCCGCGAGCGTCGACGGTCGGATTCGACGGCCCGCGATCGACTGACCGCCCGCGAGTCGGGAGGCGACGCCCGACGCCCGTCCACTCAACCGACGAGAACGTCAGCACCCGGTACGTGTCGTCGACCGGATAGAAATATTCACACCCGAGAACACTGACCGTCCTGTAATGACGTTAGTTGTCGTCCCGGTTCGGTATCCGCTGACCAGCCACTCGAAGGCGACGCTACGCGAAGCTGTGCGTATCGCCGAGGAACGAGACGCCGAGTTGACCGTCCTCCACGTGAACCTCTATCAGAACGGCGAAAACATCACCCGCGCGGAACTGAAACGGGCGACGCAGACGGAGTTTGGCCGCCTGCCGCGCGCCCGTTACGTCATCCGCCGCGGCTTTCTCGTCGAAGAGACGATTCTGGAAGAGGTCGCCGCCGAAGGAGCGGACATCGTCGTCATCGGGTCGAAGCAGGCCGGGCGCTGGCGGCGGATGCTCCGGAGGTTCCTAAACAATCCGGACATCGAGGCGTATCTCCGCGAGAAACTCGACTGCACGGTCATCACGGTCCGCGCCGACGGCGAGGCGAGTACCATAAACGGCTGAGACGGCGGAAAATCGGGTCTCCGAGTCGGTTCAGATGCCGAACGTCGCCCGGAGCATGTCGCGAGTGCCGGGGCCGAGTCCCACCGCGAGCGCCGCGATGAGAAGCAGCATCGCGTACCGCGGACTCTCCTCGAATATCTCCGGTTCGAAGATCCAGATGATGAACACCGCGGCGGCGAGTTTCACGAGCAGGAACGGCCACGCGTCGCCGGTCACCGCGAGCACCGACGCCGGCAGCGCCGCGGCGGTGATGTCGACGATACCCTGGTTCACCGGATGTTTGGGCACGAGGTTCGGCCCCGCGCCGAGCGCCGGCATCCAGTCGAGGCCGACGACGTTGGCGACGCCGTCGAGCGCGTGCCCCCAGATGAGGAGGAGTCCGACGTAGACGGTTCCGGCGTTTAGTTCGGGTTTGTACCTCTCGATGAGCCACCACGTGACCGCGGTGACGACGGTGGTCAACACGAGCATCACCGTGATGACCTGCGGGTAGAACGTGACGTACTCCGTCGTCGCCGCGAGGTAGCCGAGGTACGCGAGCGTCACCGCGAGGACGACGCTGCCGACGACCGCCAATGGCCGGTAGAACTCGTCGAACACGCCGCGCCGCGAGAGTAACACCGTGGCGACGACGGCGGCGAGCGTGATGAAGAAGACGGTGAAGTAGATGAACGGGCTGATGATGAGCGCGCTCCAGGGGAACGGAATCGCGGGTTCGACGCCGGCGCGCATCGCCGCGATGCCCGCGTCTTCGACGACGCGCAGCGCCCCGCCGAACAGCATGAACGGGAAGAGCGCGTAGAAGAACTTGCGACTCGTGCCGATGTTCAACCGACGAAGCAGCAAAACGACGCCGCCGAGCATCAGGAGGAGGGTAACGACGTAGCCGGCCTCAGAGACGAGCGTGTAGCCGGGATAGGCGACGAAGCCCGTCGCGGACTGACACGCTGCCGCGCTGTCGAGGAGCGTCGTCGTGCCGTCGGCGCGGACGGCGCACGTCGCGCCTTCGCCGTCGGCGACGACCGGGCCCCAGAAGTAACGCCAGAGGAAGCCATCGTAGACGATGCGGGGAAAGAGGAGCGACCCGCCGACGAGGGCGGTGAGGAGCGCGGCCATCGCGGCGAGCCACGTCCGCTCGGGGTCCGCCTCCACGCGCTCTGCGACCGTTGCCATATCCACACACCTGTAGGGGCAGATGTTGAGGGTTCCGGTCTCGGGCGTCCGAGACGGACGGGACGGCCGAGACGGCGGAATCGGCGGGCCGACGCTCAGAGCGGTAGTCCGGCGCGTTCGTACTCCGTGCCGAGGATGACCATCGTCTGCGAGCGCGAGAAGCCGTCCATCGCCGCGATGTGGTCGAACATCAGCTCGCGCAGTCCCTCTGTGTCGTGTGCGAACACCCGGAGCATCACGTCCCACTCGCCGGTCGTCAGGTAGATCTCCTTGACCGCGTCGAGATTTTCGAGACGCTCTAACGCTTCGGCCTCGTGGCCCTGTTCGACGCGGAGGCCGACCAGCGCAGACGTGCCGTACCCCGCCGCCTTGGGGTCGACCTTGGCGTGGTACCCCTCGATGACGCCGGCGTTCTCCATCCGCCCCACCCGGTCGTGGACGGTTGCACTCGACATGTCGATTCGACGTGCGATCTCGCTGAACGGGGTACGGGCGTCCTCCTGGAGGATGCGGAGAATCGCACGGTCCGTGTCGTCGAGTTCCATGCGCGCAACTGGACGGCGGGTGACTTTTGCCTACCGAATCGCGCGACCCGCCTGGAACCGGTGACGAGCGTCGGACCGTCCGGTCAGCCGTCCAGTTCCTCGATGCCGCGGGCCGCGGCGAGCACCTCGTCGTGGACCGCGCCGTTGGAGGCGACGAGTCCCTTCGAGTCGTGTCGCCAGCGGTTACCCTCCAGGTCGGTGACGGTGCCGCCCGCGCGCCGAACCATGTACACGCCGGCGACGGTGTCCCACGGGTTGGCGACGATGTTCGTTATCGTCCCCTCGAGCGAGCCGTCGGCGACCATCGCCAACACGGCCTGCGCACAGCCGAATCGACGCATGTCGCCGAAGCGCTCGACGAGTTCGCGCGTCGCCGCCGCGTACTCGTCGCGGTGGTCGAAGTCCCACCAGACCGTCGGGACGACCGTACTCTTCTCGGGGTCGGTCTCGGCGCTGACCGAGATTTCGTGACCGTTTCGGTAGACGGCGTCGGCGTCGGCGACGTACGTGTCGCCCAGCGCCGGGAGGGCGCTCGCGGCGGCGACGGGTTCGCCCTCGCGGACGGCGGCGACGGCCGTCGCCCAGATGCGGATGTTCCGGACGTAGTTGTTCGTCCCGTCGATGGGGTCGACGACCCACGCGTCGCCGTCGTCGGGGACGGTTTTGAGCGCGTCGTCCTCTTCTCCGACGAGCTCGTCTTCGGGGAACGCCCCGTCGATGACGTCGGCGACGCGGGCCTGTGCGTCCCTGTCGGCCTGCGTCACGACGTCGGTCTTGCCGTCTTTCGTCTCTACGTCGATCCCCCGCCGGAAGCGGTCGAACGCGACCGCTGCCCCGGCCTCCGCGGCGCGTCGGGCGACGGCCGCGCGGAGTGCCTCGTCTGCCATTGGTGGTTCGCCGGTCGTACACCCTGAATAGTCGTCGGTTTCGTTTCTCTCGCCCCGCTCTTTCGGCCGCTTTTTCGGCGTGCCACCCGAAGAACAGACGATGACTGACCGCTCGCCGGACGTACACGCGGTGCTGACCCAATTGCTCGACGAGACGCACGAACACGTCCGAGCGGGAAATTCGGAGACGGCTCAGGAACTCGTCGAAACGGGAGAGACCGTGACGAAGAACGAACTGCCGGACGGACCGCTCAGAGCGCGCCTGCTGCACGGGTGGGCGGAGCTCCCGTCGCTGGTCGACCACGACCCGGCGGTGGCGACGGAGTATCTGCGGTCGATGCGGCGACTGCTCGACGAGCACTCGAAGTGAGGAGAGAACGGCGGGTGCGGAGAAACAGCGGGTGCGGAGAAACAGCGGGTGCGGAGAAACAGCGGGTGCGGAGAAACAGCGGGTGCGGAGAAACGACGCTCCGCGTCTCGGCGGGTAAGAAAGCGAGAATCACAAATTGGACTCGGACGGGAGACGTTTTCAGCCGCCCTAACGGCTCGTCCGACTTGCGTCGGTTTCCCGAACGCCGTTTTCACGTCGTCCGATACTTGGCCTTCTTCTGGCCTCGTACGGCCAAATGCGGGCGAAGTCGGTTCTCCTGCGACGCGTTGACCTCGATTTCCTCTTACGGATTTCTCGGTGTTTACGTCTAACCACGTCCGGTGTGAACGGATGCGGTCGTCCGGTGTATCCTTGCGACTCTCGCATACTGTGGTATGCTAGCTAACACCATGAATCTTTTCTCACGGTCGGGAATACGTCGGCGTCGGTCCGACGGATTTCGGTCGGGTCGTCACGGAAGTTCATGTACCGTCCCCGCCTATCGACGCTCGATGGCCGACTACCCGCTGAAACAGCGGTTCGTCCTCGACACCTCGCTGTTTCTCTCCGACGAGATCCGCGAGGAGGGCGAGACGATGGAAGCCGCGCTCGTCCGACTGCTGGACACCTTGGCGCTGGCGAAACTCCGACTCAACATCTCCTGTTACATGCCGCCGTCGGTGCACGACGAACTGATGGTCGTCCTTCGAAATCGGGACGTCGGCGAGGAGACGACGGCGCAACTGAACACGTGGGTCATCCGCAAACACCCCTCGCGCTTCGAGGTGATGATTCCGGCCGAGGTCGTCTCGCGGTTCATGCGCGAGATGAGTTCGCGCGTCGACGGCGGTCTGCGCGTCGCCGAGAACGCGGTCCGAGACGCCGCCGAGGCGGGCGTCGCCGACGACGCCATCTCGGACCTCCGTCACGACTACCGGAAGACGCTCCGCCGCGGCGTCGTCGACTCGCAGGAGGATTTCGACCTGCTGGTGCTCGCCCGCGAACTCGACGCCGGCGTCGTCACCGAGGACACGGGTATCATCGATTGGGCGGAAGATTTCGGCCTTCGCTACCTCCGCGGGCGCGACTTCCCGAACCTCCTGAACGCCTATCTCGACGCCAGTTTCGAGGCGTGAGCGGCCGTAACTCGGCCCTCCGATTAATTAACTCAGTTCTGAAATAGAGTACTTTTATGGCTGTCGAGGTAGAACACGTGGATATGCACCCAGAAACTGCCGCTCGACAGCTGAAGTACCTCGCCGACACGCGCTTCGAGGAGGACAGTGCCAGCCACTGGGAGGAGTACGCCTACAACGACGTGTTCGACTACGTCTACGAGAACGGCGAACGACAGCACATGACCGACCTGGTCGGTCGCATCTGCGACGAGATGGGCGACGGGTGCCGACCGACCGCCGACGAAGCGCAGATGTTCGCCGACAGCCTCGTGACCGAGGGCGGGCGACCGCTGACCGACGGCGGCGAGAAGTAGGCTCGGAGAGCTCTGTTGGCGACGAGGCAGTTGCGTTCCCGCTTTTTCGCGCTCACTACGTCGTGAGACGCATCGCTGTCAGTGGTGTCGCGGGACGGTGCAGTCGCTCGGAGGCTCGTCGTGATGAGAAGTTTTGCGAGGGAAGAGCGCTCCGAGAGCGGTCTTCCCGCACTTTGCCTGGTGACAGGCGCAGTGCGAGGGGAGGGATTTGAACCCACGGACCTCTACAGGAGCGGATCTTGAGTCCGCCGCCGTTTCCGGGCTTGGCTACCCTCGCACGCAGTGTTCGGTGGTACCTCGGAACGCTAAAACGTTCCGGAAATCGTGGCACACCCGGAGGCAGTGCGGGCTCGAGAACGGGTAGCAAGCGTCCGAAACAGCTACTCCGCCGGCGCGGGCAGTACATCGAGATGACCACGATTCCGGCGGAGGGGCGGGAGCGAATCGAAGCGGCGCTCCGCGAACTCGAAGCGGAACACGATATCTCGGTCGTTCTCGCCGTCGCCCGCGGAAGCCACGCGTGGGGACTCGACTCGCCGGAGAGCGACTACGACGTGGGCGTCGTCTACGCGCCCGACGACCTCCGGACGGGGTTTCACCTCTCCAGACCGCGCGACACCGTCGAGCGGACGTTCGGACCCGACGTCGAGCTCTCGGGGTGGGACGTGACGAAGTTCGCGACGCTGCTCTCGCAGTCGAACGACGGCGCGATCGACACGCTCCGGAGCCCGATTCGATACCGCGAGCGCTTCGACGCCGACGCGCTCCGCGAGTACGTCGAAGAGACGTACAATCCCGTCGGGCTCTACTACTGCTATCGGGGCATCGCGAAGTCGAACTACCGGAAGTACCTCTCGCGGCACCTCACCGACAGCAAGAAGCAGCTGTACCCGATTGTCGAGCGCACCGACACCGAGTACGTCGTCCGCAGTCGCCGAAGCGGCGGACAGTTCTCGATTCCGCGCCATCTCGTCGATAGCGGCGACCCGGCGCGCATACCCGTCGAACACGTCGAATCGAAGTCGACGAGCGAAGCGGAACGAGCGTCGTCCGGATTCGTCGAGCGAACCGTTCGGTCGACGAAGACCAGACGGACGGTCAAGCGAAACCTCGCGGTGCTCGTCGCGGTGATGAACGCGCGATACCTCCTCGCCACGGGCGAGGCCGGCGCGCACGAACTGCCGCACGTCGACTTCCCGACGTTCCTCGTCGACCAGGCGCCCAGCGTCTTCGACGACGACCTGCTCGCGCTGGCCGAGGAGCTGGTCGAGCGAAAGCGCCGCGGGGACAACGGAGAAATCGGCGACCGGATCGGTTACGAGACGGCGACGCTCCCCGAGAAAATCGACTACGAGACGCACACCCGCCCCGGGCCCGAGAACGCGGAGTTGGACGAGTTTATCGACGAGATGTTGGCCGCCGCGACGGAGTCGTAGCGAACCGCGCCGACGTGGCAATCGTTAGCACCGATGCAGTTACCCGTCTCGACGCGGACCAACCGGTATGGACGAGCACACCCGCGACCCGAGCGTGGCCCCGCCGCTCGGCGACCCGACCGGGTGGCGAGCGGACAACCAGTGGGAACACGCTACGCTCCGCCGCGCCGTCGAACACGGCGTCCGGCTGTTCAACGCCGGCGAGTTCCACGAGAGCCACGACTGCTTCGAGGACGAGTGGTACAACTACGGCAGCGGCACCGCCGAGAGCGCCTTCCTCCACGGAATGGTGCAGGTCGCCGCGGGAAGCTACAAGCATTTCGACTTCGAGGACGACGACGGGATGCGCTCGCTGTTCCGGACCGCGCTGCAGTATCTCCGCGGCGTCCCGGACGACTTCTACGGCGTGGACCTGCCCGAGATTCGAGAGACGATGCAGGCAGCACTGGACGACCCGACGGCGCTGGAGGGATTTCGTATCAGTCTCGACGACCACCGACCGACGGCGTACGAGGTCGACTACGAGTACGCCGAGCGCCTCGACTGAGCGTGCTTCGGGCCCGCCCGCTGGCGTCGCCTCGATGACACCTCTCCGGCGAATCCTAAAGCGATATGACTGTCGCCGTCTTTGACCACATTCATGCGAGTTCACCAATTGGGTGACGGAACACCCGAAGTCGCCGTCGTCGCCGGAATCCACGGCGACGAACCGTGCGGTCCGCTGGCGGTCGACCGCCTTCTCGTCGAAGACCCGGCCGTCGAACGCCCCGTCAAACTCGTCGTCGCCAACGAGGAGGCGCTCGAACGCGGCGTCCGCTATCTCGACGACGACCTGAACCGCTCGTTTCCGGGGTCGGCGGACGCCGAGAGCCACGAACGCCGCCTCGCGTACGACCTCGTCAACGAGCTCCGCGACTGCACGGTGCTGGCGCTGCACTCCACGCAGTCGACGGCGCGGCCGTTCGCCGTCGCCGACCGCGTCGACGCCGTCACGCGCGCGGTCTGCCCGCACCTCCCCGTCGACGTGCTGGTCGAAACCGCCGGCTTCGCGGAGGGCCGACTCATCGACCACGCCCACACCGTCGAAGTCGAGTGCGGGCTGCAGGGCAGCGACGAGGCCGCCGAGAACGCCTACGACCTGATTCGTGGCTTCCTCGCGGCGACGGGCGTCCTCCCGGCCCCCGAGAGCACCGACCGCCTGGACGCGGGCCTGAGCGACGAGGTGACCGTCTTCCGACTGGCCGACAAGATACCGAAACCGCCGGCCGGCGAGTACGAGGTGCTCGCGACGAACTTCGAACCGGTCGAGGCGGGCGCGCGGTTCGCCACCTACGACGGCGAAGAGCTCACCGCCGAAGTCGACTTCTACCCGGTGCTGCTCTCGCCGTACGGCTACCCCGACCTGTTCGGCTACACCGCCGAGAAGGTCGGTACCTTAGAGTAGTAGAGTAACAGATTCGAGAGCGGCGAGACGACGTGCGGAGGGCGACTCTCTCGATTCAGTTCTCCTTCGGTTCCAACTCCACGAGCGTCAGCGAGCGGTCGAGGTGACAGTAGTCGTGCGGGGGGTCGCCGACGATAGATTGGATGCGGTACTCCTCGTCGAACTCCGCGCCGGCGGGTTCGCAGAACTCGTGGCTCGGACACTCGGTGTGCGGGCACGGACCCTGTAGGCGGGCTTTGCTCCCGGCGTACGCGCCCTTGGAGGGGACGTTCGCGGGGACGGACGCGGGTTCGACCTCGACGGCGCGGATGCCGGCGTCGTGGACGGCGCATTCGAGCGTCTGGGTGTTCTCGCGGACGTCGACGACGCGGTAGCGCGTCCCCTCCGAGAGGTTCAGACACTGTTTTCGGTACGGACACCCCTTGCAGGCGGTGGACTCTCCCTCGTAGACGAACTCGCGGCCCGACTCCGCCAGACGGGTGCCGATGAGCGTGACGGTCGACATGAGCGGCCGTTTGACGGCCTCGGTGTTAAGCCTCGCGTCCACCGGGCACTGGGTCGGCGGACCTGAAGGTCAGTTCTCGCGGCCGGTGAGTTCGTCGAGTTTCTCGAAGTACTGCTCGCGGGGGACCTGGTACAGCGAGCGGTAGTCCACCTCCCCGTCAGCGAAGCGACGCGCGCACTCGACAGCGCCGTCGACGCCGGCTTCTCGGGAGTCGTACTCGGTGGTTTCGGCCTCGATTTCGGGTTCCAACAGCAGCGTCACGTGCCACGTGGCGGTCTCTATCTGAGAGGCACCGGGCCGCCGCCTCCTGGACCCGTTGCTGAGAAACACCGTCGGCATACAGGGGGCGGGGAACTGCTGGCTGTCGAACACGTCCGGACGGTAGGCGAGAATCGCCCGACCCTCCGGTTCGTCGTTCCAGACGGTCCATCCCTCGGGGAGTGCGTCGAAGCTCATACGCGGGGGTTCGGTCGCCGAGCGGTTAAGCCGACTCGTTCGTCGTCGCCGGTTGCGCCGGACGCTCGGCACCGACCGGATGCCGCCCCCGTGTCTCGATATTACTCCTCGAAAGCGCGAGCTAGTACATAAATCTCTCTCCTGATAGGTTCCGAGAATGTTCCTCATCGCCGCTCCGTCTGCCTATTTTCTCCATTCCAGTTTCGTGAATGGACCCGAAATTGGGAAAAGACTTATGTATGCTACTGACTCACACTCTAAATAGTCTCGGACAACTCCGAGGTGGATGCAGCAATCACCCTCCCCGCACCGCTCATCGAACGAGAGCCGTTCTGTGTCGTTCGCAGTCGCCGATAACGTCGTCGTGCGCGAAGGAGGTGTGTCAGACAATGTCACGGACGAACGACTGTCGGCCACGACCGCCACGCCCCCCGGCGCGAGCGACGCGTCAGCGGGTCGGCGAGTCACGGCCGGTCGTCACGCGACGGGGCCTTCGTCCACGACAGATGCCCGTCCGCAGACTACACGAGACTCCGTCAGTGATACAATGAATGGCGAAATCGAAACCCTCGAAGACCTGAGCCAGCACTACCAGGACTCCGTGCCAGCGGACCTCCGCGAGGCGAACACGTTCGACTGGTATCTGCGCGAACTGTACGACGACCCGCGCATCGCTCGCAACGCCCACCAGCGCGTTGCCGACCTGTTCGACTACTACGGCACCGAGTACGACGAAGACGCCGGTGTCGTCGAGTACCTCATGGCGTCGGAAGACCCCCTCCACGACGGCGAGAACGTCTTCTACGGCCGTGAGGTCCACGAGTCCATCCACGAGTTCGTCAACAAGGTGAAAAGCGGGGCCCGCGGACTCGGTCCCGAAAAGCGCATCAAACTGCTCCTCGGCCCCGTCGGGTCCGGCAAGTCGCACTTCGACCTGATGGTCCGACGCTACTACGAGGACTACACGATGCGCGACGAAGGGCGCATGTACACCTTCCGCTGGACGAACCTCTGCGACGTCATCCGCGACCAGGACCCCGCCGACGACACCGTCCAGTCGCCGATGAACCAGGACCCCATCGTGTTGCTCCCGCAGGAGCAGCGCGACAGAGTCATCGAACGGCTGAACGAGAACCTCGACGCCCCGTACACCATCCGCAACGAGCAGTCGCTGGACCCCGCCAGCGAGTTCTACATGGACAAACTGCTGGCGTACTACGACGACGACCTCCAGTCGGTACTGGAGAACCACGTCGAGATCATCAGACTGGTCGCCAGCGAGAACAAACGCCAGTGCATCGAGACGTTCGAGCCGAAGGACAAGAAGAACCAGGACGAGACGGAACTGACGGGTGACGTCAACTACTCGAAGCTCGCCGTCTACGGCGAGTCCGACCCCCGCGCGTTCGACTACTCGGGGGCGTTCTGTAACGCTAATCGAGGACTGTTCTCCGGCGAGGAGCTGTTGAAACTCCAGCGGGAGTTCCTCTACGACTTCCTGCACGCGAGCCAGGAACAGACCATCAAGCCGAAGAACAACCCCCGTATCGACATCGACCAGGTCATCGTCGGTCGGACGAACATGCCCGAGTACCGCGAGAAGAAGGGCGACGAGAAGATGGAGGCGTTCAACGACCGGACGAAGCGCATCGACTTCCCGTACGTCCTCGAGTACACTCAGGAGGCCGAAATATACAGGAAGATGCTTCGGAACGCCGACGTTCCGCACATGCACATCGAACCGCACGCGATGGAGATGGCCGGCCTCTTCGGCGTGCTGACGCGCATCACCGAACCCGACGGCGAGCGCATCTCGCTGACGCAGAAGGCGAAGGCGTACAACGGCGAGATAGACGACGGCGACGACGTCGACGTGAAGAAACTCCGCGAGGAGGGCGAGTCGAAAGCCGACATCGCCGAGGGGATGGAGGGTGTCTCCGCGCGGTTCATCGGCGACGAGATCGCCGAGGCCATCATGGACTCGACGCACCGCGGCCGCGACTACCTCAGCCCGCTCTCGATCTTCACCCACTTCGAGGAGAACCTCGAGAATCACGGCTCCATCCCCGAGGAGAACGTCGAGCGCTACCACCGCTACCTCGAGATGGTCCGCGACGAGTACAAGGAGCGCGCCATCGAGGACGTCCGCCACGCGCTCGCCTACGACCTCGACGAGATTCAGCGGCAGGGCGAGAAGTACATGGACCACGTGATGGCGTACATCGACGACGCCACCGTCCGCGACGAACTCACCGGGCGCGAGCAGGACCCCGACGAGAAGTTCCTCCGCTCGGTCGAGGAGAAACTGGAGATTCCGGGCGACCGCAAGGACGACTTCCGCCAGGAGGTCTCGAACTGGGTCTCCCGCCGCGCCCGCGAGGGGACATCGTTCAACCCGCAGGACAACGACAGACTCCGCCGCGCCCTGGAGCGCAAACTGTGGGAGGACAAGAAACACAACATCAACTTCTCCGCGTTGGTGTCGGCGAACGAACTGGACGACGACGAGCGCAACGCCTGGATAGACGCCCTCGAAGAGCAGGGGTACTCCCGCGAGGGGGCGCGAGAAGTGCTCGAATTCGCCGGCGCGGAGGTGGCCAAAGCCGAGCTTGAGACGTAAACCCATGCGCGAAGATTACATCCGCGCCGCCGACGCCGAGTTGCGCGGCGCGTACGAAGAGCCGATGAGCCTCGAAACGTACGTCGACGCCGCGTTCGAGTCGCCCTCCATCGCCTCGCACGCCTCGAAGTACCTCTTGGAGGCTATCGAGTCGATGGGGACGCGAACCGTCGTCGAGGAGGGCGAGGAGCGCCAGCGCTACCGCTTCTTCGACGACCCGCACAACGACGGCGAACACGCCATCCTCGGTAACACCGAGGTGCTCAACGGCTTCGTCGCCGACCTCCGGACCATCGCCGCCGAACGCGGCAAGAGCGAGAAGATTCTCTGGTTCGACGGGCCGACGGCGACCGGTAAATCCGAACTGAAGCGCTGCCTCATCAACGGCCTCCGGGAGTACTCGAAGACGCCGGAGGGGCGACGCTACACCGTCGAGTGGAACATCTCGACGGCGTCCGACACCCGGGGGCTGAGCTACGGCGGCGACGAGTCGGGCGAGAACGAGGACAACTGGTACGAGAGTCCGGTGCAGGTCCACCCGCTGACGGTGTTCCCGCCGGACGTGCGCAAAACCTTGCTCACCGACCTCAACGAGTCGTCGGGCGACCACATCCCCACCGTCGTCGACGAGGAACTCGACCCGTTCTCGCGGGAGGCGTACTCCTACCTCGAAGAGCAGTACCGCCGCAACGGAAAAGCCGATTTGTTCTCGGCGGTGGCCGACACGCGCCACCTCCGGGTGAAAAACTACGTCGTCGACGTGGGTCGCGGCATCGGCGTGCTCCACTCCGAGGACGACGGGAGCCCGAAGGAGCGACTCGTCGGCAGTTGGATGCCGGGGATGCTCCGCGAACTCGACTCGCGGGGTCGGAAGAACCCGCAGGCGTTCAGCTACGACGGCGTGCTCTCGCAGGGTAACGGTCTCTTGACCATCGTCGAGGACGCCACGCAGCACTCCGACCTCCTGCAGAAACTGCTGAACGTCCCCGACGAGGGGCGCGTGAAACTGGACAAAGGTATCGGGATGGACCTCGACACCCAGTTGCTCATCATCTCGAACCCCGACCTGGGCGTCGAACTCGACAAGTTCGCCGACCGGAACGGGCGCGACCCGCTGAAGGCGCTGAAGCGCCGCCTCGACAAACACGAGTTCCGCTACCTGACGAACCTGAGCCTCGAGACGCAACTCGTCCACCGCGAACTGACGAACGAGACGGCGGTGTGGGAGAGCCGCGACTACGCCGACCTGGAGGCGCGCATCCGCGAACCGGTGACGGTGTCAGTGCGCGACGAGAGCGGCGTCGTCATCGAGCGGGAGCTCGCGCCGCACACCGTCGAGGCGGCGGCGCTGTACAGCGTCGTCACGCGCCTCGACGGCGAGGACCTCCCCTCCGGGCTGACGCTCGTCGACAAGGCGCTGCTGTTCGACCGCGGCTACCTGCAGGAGGGCGACGAGCGCCAGACCATCGACGACTTCGAGTTCGACCGCGACGGCGAGGAGGGCACTCACGGCATCCCCGTAACGTACACCCGCGACACCGTCGCGGACCTGTTGCAGACCGAAAGCGAGCGCGCCCACGCCGACCTGCCCGTCGAACGGGTCGTCATGCCCGACGACGTGCTCGACGCGATGGCCGACGGGCTTCGCACCGCACCGGTGTTCTCCCGGGGCGAGGCCGCCGAGTACGAGTCGCGGCTGGCCGGCGTCAAAGGTTACATCTACGACCAGCAGGAACGCGACGTGCTCGACGCCATCCTCGCGGAGAAACACGTCGAACAGGAGACGGTCGCCGAGTACGTCGAACACGTCTACGCGTGGGCGGGCGACGAGGAGATAGAGACCGAACGCGGTCCCGTCGAACCCGACGCGCTGCTGATGAAGCTGTTCGAGACCGAACATCTCGGCCGGTTCGACGACAGCGCGTACACCGGCAACGACCCGTCGCCGCAGGTGGCGCGCTTCCGCCGCGAGAAGGTCATCTCCGCGTTGAACCGCTACGCGTGGGAGAACCGCGACGAAGGGTTCGCGGTCCACAAGGTGGACTTCACCGAGATTCCGGTCATTCGCGCGGTTCTGGAGAACCACGAGTGGAGCGACGTGAAGCGTCTGTTCGAGGATTTCGACCCGCGACAGTGGGAGGACCCGCCGGCGAACACCGAGACGGCGCGGCTGAAGGAGAAGACCATCGAGCGGATGACGAAGGCGGGCTACTCGGCGGCCAGCGCCGAGCTGACCAGCCGAAAAGTGATGCGAGAGGTGAGCTACAGATGGGACTGAGAGACGACCTCGAACGGTTCCGCGAAGTGGGCGAAGAGCGCAGAGAGGACCTCGAAGAGTTCATCAGCTACGGTGATCTCGGCGGGTCGGGTGCGAACAGCATCAACATCCCCATCAAAGTGGTGGACCTCCCGGAGTTCGCCTACGACGTCCGCGACCGCGGCGGCGTCGGCCAGGGTCAGGGCGGCACGCCCGACGTGGGCCAACCCGTCGGGCAGCCGCAACCCGGCGACGGCGACGAGGAGGGCGACCCCGGCGAGGAGGGGGCCGACCACGAGTACTACCAGATGGACCCCGAGGAGTTCGCCCAGGAGCTCGACGAGCAGCTCGGTCTCGACCTCGAACCCAAAGGGAAGGAGGTCATCGAGGAGATAGAGGGCGACTTCACCGACGTGACGCGGACCGGCCCGAACAGCACGCTCGACTTCGAGCGCCTGTTCAAGGAGGGGCTGAAGCGCAAGCTCTCGATGGACTTCGACGAGGAGTACGTCAGAGAGGCGCTGAAAGTCGAAGGCAAGGACGCCGAGGACGTGTTCCGGTGGGCCAGAGACCAGAACATCCTCGTCTCGTGGGCGTGGGTCGACGACGCCTACGGCGACATCCCCGAAGAGGAGCGCGGCAAGTGGTCGAGC
Source organism: Haloprofundus salinisoli (assembly GCF_020097815.1). Lineage (NCBI taxonomy): Archaea > Methanobacteriati > Methanobacteriota > Halobacteria > Halobacteriales > Haloferacaceae > Haloprofundus > Haloprofundus salinisoli. The sequence goes on from NZ_CP083663.1 coordinate 2,397,041, forward strand.
TTCGAGGAGATGGACGAGAACGTCGAGCAGACGACCACGCTCCAGCGCATCCGCCGCGACGGCCTGCGCGAGGTGCCGTTCCGCCGCGAGGACGAGCGCTACCGCCACCCCGAGATAATCGAGAAGAAGGAGAAGAACGTCGTCGTCGTCAACATCCGCGACGTCTCCGGGTCGATGCGCGAGAAGAAGCGCGAACTCGTCGAGCGGACGTTCACGCCGCTGGACTGGTATCTGACCGGCAAGTACGACAACGCCGAATTCGTCTACATCGCCCACGACGCCGAGGCGTGGGAGGTCGAACGCGAGGAGTTCTTCGGCATCCGCTCGGGCGGTGGCACGAAGATCTCCTCTGCCTACGAGCTCGCCGCGGCGATTCTCGAAGAGGAGTACCCGTGGCACGAGTGGAACCGCTACGTGTTCGCGGCGGGCGACAGCGAGAACTCCTCGAACGACACGACCGAGAACGTCGTGCCGCTGATGGAACAGATTCCGGCGAACCTGCACGCGTACGTCGAGACGCAACCCGGCGGCAACGCCATCAACGCGACGCACGCCGAGGAGGTCGAACGGGCGCTCGGCGACAGCGGTAACGTCGTCGTCGCGCGCGTCTCGCGCCCCGAGGACGTGATCGACGCCATCTACGACATCCTGAGCACGGAGGACGACGACCAATGAGACCGAACCGACTGACCGCACGCAAAGCAGCGACGAAACTCGAAGAACCGACGCGCGAGGCGGCGAAACTCGCGCGAAAGCTCGGTCTCGAACCGTACCCGGTAAACTACTGGGTCGTCAGCTACGACGAGATGAACGCGCTCATCGCCTACGGCGGCTTCCAGACGCGGTATCCGCACTGGCGCTGGGGGATGACGTACGACCGCCAGCAGAAACAGGACCAGTTCGGGATGGGCAAAGCGTTCGAGATCGTCAACAACGACAACCCGAGCCACGCCTTCCTCCAGGAGTCGAACACCCTGGCCGACCAGAAGGCGGTCATCACCCACGTCGAGGCCCACGCCGACTTCTTCGCCAACAACAGCTGGTTCGGGCTGTTCGGCAGCGACCTGGACGCGGCGGCGATGCTCGAACGCCACTCCGAGGCCATCGCCAACTACATGGAAGATCCCGAAATCGACCGCGCGGAGGTCGAGAAGTTCATCGACGCGGTGCTCTGCTTGGAGGACTGCATCGACCAGCACCGCCCGTTCGGCGAGGCGACCGACCCCCGCGAGCGAACGACGCCCGAGGACCTCCGCGAGCGACTGGAGGGGATGAACATCTCCGACGAGGTGCGGCGACAGGTGTTCGACGAGGAGTGGCTCGACCGACTGGCGGAGGCGGAAGAGGCCGCCGCCGACCTCACCGACCCCCAGAAGGACGTCCTCGGCTACCTCCAGCGCCACGGCATGCAGTACGACGAGGAGGAGGGGAAGGCCGCCGAGATGGAGCCGTGGCAGCGCGACGTCCTCGACATGCTCCGGACGGAGGCGTACTACTTCGCCCCCCAGAAGATGACGAAGGTGATGAACGAGGGCTGGGCCGCCTACTGGGAGTCGCTGATGATGGGCGAGGAGCGCTTCGCCGGCGAGAACGAGTTCCTGCTCTACGCCGACCACCAGGCCAAAGTGCTCGGCTCACCCGGGCTGAACCCGTACAAACTGGGCAAGGAGCTCTGGGAGTACATCGAGAACACGACGAACCGCCGCGAGGTCGCCGACAAGCTCCTGCGCGTCGAGGGCATCTCCTGGCGCAACTTCCAGGAAGTCGTCGACTTCGACGAGGTGCAGGAGCTGTTGAAGCCGCACCCCGCCCTCGACAGCATCCGCCCGGACACGCTGGACGAACTCGTCGCGCTCGGCGACGACCCGCGCGTCGACCCCGACGCGCTCGACCGGGCGGTGTCGGAGGGCGCGGACGACACTCTCGACGACGAGGAGCGGACCGTCGACGTCGGGAAGTACCCCTGGAAGGTGCTCACCTACGAGGGGCTCGCCGAGCGGCACTTCTCGCTCGTCAAACCCCAGAACAGAGGGTTCCTCGGGCGCATCCGGCGCTCCGAACTCGAACAGCTCTCGCGGTACATGTTCGACGACGAGCAGTACGAGACGGTCGAGGAGGCGATCTCCGACGTCGACTACGCCGCCGGCTGGGACCGGATGCGCGAGATTCGGGAGAGTCACAACGACGTGACGTTCCTCGACGCGTTCCTCACCCAGGAGTTCGTCACGAACAACCACTACTTCACCTACGAGTTCACCCGCGCCAGCGGCGACTTCCGCGTGACGAGCACCGACTACCAGGACGTGAAGAAGAAACTGCTGCTGCAGTTCACGAACTTCGGCAAACCGACCGTCGCCGTCTACGACGGTAACTACGGCAACCGCAACGAACTGCTGTTGGGCCACCAGTACAACGGCATCATGCTCGATCTGGGAGAGGCCAAACAGGTGCTGAAACGGACGTACGACCTCTGGGGCCACCCCGTGAATCTGATGACGATTCTCAAGGAGTACGACGACCACGACGTGGAGGTGGCCCGCCGGCGCAACCGCGAACCGACGCCCGTCGAGAACGGCATCCGCATCCGGTACGACGGCGAGACGTTCGAACACCACGACCTCGAACCGGAACTCGAAGAACGAATCGCCGCCGGCGACATCGACTACGACACGAAACCCGACGAGTGGCTCTCGTAAGTGGTTTTTCCGCCGCGCCGGTTCCGAGCCGTCGGCCGCTACTTCTCGCCTTCGTGTATATTTCTCCACGAAGAAAAGCACAAAGAAATCCGATAACTTCTTGTTATTTCAGTGGAGACGAATGGCTATCATGGGAGCAGCGCTCCGGCAGCGACAGGGGGAGAGCGACCGACGGAACTCGCTCGCGGAGACGGACATCTACGGCGTGTTGAAAAACGAGCGCAGGCAGCACGTCGTCGAACGATTGGCCGACAGAGCGGAGACCCAGTCGGTCAGGGCGCTCTCCGAGCATATCGCCGCCATCGAGACGGACAGCAACACTCCCCCGCGCAACGTCCGTCACAGCGTCTACGTCTCGCTCTGCCAGACCCACATCCCGAAACTCGACGATCTTGATATCGTCGACTATGACGCCGACGCGAAGGACGTCGCTCCCGGACGACACACCCAGACAGTCGCCGCCTATCTGATGGATACACCGACCGATCGGTCCCGACACGACGAGCTCTACCTCGGCCTCGGCGTCGTCGGGTCGGCGCTTGTCGCCGCCGGCGTACTCGGCGCACCCGTCCTGTCGGTCGCTCCGTCCGTCGTCGGACTGGCGTTTCTGTCGTTGACGGCGCTCGCGGCCGGCTTTTTCGTCGCTCGCGGTCGTCTCCTCGCACTCCAGCGGTGAAGCGAGGTCGTCTGTCTCTCCCGGCCGAACGCGGCACCGAAAGTACAGTTTCATCACCCTACCCCTCCGTCGGACGGCGTAGCGCACCGACGCGGCGCGCGGTTCCGACCACTCCTGACAGTATGACAACCAGCCGATGACGCGAACGGAGACCGAGAACTCGCCGACCGACGAACTCTCCGAGGCCGACGTTCACGATGTCCTTCGGAACGACCGGCGACGCCTGACGCTCGAGCGACTCGCCGAGACCGGCGAGGAGACCGTTCGGGACCTCTCCGAGCATATCGGTGCCATCGAGTCCGGCGAGGACCCACCGCCGCGAAACGTCAGGCAGAGCGTCTACATCTCGCTGCACCAGACGCACCTGCCGAAACTCGACGATCTCGGCGTCGTCGACTACGACGACAACTCAAAGCGAGTCTCGCTGGAGGGGAACGCCGACCGGGTACTCGCCTACATGCGATTTTCCGGCACCGACGAACCGGATGCGCCACCGTACGCGCTGGGTATTGGCGTGCTGGGCTTGCTGTTGATCGCCCTCTGGATGCTCGTCCCCGGTGTCGGACTCGCTGCCCCCGTAGGGTGCGGACTGCTCTTTGCCCTTCTCACGGCGTACGAAACGTACATGTCCCTCTCTCGGGACGAGTAACGGAGTTCTTCACGCGAAAGGGAATCCGCGAACGCGAGGATACAGGGAGAATCTACGCTGTGGCTCCGAACGTGGCGTTTCGAGAAGTGCTCGGTAGGGGATTTGAACCCCTGTCCTCGGCTCGAAAGGCCAAGATGATTGGCCCGCGCCTTCGGCGCGTGAGTACCACCAAATACCCGAAATCGGGTTTGTTTCAGCAGTGGATACTACATTCTAATAACCGTAGGTATTTAAAACCCAGTTGTTTGGCCGACAGCCAAGTGACGTTCGAGCGATTACCGGCAATATATGTTATCTAGATGACTCTTAGAGCCTGCTTGGTATTCCGGGCCAATCTAACTCAAATCGCATTTGACCAATCTGTGCCGTCAGAAGTAGGCTGTCTCATCTGTCTCTTCACAGCGTCTCACTATATCGAGTGAGCAAACTCACTCATCAACAATTTCACATCGGGATGCCCCACGACAGACCAACTTCCCGGACAACCGGATCAGTCGCTCCCTCTCATCAGTTACTTCTCGCATTTCTGGTGCGCCCGCACTTTCTGGAGCTGAAACTACCTTCCCAAACCTCGGCTCTGTTGCAAGGTAATCTGCGATAGCGTCATTCCACCCGTCGTATGTGTAGCTGTACGGCTCGAATTGAACTTCACTGAACTTCTTGTCGTCAACCCAGTGCGTCGCCCTTAATTCGTAGATTTCGAGATACACGGTAGTTCCTACGGCTTCTTCGACACATCGAGCGGGGGCTTTTGGTGCCATTCTCGTTTCCGAATACACACCCTCGCCTCTTTTTCTCGCTTCTCGGTGAAGGGTTCGTCACAGTTCTGTGCGATTTCGGCCAACGAAGCCATATTGGGGGCAGAGCTTCTTGCTTCGCTTTCTTTCACTTCCTCACTTACCTCGTACCACTTCGGCTCAGGTCGATTGATTTCGGGCGCACCGTAAGTTCGTGGATCGAAATCTCTCTCGTGGACGCTTGCATCGCTGGAATCCATCGAACGTGTCTTTCCAACTGATGGTGACTTTGACGCTTTGAAGCTCTTGCCTCGGACTGACGCTAACCGAGCGTAGTAGTGATGACCACAGACACGAGTAATTTCGACCTCGACCGTCTCACCAACGCCATGGTTGATCTTCCCGAGGTTGATGTGCTTCTCCCCTCCATCCAGAAACACAATCGCATTGTCCTTCTTGCTGACCCGGTTGATCGTTACCTCCAGTTTGTCTCCCTGTCCCAAGCCAACCATACACACATTCTCTCAGGACAACTGATATATCTATCCCAATGCGAGAAACCCGACCGAAAAGAGCGAATCACTACATCGAGTCGGGCGTCCATTCTGCCTGTTTCCCCGGAATCAAAGACGCCTAATTTCGAGCGTTTCAGCAACTCCGAGATCGCTCTCAGAAACTCCCAATTTCTGAGTCGGAGCTACTAAATGTCGTAGTGGCGGGCCAAGTCGAATGTTCTAACTCCCCGTCTTCTCAGAGACGTACTATTAGCTGTGGTTAGGAATTGAACATACGTCCAATTTACAGGGCAGAGGGCATGTTTCAGCTCTCAATGATATTCCGTCTCTCTCGGATTCTCTGAGACACTCTCAGTGATTCGTAGACGGATTTGATGGGAAAGAATGACGGGAGACCCAGACTCGACGTAAAAATCGAATAGCAAGCCTCCTGTGGCTATCAGAATCAATCACGAGGTAGTAAGTCTCCCCCACAATCCGTACTCCCCGAGTATTTCCCCCACTCCGGGTGGATGACCTCCGACTATACAGGATATACAGTAGAGTATCTACAGACTGGCAAAATCAGATGGTTCAATACATCGAGGGGTATGTTAACCAAATAGTTTGGTCTAAACGTTCAACAAATAGTAACAAGAAGTACTATTCAACACTACTATCTACTATACTGTATATACTATAGTAGTACACTGTAGTAGTGGTTGTGAGATTGATGTTGGGAGCGGTGCTCTCGATAGTTACTGGCGCTTATTGTCTACCTTCTGGTATCTTCTCAGGATACTGGACAAATGTCCAAAAATATCGAACAGTAGCTTACCGACGCTCGATGTGTTGAACCACGACCGGTAGCATACATGAAACGTTATACCGCATGATTGAGAGAGGCCGAATATGACCGACACGTCGGCATTCCTTGAAGCTCTCCATGGAATCGGTTCCCGAATAGATGGGGACATGAGCGAAAAGGACGTGGAGAACGCATTTCTGAACGAGAACTTCTATTCCCTCCTTGGTTACTCCGGTGCTGGTCACGACCTCCGGAGTGAGTGGACGCTTCCTGACAACAAACGACCAGATTACGTCACCCTCGATGCGAACGAGTCAGTAACCGCAATCTACGAGTTCAAAACGTCGGGTAAGCAACTCGGGAAGAAGCAAGAAGATCAATTGTTCCACTACGTAGACGAACTCAAGGCCGACTACGGGGTGCTGACCAACGGCGAGGAACTTCGCCTCTACTCTCGGGATGGACACGCTCGGATGCTTGCTGTATCTCTCTCAGAAGTAACAGGGAGCCATGCTTCCGACCTTAGTGCGGCACTCCAGAAGCCAGAGTGGGACATTACCAACCCATCGAGCGTCAACGACTACCTGAACCGCCTCGACGCGGTGGAACTCTCTGGAGAACTCGGACGCGAACACTTCTTCGACACATTCCGACTCGAACCCGACAGTCCGTTCGCAGACCTCGTGACTTCGATGGTCGATCTGCTCCGTGAACTCCGTGACGAGGACGAAGCGAAGTTCGTGAAGGGAGCCTACGACTTCTGGGAGGCGAGCTATGCATCGGAACCTGACGAAATTCCCGATTCATGGGACAGCTTCATCGACGGCGGAAAGCAGGAACTTCGGGACTTCATGTTCGCTCTCGAAAGTGGCCACGCACTTCTGGCCCGACTGCTTCTCGCAAAGGCGTCTCTCGACCACGAGTTCTTCCCCGATGACAGGGGCCTCGAACGTTACTTCAAGGAACTTGGCGGTTTCGACGGTACTGTCAGCCTCGATGCGTACCCCGTCGCGGCGAATGGGATGATAGAGGACATGCGGAACCAGCTGGTTGAGAGTCTGTTCGAGGACGACATTTTCATCTGGTGGAGTGACGGCTACGCGAAAGAGACAGCGAGTCTACATAAGAACCAGTTCAATCGCTTCCGCGACGTTGCGAAAGAGGGCACAGAGGTCAGTCGTGTTTCTCCCGCTACGCGTGAGCGGTTCAGCCGGGCTGTCGCACACGTCATCTTCTCCGTTCTGAAGTTCGACTTCTCGGCGGTCGAAGGCGACCCACTCGGTGATCTGTATCAGCGATACTTCGACCCTGAGACTCGCAAGGCGCTCGGGGAGTTCTACACGCCACAGGAGGTCGTGGACTACATCATGGACGGCGTCGGCTACGACATGGGCATCCACGATGAACGACTTATCGACCCTTCCTGCGGTTCTGGGACATTTCTCGTCGAAGCCGTGGAACGTTACATTGAGGACGTAGAGCGGTACAACGACGACCCAGACTGGGAAGAGCATCTGACGAGGCTCTGCACCCGTCCCCACATCGTTGGCCTCGACATTCACCCGTTCGCCGTCCTGATGGCCCAGATTCGGTTCATGGTCGCTATCCTCCCGAAGTACCGAGAGGCGAAACGGAGCAACGGGGACTTCACTATCCGACGTCTTCCGATTTTCCGGACGGACTCGCTTCGGAACGAACGTGAACTAAGTGGTATCGACCTCGGTGACGATGGTTCTGCTCAGGTGACGCTTGATGCGATGACTGAAGACAACCAAGACGTTCGTATCCCTGTTCCACTGCCGGTCGAAGTGGACGAAAACGAGGTCGATGTGTCCGAGTACGAAGACGGGTTCCTCGTGCAGAAAATTCGGATGCCATTGTTCAAAAACATTCGGCTGAATACTGGTGTTCGAAACTTCGGAGAATACTTTGCGGCCCTTCAGGGTGTCCTCGACGTAGCGAAGTGGTATCTCCACGAAGGGGAATGGGACTACAACGGCGGTCTGAAACAGGGTATCGACCGTTACACGACAAGAGAGTACGACGGTATTGAGGAGTTCTTCGTTCCGTACTTGGAGGAGATTCTCGAAACGGTACGCTATCTTCGTACCGAACACGGAGACGGGCGACTGTTCAAAATCTTCGAAGACACCGTTTTGTCACTTGTCGTAAAGAACTATATGAAATATGAATATATCGTTGGCAACCCACCCTATGTGAATCGTAGGTATATTCCGGATTCAAAGGACCAAATGTATCGAGAAATCTATGAAACGCCACATTGGCACTATGACCTCTACGTTTTGTTCGTTGAGCGGGGTCTGAATATGTTAACAGAAGATGGATCGCTCTCTTATATTATTTCGGATCAATTTATGACGAGAAGGTACGGTAAAAAGCTACGGAAGCATCTTAGCGAAAAGTCTCACATCAAAGAAATAATTGACTTTGGTGATACTGGCGTTTTTGAGGACGCTACAAACTATCCATGTATTCTAACATTGGGTCACGGAAAGACGACTAGCCCAGTACCTGTAGTGGTAGTTCACAAGCCGATCGAACTAGCTATGGAAACCGTTCGAGAAGTTGTGAATACAGAAGACTTCTCAAGCGATGACTACACTAGCTTCTACGTATCTCCATCAAACTTGTCTGAAAATATTTGGTCACTCATTCCTACAAACCTCTATTCGATTTTTGATAATATGAGAGAAAATGGTAAGAGACTTGATAGCGCCTCTGAGCCGATCTCTGGCGCTCGTATCGGTAAGGATGACGTCTTTATTGGTACTCAGACATCTGTTGACGGGTCCAACGAATTCGAGATGCAGAGTGGGGAGGTCGTAAAAATCGAAAATGAGATTCTTAAACCAATTGTAAAAGGAAAGGATGTGAGACGGTGGGAAGAAGCCTGGAAAGGCCGATATATGATTTATCCACTCAAGGATAATTCAGCAATTGATGAAAAAACACTACAGACAAAGTACCCACAGACACATGAACATTTCAAAAATCATGAAATTGAGCTTCGGGAACGAGTTTGGTTCGACCAGGGTCCAGTAGAACTACATGGCGAGTGGTACGCTCCAATGTACATCGACGATTACGACATCTACAGCAAAACTTGCATCTTGACACCAGCTCTTACTAACAAGATGAATTTTGCAAAGAATAGAAATGGGTCAATCTTTGTTGGCGGTACAGCAGGAGTGCTTGGAATTATACCCGACAGTTCAGTTTCAGAAGATGAACTACTCGGATATCTCAATTCCACACTTGTTGGTGCGTTCGTGAAAGCGTCAGCTCCAAGCAAAGCAAATGGTTACTATCAACTTAGCGAGGACCTTTTAAGACAGGTTCCAATACCTAAAAAAATTAGTGGTCTCTCAGATTATGTTGCCAAAATAAGAACTATAGTGAAAAAACATAACAACATTACGGATTTCCCCAGTTCATATATTAGTGGACAGAGTGGCGAAATCGACTACATTGATTATGAGTGGCAGACTCGTCGTTATCCGGTAAAAGCGAAAATTGAGGAACTTGATGATGGTCGCTTTGCAGTAACAGCGGGAATTTCCGACGAAATCACCGCTCCTCAGATGGACAAAGGTGACCGTGACGACCGCAAGCTCAGAGCGAAGTACGTTCACGCGGCTGTCAACGGACGGAACATGAAAAAGGGAGAAGAGATGAACATCCCAATCCCGAAGCGTACCGATGACGTGGAACAACTCATTGAGGCGTTAGAAGCCGACAAACAGACCGTCGAAGAGACGAGCATCGAAGACCTCGAAGCAGAGATTGACGACACAGTCTACGACCTGTTCAATCTCACCGAAGACGAACGCAACGTCATTGAGGATTACCTCGAAGTATTCTGACGTTCCGAGGGAGATTCAGGGTCGCAATACCCTACTCCGGAACGCCGGAAACCTCATCTATCTCTCTTTTTTTAGACAGAATTAAAAGTTGACTCCTAATTATGTTTAGATTTAAACCTTTTAGCTTGTCTGATTCACCGCATCGAGGCGTTTAGGAGGAAAAAGATTCGTAGAGGTTTGGAATTGTCGTTGAATACTCGATGTTTCTACTGTTCGATGATAGATTAGTAGTCCGTACTTGGCCCCCGCCTCGATGCAGTTGTCCATCCGAACGAACTTTGGCGTAGAAGCAGTCGTGTATATCCTCGTAATGCCGCTCCACCCTAACGTAATGCTAAGGGGTTTATATACCACCCTTTGTGGTGGCTTCATCGAGTGGTGGTTGGCGTCCAGTTCGGTTTTCGTTCGTCGAAGCCCTTCGGTGGGAGTCGCTCAGAGAACATCTGGTCGAACTGCCGACACACACGGTCGATATCGTGTTGTCGAAGTCCGAACTCAAGGGCGACCTGATTGAATATCTCGTCGGATTCGGCACAGTTGGGATGGTACTTCCTCTCGGCCGCATACGGCGTGTTCTCGTCACGGTGGACAACGTAGGCGCACGAACAGAACGCGACTAGCTCCAGCTTCTTGCCGAATTTTTCGGCATCTACGTTCGTTGCTCTCGCTTTCGCGCGGTCGATCTGGAGGGACGTGAGGTTCAGTCGTTCACCGATATTCTCTACGAGATACACTCTGAGCCGATACGTCTTCAGCTCTGAATGCTCCCACTTCGGTCCATTCTTCTCGCCACGATGAATCTCACCCAGCATCTTGAAGTACGACTCCTTGTCGAGCTTCAGGAAATCACTACTCCATCGTTGCCCACGAACATCCTTGGCGCGAAATAGAGTCGCCCAGTGCGGGTCTGGTTTCGTGAGTTGATTGTACGCATCACCGTCGATGCGCAATTCTCGCTTCGTCTCCTCTTCATCCTTCTCAGCCAACAATTGCTCGAAATCAGACTTTGGAGTCTCTGGAGCAACCTCAGGGGTGGCAGAATGCGAGTCAGAAGGTTCGGAGTGTAGTACAGGCTCAGTAGTGATATGTTCGACACTCATAGATGGAATGGACGCTACGGCAGTAGCTACTACTGGACGACATTGAGACTCAGAGTAGATTCCGCCGGAAAAGGTCCTCACTTTACTAGACGGGGTCCCGCTTCTTAATTCTGGCGTGTGAAGACTGTAGCATTGCCAATTCGACTTCTACACAACAGACTGCAACATAGCGACTATCGAAGAGAAAATCAAAAACTGAAGCCGTGTTCTGCCCTCTTCTACCCCCGGTCTATCGTATCGAGTCGTGCATCTTTCGGAGGTAATCGTGTAGTATCTCACTCAACCCCTCGATGAGTCCATTCTCGGATTCGTAATGTCGAAGCAATCCCTTGTCGTCGAACGCGCCCAATTCTTCGAACGTCCGAAGCCGGAAGTACCGACCTATCGAGGGGTCACGACTCTCGAAGTAATCGGCGTAGTCCATGAGGTCGAAATACGCGGCGTAGGGAAGCGGTCGAAGCCCAAAGTCCGCCACTTCAACGAACCCGTCAGTCACCGCCCCAATCTCCTGCTCGATGAGTCCGAGCATCTCTTCTTCTTCGGTGTCCATGTGGAGTTTCAGGAGTGCCGCAAGGAGTGGTGTTCCAGACGGAAATCCAGTTTCCTTGGGAGCGTTCTCGCGATACGCTGTACCGATTGTCTCATCGAGTATCCGCCCCTCGATGCGTTTTTTCTCGGCGTGCGACCCCGACAGGCCATACTCCACAATCAGCCGCTCAGTCTCGTCCACGTCGTGTAGGTAGTTCTCTGTCATCGTGTTCATCCCATCCGGTCAAGCGCGTTCCGTCGATCTTCTACCGGTGCTTGGTCGTACTTCATCGTCGTTTGCTCGCTCTTGTGTCGGAGTTGAGCCTTCGCCGCCGCAAGGTCACGTTCGTGGGTCATCGCAGTTCCCGTGGAATGACGAAGCGCATACCAGCTCATCTGCCGGTTCTCCGTCGGAATCCCAGCTATCTCGCAGAGCTTCACGAGAAGACGCCGAAGACTCTGTGTCTGGTATGGATTTCCCTCGCGGGTCAGCCACAATTCATCGGTATCGTCGTACTTCTCGTACCGTCCGCGCTCACTCAGCCACCGTTCGAGGGCATCGGCGGTACGGTCAGAGAGTGCAACGACCCAGTTCCCTTCGTTCTTCGCGGAGTCTTCCTTCGGGATACGGAGTACGCTGTTCTCCACATCGACCCACGATACTTTCGCACGCTCCACCTCGGTGGGTCGAAGCCCGCAGTCGAGACTCGCCCACGTGATCGAGGTGAACTTCCAACTGTTCGCTCGCTTCCAGTCGTCCGGTGTCACCTCTGACTTAGGCTTCCCGAACCGTTGTGCGAGGAGTGCTTTCCACTCGTCGCGGTCGCCCGGAGAGAGACTACTGTACGATGGTATGGAACCGTAGTCCAGCGCGGCTTCACGAACCTGTTTCCGCTCCTCGATGGTGAGAAACTCGCGTGGTCCAGCGTCAGTATTCGCGTTGCTGAAGGTACGCTCTGGCTCCCACAGGGTATCACCTTTCTCGTTAGAACGCCACTTGAACAGGCGCTTGAGAGCCTTCTGCGTGTTCGCCTTGTGGGTGGCTGAGTTATCCGAGTAGAGGAGTTCGGTCATGTAGGCGTCCGCGTGGTCGTGGGTGAACGCGACTGTGTAGCCGTCCTCCTGTTCTGTCCACACCTGCCGTGCGAACTGGTCGGTACGGTACGCCGTCGCTCGGATAGTGTCTCGTCCGTAGCCTTCTGCGAGGTCAGGATTCTTACCGAGATGGATGAGCCAACGAACGAACTCGATGCGGTGAGCCTCGTAGTCAACCACCTGCTTCTCTTTCAGTAATTCCCGACTTTTGTCCGTCACAAGCGGGAAATCTTCGGGGCTGAGACTCATCGGGAGTCTCCCGTTTCGTAAATTGAGCCTGACAGAAATGCTAATCGCTGTACGGCAGTGGGGTAGCTATTCGGTCGAATCGAATTGGCCTGTGGGGTGAACATAGTTTTGTCACTCCACGGCTGAAAACAGGCGGTAGAAGCCTTGAGGATGCTCGGTAGGGGATTTGAACCCCTGTCCTCGGCTCGAAAGGCCAAGATGATTGGCCGGACTACACCAACCGAGCGACGTTCTCAACTGTCGCCCAGAGGAGTTTAAAGATTCCGTTACGTGGCGAGTGTGCGTGTTATTTCCCCTCGAACTCCGGTTCGCGGTCGCTGGAAAAGGCCATGACGCCCTCCATCAGATCGTCGGTCGCAAACAGGATGCCGAACGCCTGCGCTTCGACCTCCAGACCGGCCTCGGTGTCCTCCCATCCGCGGTGCATCGCGCGTTTCGTGTAGCGTTGGGCGATGGGCGGCCCGCCGGCGAGCGACTGCGCGAGCTCCATCGCCTCGGCTTCGAGTTCGTCGTTCTCCACTACTCGGTTGACGAAGCCGTAGTCGGCCATCGTCTCGGCGTCGTAGCGCTCGGCGGTGAAGATGATCTCTTTAGCGCGACCGGTGCCGACGATACGCTGGAGGCGGACGGTGCCGCCCCATCCCGGGATGAGACCCAGGTTGTGCTCGGGTTGGCCGAGCTCGGAGCGCTCGGTGGCGATGCGGAGGTCCGCGCACGCGGCGAGTTCCATCCCGCCGCCGAGACAGAAGCCGTCGATGCCCACGACGACCGGTTTGTCGCAATTTTCGAGTTTGCCGAACGTCTTCTGCCCTTTACGGGAGAGCTCGACCGCAGGTATCGGGTCCGCGCCGCCGGCGGCCATGCTCGTCACGTCCGCGCCGGCGGAGAAGGCTCGGTCGCCCGCGCCGGTGAGCAGGATGGCGCGAACTTCGTCGTCGTCGCTCAGCGCGTCGATGGCGTCGGAGAGGTCGTCCATCAGGTCGCCGCTGATGGTGTTGAGGCGGTGCGGCCGGTCGAGGACCACGTGGGCGACAGCGCCCTCCATCTCGACGCGGAGGTTGTCGAACTCCAGCGTCCCCGACTTCTCGTCGTCACTGCCGTGGAACCCCTCGTCCGATTCGGCGAGTTCGCGGAGAGCGTCGACGACCTGGTAGCGCTCCGCGCCGGTTTCCTCGTGGAGTTCGTCCAGCGTCTCGACGAGCGTCTCGATGCCGGCGTCGTCGGCCATCTTCGCCGGGCCGTCGGGAAAGCCGCCGCCGAGCATCACCGCGCGGTCGATGGCATCGGCGTCGGCGACGTCGTTCTCGACGAGCGCCGCGACTTCGTTGGCCATCACGGCGAGCAGACGGCGCTTCACGTCCTCGCGCGCGGCGTCGGTCGGCACGTCGACGCCGCCGTTCTCGTAGTCGTAGAAGCCCTTGCCGGTCTTCTTCCCGAGGTTCTCGTTTTCGACCTTCTCCGCGAGGAGGGGACACGGTTCGTAGGCGTCGCCTAGCACTTCGTGCATGTACTCGAGCACGTGGTAGCCCACGTCGATGCCGACCTGGTCGGCGAGTTCGAAACTGCCCATCGGTAGGCCGATGTCGAACTTCGTCGTGCTGTCGACCTCCTCGACCGTGGCGACCTCATCGTGGACTATCCAGGCCGCCTCGTTCATCAGGGGGACGAGGATGCGGTTGACGATGAAGCCGGGACTGTCCTTGCGGACGCGGACCGGCGTCTTGCCCATCGACTCGGCGAGTTCATCGACGAGGTCCATCGTCTCGTCGGCGGTGTGCGTGCCGGAGATGACCTCGACCAGCGGCATCCGAACGGGGGGGTTGAAGAAGTGCATCCCGCAGAACTGCTCTGGGCGCTCCGTGACTTCCGAGAGTTCGGTGATAGAGAGACTCGACGTGTTCGTCGCGAAGACGGTCCGATCGGGGGCCTTCTCCTCCAGTTCCCCGTACACGTCCTTCTTTATCTCCATCTTCTCGGGCACCGCTTCGACGACCACGTCGGCGTCGGCGACGGCCTCGCCGAGGTCGACGACCGGCGTGACGCGGTCGATCGCGGCGTCGGCCTCCTCCTCGCTCAGCTGGTCCTTCTCGGCCAGTTTGCCGAGGCTCCACTCGATCTGGTCGTAGCCGTTCTGGACGAACTCCTCGTTGATGTCGCGCAGTACTACGTCGTAGCCGGCGAGCGCCGCGACCTCCGCGATGCCGTGGCCCATGTTCCCCGCACCGAGAACCGTGATACTGTTGACGTCATCCAGGTCCATGGCCGAACCCTCGGCTGCCGTCAGTTTCAACGTTTCCCTCGTGCATTCGGACAACTCGAATTTAGTTTATTTATATGGTTCGTGAGGGATTTTGGAGCGCCGAACGTGCCTCTCGTACAGAGAACCCTCGGTTCGGCGAGTCGGTCGACGCGCGCGTCCTCACGAATCGGACTCGTACTCGGCCCAGATGTACTTCGTCGCGACCGAGCGGAACGGCCGCCACTGCTCCGCGATTTCGCGCATCTCCTCGCGAGTCATCTCCTCACCGTCGGCGTACAGCAGTTCGATGCCCCGCCGGACCGCGAGGTCCCCGAGCGGCAAGACGTCGTCTCGGTCGAGGACGAACAGGAGGAACATCTGCGCGGTCCACTCCCCGACACCTTTGATTTCGGTGAGTAGGTCGACGACCTGCGCGTCGGTGTATCCCGCGAGCGCCTCTCTCGTGAAGTCGTTCTGCTGGAACGCACGGGCGGCGTTCCGCAGATACTCGGTCTTCATTCGGGAGAGTCCGGCATCGCGGAGCGCCTCCTCGTCCGCGCTGAGTACCGCTTCCGGCGTGATTTCGTCGTCCAGCAGGTCGAACACTCGACTCCTGACGGCGGCGGCGCTCGCCGTCGAGAGCTGCTGGTTGATGATGGAGATGCAGAGACGTTCGTACTCGGTCCAGCTCGGTTCGGAGTAGGGGTCGTGCCTGTCGACGAGCTCCGCCATCACTGGGTCTCGTCGGAGCACGGACTCGGCCTCGTCTGTCATACTGTGAACGATGTGATTCAGGGAGTGCGAAGGGAAATGCGTCTCGGTCGGAGCCCCGGGTCGCGTCTCGGCGCAGTGACGCGGTTCTCGCGTCGATGCCCGCTCGCGGTCAGCCGGGAGCGACGAAATGGGGAGACGGTGAAACGAAGAGACGAAGCGAGAGGCGGAGACTCCCCCAGAACCGAGAGAACCGGAAACAGTGAAAAGAGGAAACGAGGAACCCGCGGGGAAACGCGCCGCGACGCCGACGGCCGAGTCGGTTACTCCAGATACTCCTCTTCGCGTTCGAGGTCGTCTTTGGCCTCGACGTCGGCGCGGCGGCGAACGTCGACGCGGTAGTGTTCGAGGATATCGCGGCCCAACAGAAGTGGATAGTCCATGTGGCTGCGGTCCTCGACGCTCGCGGTCACCGTGTGCTGCGTACCGCCGATACCGATGACGAGGTCGACGACCGGGCGGGCCTTCCCGCGCTTCATGCTCCCGGATTTGACGCGCGTCATACTCTTGATGGGGCCCGCGCCGATTTCGGCGGCCAGCGAGGTGTCGATACTCGTCCGCGTCGCACCCGTGTCGGACTTTGCGAGCGTCTGCGACGACCCGCTGGTCCCGCTGACGACTACATCTTCGATGTAGCCGATCATC